>JAUVHU010000052.1 GCA_030593145.1 Desulfobacteraceae bacterium
AAAAAGCAATTAAGATGTTCATCGTTAAGAAATGCAAGCTGTTTGAGGCCGTTAGGCCGAGTTCTTGCATTTTAGATGAACATCTTAATTGCGCCCAAAATGGTCATGAAGTGAATAAAATGGACTTTTTACGAGGCCATCATCATTACCATTATTAAATATTTATTTTAGATTCAACTAAAATAAGAAAAAAATTGCTCCAGCAACATTGATGAATTCGTAAAAAGTCGAAAACCCACTTTTTTTACGATGCCATCAATTTTAGTTTTATTTGTTTGTTGTACCTGCTATATTTTTATTGTTGACGCAAGACAAAACCTCTGTAAAATGTTCGATTTTGATAAACTATCACCTAAGTTGAGCGATTTATTGCGAAAATAAGGTCTCATGCTCAAAACAACAATTATAACAATTTTACTGTTTATGCTTCTTTGTCTTACTTCAAGTGAAGCTAAAACCTTTAAAATCGCAAGTTATAATCTGCAGAATCTCTTCGATCTTACACATGACAGAACAGAATACCTTGAATATATTCCAAATACACGTTTTGGCTGGACAAAAGCTATATTTGATATTAAAATTGCCAATATTGCCAGGGTGATAAAAGACCTCGAAGCTGATGTTGTATCTTTACAGGAGGTGGAGTCTAAAAAATCTCTTGTTTGTCTGGCAAACAAGTTAAAATCCTTTAATGTAAATTATCCTTATCTTGAAATTGCGGACGACTCAAGAACCGTAACAGTTAAATGCGCCGTTCTATCAAAATATCCGATTATAAAAAAAGAAGAAATCAAGATAAAGAATAAATTTACCCGAAACATCCTTAAAGTAACCCTTGATATTGAAGGTAACCACCTTATTCTGTTTATTAATCACTGGAAATCAAAAAAAGGCTCTGAAAGCCATAGAATAGATTATGCAAAAGCTCTTAAAAAAGCAATTGACAAACTAAAAGATGATGAAGACTTTGTTTTAATCGGTGATTTTAATTCAAATTACAATGAATACAAAACTTTTGTAAATAACAAAAAATTAAACGATACCGACAATATTACAGGAATTAACCATGTCCTGAAAACTATAAATGGTTCTAACATAGTAAACGAAAAAATACTGACAATGCAGCCGGGCAATGAATATCTGTATAATTTGTGGCTTGAAGTAAATATGAAGAGGCGCTGGTCGTATAATTTTTTTGGCAATAAAAGCAGTCCTGATAATATTATTCTATCCAAAGGACTTTACAATGACAAGGGGATTTCATATATAGACAATTCTTTTGATAAATTCGATCCCGATTATCTGTTCAACAGAAATGCAATTTATCGCTGGCAAAGGGCAAAAAAAGGAAAAGGCAGACATATAGGTGCCGGATATTCGGATCATCTCCCAATTTTTGCGATTTTTTTCACAGAACCTTTTCGTAAATATCCAGAGCCTGTGATAAAAAAAAAGAGTACATCTGATTTTTTTATTGGAAAGTATTAATAATGACTGTAGATATAAGCTTAATCGAATCATTAGATATCTTTGCAGACTTAAAACCTGCAGAGATGGAACAGATCGCCTCCTTAATGCATAAAACGAGAGTAACAGAAGGGGAAGTGATTGCCCGCAGAGGCAATTCTGCTCATACCTGTTTTATAGTATTATCCGGCAACTTTATGATCAGTTTTAACAAAGGCAGGGCAATTACTCTGCACAACAAGGGTGACGTTATGGGATGCTCCGCTTTTGTTGCACCCTTTAACTATACAGGAACCGCAACTGCTCTTACCAATGGTGAGGTTTTATCAATGCCAGGTCAGGACTTTTTAAGTCTTATTAAGAGCGATCCTGCTTTAAGTGATAAAATAATGAAAAAAATCAACGAGATTATTTCAGATAGATCGCCCTTTTTAACAGGAGATATTTAATTGTACGGTTTAGATGCAATATCAGCACATAATGGCTGGCAGTTGTCTGCTTTGGGAATTTCAATAGTCTTTACAGGGCTTATGATACTTTCTCTTATTATTGCCCAAATTCACAAAGTTCTTGAATTCTGGGATAGGAAACATACTTATTGGCAACGAATAAAAAAACTTGTGCGGAGAAAACACAGGTCAGAGGAAACTGCCTCTGATTTGGTTTTGCCTAAGAATGTTAAAGAGTCTACTCACCGGTTTAAACTTTTAATTGAACAAATGGGCGAACCATTTTCGCTGCCAAAGCTTCTTGGTTTTTCTAAAAAATGCGGCATCCTGCATTCACGCTCAAGTGTTAACGAGTTACTCCGGGCTAAACTGATAATTCCTGACGGAAATGGCTATTTCCTTTGGAATCATGAGATTGAAAAAAATATTAAAGTTTCAATGAAGACAAGTTCGTAAAAAGTCCGAAAATCACTTTTTACGAACCGTGCAATTCGTTTTTTTTACGAATTCATCAATGAAAAAGAGGAGCAAGATTTAATCAATGGTAAATCTGTTAATAGAATTTTTGTCCAATACCGGTTTTGCGCTGGCCGGTTATCAGAATATCATAATGATTCTCGTGGGCATTGTGCTGATTTATTTAGGGGTAGCCAAAGGTTATGAACCGTTTCTTCTGATACCGATCGGTTTTGGTGTTTTGATGGGCAATATTCCTGTTATCAGGGATTTTGGACTCGGAATTTATGAAAAAGGCAGTTTTTTGAATTACATGTATTACGGCGTTATGCATGATATCTATCCGCCATTAATCTTTTTAGGTGTAGGAGCTCTTACTGATTTTTCCGCGATGCTTGCGCGCCCGTCGTTGATGCTTTTGGGGGCTGCGGCCCAGGTGGGAATTTTTTCGACTTTTTTAGGAGCCCTTGCACTTGGCTTTGCTCCAAATGAAGCTGCATCAATAGGTATTATCGGGGGGGCTGATGGGCCTACGGCTATTTTTCTTACAGCCGTACTTGCTCCTCATCTTATAGGTCCTATTGCGATTGCCGCTTATTCATACATGGCTCTGGTTCCTGTAATTCAACCACCCATTATGAGATTGCTTACGTCACGTAAAGAACGGCTTATAAGGATGGAAGATCCTCGTGAGGTTTCAAAGAAAGAAAAAATGATTTTTCCTATAATTGGTTTTTTGCTATGCTGCTTCATAGCCCCTGGCGCACTTCCTCTTCTCGGCATGCTCTTTTTCGGGAATCTTTTAAAGGAGAGCATAGTGGCTGAACGTCTTGCCAGGGCAGCCCGCACTTCTATTATTGATTCAGTAACCATATTGCTGGGCGTAGCTGTTGGCGCCAGCACACAGGGCGACATTTTCCTTACCAGCAAGTCTATAGGTATTTTTATTCTTGGCGCTTCAGCTTTTGCTGTGGCAACGGCATCAGGTGTTCTTTTTGCAAAATTCATGAACCTTTTCATGCGTCAGAAGATAAACCCGCTTATAGGCGCTGCAGGCGTATCGGCTGTTCCCAATTCCGCCCGCGTGGTTCAGATAGTCGGCCAGAAAGAAGACCCGACAAATTTTCTTCTGATGCATGCCATGGCTCCAAACATATCGGGCGTTATTGGTTCAGCAATTGCGGCAGGAATTTTATGGAGTTTTTTAGGCGGCTGATATAGTTTGTTCCAGAAAAAAATACCGTATCTTACCTCAAAATGACAATTTCTTTTAAAATTTATAGGTTTTCCTTCAAACGCTGAGACCTTTGAAAAATGTTCAATTTTGTTAGAATACAAAGGAAAGCGACCAAATTTCAAATCAGGTTCAACCAAAGGAATATATTGAATATTTCGAGGGTTGAAATTTGAGCTTGACGCAGTAATCGGGCAAAAGAGGGCGTTTTGCAAAGGTCTCACGCTAAGCAATTGAGTCGTTAACTACCTGTTATAATAACTATATGCAATATCTGGAATTATTATTTTTCTTGACTTGTATCATGTATTGAGTTACATAATATTTTAGTTAGCAATTATTTATTGCAGGGCTTTTTAATATTAACAACCGTTTGTTTGACAGTATTTATTGTAACCTTATAGCAGCATCAGGAGGTGCCAATGAAAAAGGAAACAAGTGAATTTTATGAAAGGCTGGAGAAGAAAGGGGTCTCAAGAAGAGACTTTATGAAGTACTGTACCTTCCTCACAGCTACCATGGGGCTTTCATCATCATTCGTTCCAAAGGTGGCAGAAGTATTCGCGGCCCCGACACAGCGTCCACCCGTTATATGGCTACATTTCGGTGAATGCACAGGGTGTTCCGAAGCGTTCTTAAGGTCCACGTATCCATATCCTGACGATCTGGTTCTTGAAATTCTTTCCATAGAATATCATGAAACCATCATGGCTGCCGCAGGGCACCAGGCAGAACAGAATCTTCGCGCGGCAGTTAAAAAACACAATGGAAAGTTCATCTGCGTTGTTGAGGGAGCAATTGCTACAAAACACAATGGAGCCTATGGAAAAATTGGCGGCCGGACATTCCTGGAAATTGCAAAAGATGTCTGCCCAAAGGCTGCTGCCGTTATCTGTGTGGGAACCTGTTCCTCATATGGCGGCGTCCAAGCGGCCAAACCAAATCCAGGGGGGTACAAAGGAGTCGGAGATGCGATTGGCATGAAGACTCTGAATATACCTGGATGTCCTCCCAATCCGATCAATCTGATCGGCACGATAGTAAGCTATCTCCTCCTTGGCAAACTTCCGGCTCTTGACGATCTTGGCAGACCGCTCTTTGCCTATGGTAAAACCATCCACGATCAGTGCCCGAGAAGGTCTCATTTTGAAAATGATGAATTTGTTACAGAATTTGGTTCAAAAGAGGCGGCCATGGGCTACTGCCTTTACAAGATGGGCTGCCGGGGACCTGAAACCTACAATAACTGCCCGATTGCAAAGTTCAATGACGGCACGAGCTGGCCTGTTGAAGCAGGACATCCATGCCTTGGATGCAGTGAACCTGATTTCTGGGACAAGATGAGCCCATTTTATGAGGAAATGTAGGCAGAAAAGTAAATAATAATCCTTTTTAAGAAAAAAAGGGAGGAGATAATATGGGTAAAAGAATAACTATAGATCCTATTACCAGGATAGAAGGCCACCTTCGTATTGAAGTAGAGGTGGCGGGAGGCAAAGTTGTAAACACCTGGAGTTCAGGGCAGATGTTCAGGGGAATCGAGATGATTCTCAAAGGGCGGGATCCACGAGACGCTCAACATTTTGTCCAGCGCTCATGCGGAGTCTGCACTTATACACATTCTCTTTCTTCGGTAAGAGCGGTTGAAGATGCGGTGGGCGTCAAGATACCTGAAAATGCGCGTATAATCAGAAACCTTCTTCACGGAGCACAGTTTCAACATGACCACATTATTCATTTTTATCATCTTCATGCTCTGGACTGGGTAGATGTTGTAAGCGCAGTTACAAAAGCCGACCCGGCCAAAACAGCCGCGCTTGCCGACAATGTGAGCAACGCTCCGTTTGGCGGCACAGTTTATTATAAGAATATCCAGCAGCGGCTTAAAACCTTTGTTGAGAGCGGTCAACTCGGCCCACTGAACAATGCTTACTGGGGACATCCGGCATATAAAATGCCGCCCGAGGCAAATTTAATGGCTACAGCGCACTATTTTGAAGCGCTTCGTCTCCAGGCCAGAGCAGCGAGAATGCATGCCATATTCGGCGGAAAGAATCCGCATTTGCAGTCGCTTGTTGTCGGAGGCGTAACGTGCGTAAAGGACTTAACTCCTGATCGTATAGCTGAATTTCTGTATATTGCAAAGGAAACCCAGAGTTTTATCAAGAATGTCTATATTCCTGATCTGCTGGCTGTTGCCTCCTTTTACAAGGAGTGGGGAGCAATCGGCGGAACCACAAATTTTCTGGCATGGGGAGACCTTCCTGAAAGCGATAAGGAACCTGAAAGCTTGCTTATGCCGAGAGGCGTGATCATGAAACGGAATCTTGGCGGCGTGAAAATGGCGCGAGAGGAAAAGGTTACAGAACATGTCACCCGTTCATGGTATGAAAAGGGAAGCGCTAAACATCCGTATGAAGGAGAAACAAAGCCCAAGCATGGAGATTACAGAACCGGCGGTAAATATTCCTGGATCAAGGCGCCACGCTATGATGGACAGGCATGCGAAGTAGGTCCTCTCGCAAGGGTGCTTGTTGCTTATGCAAGAGGACATAAAGATATAAAAGCCGTGGTTGACAGTACATTGAAAAAACTCGACATTCCGGTAACAGCGCTCTTTTCAACTCTTGGAAGAACGGCGGCAAGAGGACTTGAGACAATAGTTATCGGCGATGCCATGCCTGGATGGGTTATGAAGCTGGTCGAAAATATTAAAAACGGCGATACTAAAACCTATCAGTCATGGACAATGCCTGACAAGGCCATGGGCGTTGGACTGAATGACGTTGCAAGAGGATCTCTTGGTCACTGGATTGAGATTGAAAACAAGAAGATTAAAAATTATCAATATGTCGTGCCTTCAACATGGAACTTAGGGCCAAGATGTGAAAAAGGCAGGTTAGGACCGGTAGAAGAAGCTCTTATCGGAACACCAGTTGCGGATCCCAAACGTCCGTTAGAGGTCTTGCGAACAGTTCATTCATTTGATCCCTGTATAGCCTGTGCCGTTCATATAATTGATCCTGATTCCAACCAGGTTTACAAGATCAAGGTATTATAAATTAAGGTTCTTTGTATAATTTCCCCCTTTTGCCTCATTTAATTGAGGCTAAGGGGGAAATTTATTTTTATACCAAGCCTGTTTAACACATCTCACCCTTGAATGTAATTACTTGATATTAAAAACTATACTAATTTTCAAGCTGTATCATATTAATCTATTTTTGTTGATCGTATGGATATTAATTTGATATTATAAATATTATAGGTAATATTTCGAACATGAACTCCCAGCAAATTATGATCTTAGGTGTTGGCTGTATACTTTGCAGTGATGAAGGATTCGGCATACGTGTTATAGAAAAATTGCAGGAGCTTTATGAGTTTCCTGATAATGTTTCGATTGTTGATGGTGGTGTTCTTGGCATTAGTCTTCTTGGTGTAATTTCGGAAGCTGACCAGCTTATCGTTGTTGATGTTATCCGGAATAAAGGAGAGGTCGGATCTCTATATCGCTTGGAAGGTGATCAGATACAGGAACGCATTAGAGCAAAAAATTCTCTCCATCAAATCGATTTTCTTGAAGCATTAACCCTGTGTCAGGCTCTTGATAAGGTTCCGAAAACTGTTATAGTCGGCGTAGAACCGAAAGATATTGAGACGCTTAGTATTGACTTGACCCCGCAAATCCAGACAAAAATCGATCCTGTAATAAACATGGTACTAAGTGAACTCGACCGTCTGGGAGTTTCCTATAAAAAAGGAGCAACTGAATGTGTCTCGCAATCCCATCTAAAATCATAAAAATTGAAAACAATATAGGAACGATAGATGTTGATGGCGTTCAAAGAAAGGTCAGCCTCCTTCTCCTTGAGGATGCAAAGGTTGGAGATTACGTTATCGTTCATGCCGGCTTTGCTTTGCATAAAATTGATGAAACTGTTGCTATGGAAACTTTACAACTGCTCAAAGAAGCAGCCTCTCTAATAGATACAGAATAGTCAAAATCCAACCTAAAGCTACTGTCGGGATCTTATATGGATCATCGTGAGCCACCGCTAAACCGGTTTTCAAAATATTTTTCTTTTAATGAGATGCTGAAAATAGCGCTTAGCCGGCCATTGACAATTGTTCTGGTTATTTTGGCTGTCACTCTATTTTTTGCATTGCATATTCCCCAGCTATCTTTTCGTACTTCTATCTATGACCTGGCAATTGAAGACATTCCTGAAACATCCCGCTATAAAGCCTTTAAAAAAATATTCGGTTCCGACGAAATTATCCAGGTCGTGGTCAAAAGCAAGAACGTGTTTGATCCTTCCACCTTTCGCAAGATTGAATGTCTTGCGAAGGCTGCTTCCGAAATCAAAGGTGTAAGAAGGGTAATCAGCCTTCCCGGCATCAAGAATGACATAGATATTACCGGAAGGTGGAGCCTGGAAAAATTCGCGGATCTGGTAACACAGGCAGATCTGTTTCAAAGAAACCTTATTTCAGCGGATCATAAAACAACCGTTCTGACCCTGGTTTTGGGAAAAGGAGTCCGGAACGAAATTGTTATTCAGGGCGTAGAGAAGATAATCGCGGGCGCGCCCAGTAACCTGTTCCTTTATCAGATCGGCATGCCGCTGGTTTCCAAGGCTCTTGCCGAGTTCACTGAAAAGGACTTTTTCCGGCTTACTCCAATCACCTTACTGCTCATCACCATAATTCTTTTCTTTGTGTTCCGGAATATTCGAGGCGTTCTTCTTCCCGTTACATGTATAACACTTGTACTTGTATGGACATTCGGCTTCATGGCCTTGATCCACATCCCTTTGTCCATGCTGACTATGATCGTTCCGGTATTTCTTATCGCTATTGGAACGGCTTATTGTCTTTATATCGTTTCTGAGTATCTCGTCTGCGTACAGCATGCCGACTCCCCTGTAGATGCAGTGTTTTCGACCTTTTCCAACATAACATTTCCAACCATTCTAGCCATCTTTACTACTACTATTGGAATAAGCTCTCTTTTTGTCAACAGAATCACTGCCATTCGTGAGTTTGCCATCTTTTCCTGCTTCGGCATGTTCAGTCTCATAGTCATTCTACTTGCCTTCTTCCCGGCGATGATGGTTCTCATCCCTCTGCCCAGGAAGAAGAAGACAGACCTCAACAGAACCGATCGTTTCTTCGATCGTTTTATTGACAAAATTATCAGCCTTAACCTTAATCATCAAAAAATCACCCTGCCTCTCATCGCAGTTCTGGTTATTTTTTGTATTGTCGGTATGTTTCGTATACGGGTTGAGACAAATCCAATGGAATATTTTAAGAAAGATATCCCTGTAAGCCGCCACTTTCATGATATCTATCAGGATCTGTCCGGAAGTTTTCCGATTAATGTAGTTATGGAAAGCAAAAATGAAGATTATTTCGAGGATCCCATAAGCCTTGGTGAAATTGCACGTGCCCAGAAATTTCTTGAAACACTTCCAGGAGTAGACAAAACCTTATCCTTTGTCGACTACATAAAACTGGTCAACTATGCCCTCAATCAATTCGAACCCAAGTACTACGCCATCCCTGAAGAAGCTTTTGAGATAAACATGTTAATCAACAACTATAAAATCATGCTCGGAGAGGATATGTTTTCACGCTTCATGAATACAGACCTTTCAAAGTCAAATATTCTTCTATTGACCCATATTTCAAGTTCCAGGGATTTTCTTCAGACCCGGGAGAGGATTCTTGCGCACGTTCAACAAAATTTTTCCGGAGATCTTACGTGGACTGTAACCGGATTTGGTATTGTTATTTCCGCAAGTAACCATCTTTTGACTAAGGGGCAAATTAAGAGTCTTTCTCTTACAATCATTCTTGTCTTCGGAATCATGTTTGTTCTCTTTCTGTCAATTAAAGTGGGGCTTGTTGCTATTGCTACAAATTTTTTTCCGATTATCGTCTGTTTCGGAATAATGGGCTGGTTCAGAATCGATCTTTCCATGGCAACCAGCCTTATAGCCAGTATTGCCATCGGATTGGCGGTAGACGACACGATTCACTATCTTGTCCGCTATAACCATGAGTTTAAAAAGGATTTGGATAAAAAACGGGCGCTCAAAGAGACACTAAAACAGGTGGGGCGGCCGATTATTTTCACCACACTTGCCATTAGCGTGGGTTTTTCCATCCTCGCTTATTCGAGCTTCAAGCCCACCTCGATTTTTGGCATCATGATGATGATCACCATGATTTCGGCCATGGTTGGAGATATGATCCCTCTCCCTTCTTTAATGCTGCACGTAAATCTGGTGACTTTGTGGGATCTGGTACGATTGAAACTCGGAAAGGATCCCCGGCATATTTCACTTTTCAAAGGTATGTCTCGTACACAGGTTCACTATGTATTCATGGCCGGAGCTATTAAAAAGATCGACTCAGGAGAGGTGCTGTTCTATAAAGGAGATCCCAGCGATTCCATGTATGCGGTCATTTCCGGCGCAATGAATGAAATTATTCCTTTAATTAATGAAAATCAAGAACGCAAACTTAGCATGCATAAAGTGGTCAACCTCATAAAAGTAGGTGATGTAGTCGGGGAAAAGGGGTTCCTCCGCTCTATCCGGCAATCGAGCACGGTGATTGCAACCGAACCGGCAGAGCTTTTGCAAATCAATTGGAAGATGATCAACAGGCTGCAATGGTTATATCCACCCACCGCAAATAAATTTTTCTTTAATCTTTTGGCTATCCTTTGCGACCGATTGGAAAAAGCAAATTACTCCCTTTTAGAGGAAACTCTTGTGGACGACCTGACAGGTTTTTATCACAAAAATGGATTTCTGGCAATACTGGAGATGGAAACCCAACGAGCAAAACGATACGGCGGCGACCTCTCGCTTTATCTCATGAGAATCGAATTTGATATGACGAACTACGATTCGGTTTACCATGCCAAAAACCAGATTTTTCGTTTCATTGGTAAAATCCTCTCCGACCAGGTACGAAATGGCGATACGCTGGGCCGGCTTGATTCCCGGACGTTTGCCATACTTATGCCTCAAATCCCAATTCAAAAAGCCCAAGTAGTCTCTAATCGCTTGCAGGATTTATTAAAGAAGAAGATTTTTGAAACAAATGAAGTTCGCCTGAAGATCACCCTCGGATTGGCCGGCCTCGTGCATGAAACTAATAAAACAGGGTTGGATCTGCTCACCAGGGCTACGAAGGCGCTCAACAGCTTTATAGAATTATAACAGATTCGACGATCGAACTATGTGCTTATATTATTTTGTACAACAGGCTCTATGGACTGTAAGAATGCCATGACATGTAATTGTGTTGCAAAAAAACTGAATATTAACGGTATAGTGCAGGGAGTTGGTTTTCGGCCATTTGTTTATCAACTGGCAGCCCAATATAAAATAAAAGGTGATATTGCAAACACCTCCTCTGGTGTGACGATACATATAGAAGGTATTAGAGATAATATTGAATCGTTTTGCCGGGATCTTACTGAAAAAAGCCCGCCGTTAGCTCATATCACAGAGACTTCGATTCATTCTGAAACAGTTAAAGGTTTCAAAGAATTTTCCATCGCTCAAAGCATTGACCAGGCAGACTGCTCAACCCTTATCTCGCCTGACGTCTCTATTTGCGACGACTGCCTTAGAGAGCTGTTCTACCCGGACGATCGTCGCTTTCAATATCCATTTATAAACTGTACAAACTGCGGCCCCAGATATACCATTATTTCAGATATCCCCTATGACCGTCCAAAAACCTCGATGAAACATTTTAAGATGTGCAAAATGTGCCAGAATGAATATGATGATCCGGAAAACAGGAGATTTCATGCGCAGCCAAATGCTTGCGAAAAATGTGGTCCTCATGTTTCTTTACATGATAATAGCGGAAAAAAACTTGATGCCCAAAATCCTGTTGAGAAAACCGCAAAGCTTTTAAAGCAGGGTTATATTGTCGCAATTAAAGGGCTCGGCGGATTCCATCTGGCCGTAGATGCTGAAAACGATGATGCTGTCAGTATGCTCAGAAGCAGAAAACATCGCGAGGAAAAACCTCTTGCAATAATGTCTTGCGATATTGAACATATTCGCGAATATGCATATGTGCAACCGAAAGAAGAAGAACTCCTGAAGTCGTTCCATCGTCCTATTGTTATATTGAAAAAGAAGGAACCAAACCCTATTTCAAAGGAGGTTTCGCCCGGAAACAGATATTTTGGCTCAATGCTTCCATATACTCCTCTTCATTACATGCTGTTACAATATGGTTTTACCGCCCTGGTTATGACCAGTGGTAACATGAGCGAAGAGCCGATTTGCATTGACAATGAAGATGCTTTAAAACGGCTTTCGGAAGTTGCGGATTATTTTCTTATACACAACAGGGATATTTACCTGCGAAGCGATGATTCGATAGTAAAACATACATCCGGCGATACCAGGTTTATACGTCGATCAAGGGGGTATATTCCTGTTCCTGTTTTTTTGAAGAAAAAGGTTCCGCATATACTTGCCTGCGGCGGAGGGTTAAAGAGTACAATTTGCCTTACAAAAGGAAATAATGCCTTTATAAGTCAGCATATCGGCGATCTTGAAAATCAGGCGACATATGAGTTTTATCAGTTGACCATAAGGCATATGAAACGAATACTCGATATTGATCCTGTGCTTATTGCTTATGATCTTCATCCCGATTATCTGAGCACAACATATGCACTTGAGCAACAGAATATTGAAAAGGTTCCGGTCCAGCATCACCACGCACATATTGTAAGCTGTATGGCGGAAAACCGGCTGGATGGCCAGGTAATAGGTCTTTCCTTTGATGGCACCGGCTATGGAACCGACGGGAATATATGGGGGGGAGAGATACTGATTTCCGAAGATAAGCGATTCGAACGCGCAGCTCATCTGTCATATGTTTCTATGCCTGGAAGCGAGGCGGCCATAAAGGAGCCATGGCGAATGGCTGTTTCATATCTTTATGATGCATTTGGCAAAGAGTTATATAGCCTTGATCTTCCTGTGTTTAAGGAAATTGATGAAAAAAAGATACAATTTATAGTTGAGATGATTTCAAAACAGATAAATTCTCCGTCCACATCAAGTCTTGGCCGTTTTTTTGACGGAATAGCGGCTATAATCGGAATCAGAAATCATGTCGTTTTTGAAGGTCAGGCTGCTATGGAACTGGAAATGCTGGCGGAAAAAAATACAAATAAAACCTATGATTTTGAATGGATATCTGGGGATATGCACAGAATTCTTCTTCAGCCTATTGTATGCGGCGTAGTTGATGACATGAGCAAAGGAGTTCATCCTTCGGATATCAGCAGTAAATTTCATGCTACTATTATAAAGATGTTTTCAGAATTATGTAACATTGTAAGAAAAGAGAGCGGTCTGAATCGCATTGCGCTTAGCGGGGGAGTGTTTCAGAACTCGATTATTTTAACCGGCTTAATGGAAAAGCTTGAAGAAAAGGGATTTCAGGTTTTTACTCACACACAGGTTCCCGCCAATGACGGCGGCATCTCCCTTGGTCAGGCAATGATTGCGGCAACTGTGGCAAACAGTTGACAAATGTTCCGATAAACGATTAAAATGGATGATAATCCGGACAAGCAATATCATTAACTTAAGTTATAAAGCCTCCTTTTGAAGGGGGATTCAGGGAGATGTTATTCCAATGGCTATAAAGCATTTAGATGAGTATAGAGATCTGGAAATCGCAAGATCAATAGTTGACAAAATAAAAAAGGTTAGCAAGACAAATATCCGCTTGATGGAGGTGTGCGGCACCCATACGATGTCTATCTTTAGAAGCGGAATCCGTGCGCTTCTTCCGGAAACCATTTCTTTTCTTTCCGGCCCCGGTTGTCCTGTATGTGTTACAGCTCAGAAGGAAATCGATGCATTTATAGGGCTTTCCAGGGCAAATGATGTTATTCTGACTACCTTTGGAGACCTGCTTAGGGTTCCCGGAACCGATTCATCCCTTCAAAAGGAGCGGGCAAACGGCAGGGATATTCGTATTGTGTATTCCACATTTGACGCTCTTGAAATTGCGAGAAAGAATCCTGACAAAAAGGTTGTTTTTTTAGGCGTGGGTTTTGAAACAACGGCTCCGACTATTGCGGCTACCATAATTTCAGCAAAAGAGGCAAAGCTTGATAACTTTTTTGTTTTTTCAGCCCACAAAACAGTTCCTCCTGCCCTTGATGCCCTGATGCAAACAAAAGATGTGAAAATAGACGGCTTTATTCTACCCGGACATGTTTCCGTAATTATCGGTACAAAAGCTTATCTTCCATTGTTTGAAAAGTATAAAATACCATGCGTGGTTGCTGGTTTTGAACCATTGGATATATTGCAGCCGATATCGTTACTTGTTAAGCAGATAGAATCAGGCTCTCCGGAACTTATTAATGGATACTCAAGGGCTGTAACATTTGATGGAAATGAAAAGGCTCAAAAAATCATGGAGGATGTTTTTGAAACAACTGACGTTACCTGGCGCGGTATAGGGGTGATCCCAAAAAGTGGTTTAAGAATCAGAAAAAAGTTTTCCGCCTTTGACGCTGAAAAGATGATTGAATTTTCGGCGCCTGAATCAAAAGATCCCAAGGGGTGTGCCTGTGGCGAGATTCTCACAGGCTTGAAGATACCCCCCGAGTGTCCTCTATATAAAAAGGTCTGCACACCAATGGATCCGGTTGGCCCGTGTATGGTCTCCAGCGAAGGAACCTGCGCGGCATATTATAGATATCACAACACCTAACACGGTTCGTAAAAAGTTTCATCTATAGTTACATTTGTAAAAAATGGAGTTTGAAATGCAGGACTTTACACATATTGACGATAAAGGACATGTGCGAATGGTTGATGTAACAGACAAGCAGCCATCCGACAGAATTGCCGTTGCACAGGGTGTTGTTACAATGAATTCAAGAACCTTTGAAATGATTTATAATCAAGCGGTCAAAAAAGGGAATGTTCTTGAAACAGCCCGCATTGCCGGTATTATGGCGGCAAAAAAGACCTATGAATTAATTCCCATGTGTCACCCTCTGAATATTACACATATATCTGTTGATTTCTTCCCTGACAAAACAGCGAGTTCTATCAGAATCGAAACTTCAGTCCGGCTTTTAGGCCGGACAGGTGTTGAAATGGAAGCTCTGACAGCAACTTCTGTGGCAGCGCTTACCATTTATGATATGTGCAAATCGTATGATAAAGAAATGGTTATTTCGGATATTTATCTGCTTGAAAAGTCAGGCGGAAAAAACGGCGTCTTTAAAAGAAAATAATTAACAATTTACACCGTGAACTGTCATAATGTGAGTTTTTTTTATTATGTTTTTTTACCACAAAGAACGCAAAAAAATTATAAAAGCATTATTTCTAACATTCGCGCCTCTTCGTGTCCTTCGTGGTTTAATTTTTCCTGCTAATCTTGTCAAAAAAGTGTCTTTGAAAAACCTTAGATATATACATCTTATTGCCATTTTGCTTTTCCTTTTTATGGCTGGATGTGCTGCTTACAAAATACAGCCCGATATTTCCCCAAAAACAGCTCTACATCCTGTTTCATTATCAGAATATCCGGTTTTTTCAGATGATATGGAATATGATAAGCTGAAGTACAGTATTTGTAATAGTATTTCATATCTCAAAAAGGTTTGCCCTGCAAAAAAGTTTAAGTTTGGAAATAACCTTTTCAGTGCCGCCCACATGATTAAATCTCTGGAACATTTTAAAAATTATATTCAAACAAAACCGTCAAACCAGGATTTAAACCAGTTTGTCAGGTCTTACTACCTGGTTTACAAGTCTATCGGAGGCGGGAAGCTCGGACAGGTACTCTTTACAGGCTATTATGAACCGATTTTAAAGGGAAGTCTCAGGCAAAGTAATGAATACAGATTTCCTGTTTATGCCCGTCCGGACGATCTGATCACTGTTGACCTTTCATTGTTTTCGCCACGGTTTAAAGGAGAAAAGATAATCGGAAGGTATTTTGATCAGGCATTTGTGCCTTATCATGAACGAAAGGAAATCGATAATGATGGTTTTCTTAAAGAAAAAACCGAAATAATTGCCTGGGTAAATGATCCGGTTGATCTTTTCTTTCTTCAAATCCAGGGCTCAGGAAAAATCTGCCTTGATAATGGTCAACTCATTAATGTTCATTATCATACCTCAAACGGCCGGCAATATCGTAGTATAGGAAAACTGCTTATTGAAGATGGAAAAATTTCCAGATCGCAGATGTCAATGCAAAAAATCCGGGCATATTTAAACAATAACCCTGAAGAACTTAAAAGGGTTTTAAATTACAACCCAAGTTATATATTTTTCAAAATTGAAGAAGAAGGCCCACTTGGCTGCCTTAATGTCAAATTGACTCCGGGAAGGTCCATAGCTTTAGACAGAAGCATATTACCAGCAGGAGCTCTGGCATTTATTGAAACTAAAAAACCTTTAATCAATAGTACCGGACAGATTCATGTTTGGAGAAATTTCAAGCGTTTTGTTCTAAACCATGATACTGGTGAAGCAATTAAAGGCCCTGGTCGCGCAGACCTGTTTTACGGAAACGGGCTATATGCTGAAATCGCCGCCGGCCACATGAAGCATTTGGGCAAATTGTACTTTCTTATTCTAAAACCGGAAATTAGCCGAGTAGTCGAACAGGAAAATGGTTAAGCAGTTGAGTGGTCGAGTGAAATGGTTGCTTTCCCAACACTTTTAGAGACCTTTGAAAAAAGTTCAGTTTTGTTCGAGTACAAGGAAGGCGACCAAATTTTAAATCAGGTTCAACCGGAGGAATATATTGAATATTTCGAGGATTGAAATTTGAGTCTGACGCAGTAATCGGGCAAAAGAGGACGTTTTGCAAAGGTCTCTTTTATTGCACCATACAAGCCCATCAGGCTTGACAGTACTTTGGAAAATGAGTAGGTAATAAACATTTTTCAAAGGTCTCTATTAGTCTATTTTAATTAGGAGTACTTATATGTTTGGCATTGGAATGCCTGAATTGATTTTAATTTTGGCCATAGCTCTTATTGTGCTTGGCCCAAAAAAACTTCCTGATCTTGCAAAATCAATGGGAAGGGCAATGCGGGAATTCAAAAAAGCTACATCAGAATTTAAAGAATCCATTGCGGTGGATGATGAATTATCAGATGTAAAAAAAGCCTTTGATGACATAAATAAGGATATCAAGGAAACAATCGATATAAATGTTGATCTTGAAGATAAAGCTCAAAATTATCTGTCTTCTTCTGATGATGAAAAAGATAATAAAGAACCGGGAAAGGAAGGGCCGGAAGGATCTGTAAAAGATGAATGAGGCTGAGAAAATTCCTTTTACCGGACACCTCGAAGAGCTGAGAAAGCGTCTTGTCGTCTGTTTTATAGCTATCGGTATAGGGTTCGTTGCTTCCTACGGATTCAAGGAACAAATATTTCAAATTTTGTCCCGTCCTCTGATATCTGCAATGGGAACAGGTGACAAGCTTATATTCACAGGTCTTCCCGAGGCTTTTTTTACTTATTTAAAGGTAGCTTTGCTGTCCGCTATTATGCTGGCCGCCCCGGTTATCCTGTATGAATTCTGGATGTTTGTTGCTCCTGGTCTATATAAAAAGGAAAGAAGTCTTCTTATCCCTATAGTTTTCATTTCCTCCTTTTTTTTTATAGGAGGCGCCCTGTTTGGATATTTTGTTGTTTTTCCTTTTGGATTTAAATTTTTTCTTGGATTTGCCTCTGATACCATACAGGCTCTTCCATCAATGAAGGAATATTTAAGTTTTTCCGCTAAGCTGCTTCTTGCCTTTGGACTTGTTTTTGAACTCCCCGTCGTCATTACATTCTTGGCTAAATTAGGGATAGTTTCAGTCGACTTTTTGAAAAAAAACAGAAAATATGCCCTGATTCTGTTTTTTGTCGGCGCTGCCATAATAACACCGCCGGATGTTATAACTCAGATTATGATGGCGCTGCCTTTAATGCTTCTATATGAAATAAGCATCTTAGGAGCCAGGGCTTTTGGTAAAAAAAAAGATAAGGATGATGAGAATTGATAATCAAATATTTTCTTTATTATTGACAAAATTGTTTGTGCTTGATAGGCAATTCAATTGTAACAGAAATTTTTTATTTTAATGAATTCATATAATAAAAAGGAGGTAAAACAGGCAATATGAATAAAAAGCATTTAGTAATTATAGGTATTGTAGGAATTGCTGCTCTGTTCCTTGCAACCAGTATTTATGCTGGAACCAAGGTGCCTGATGTTGTCAAGATGAATAACAAGGCTTATTCTAAACATAAAAAAGGTATAGCTACCTTTTCCCACAAGAAACATGTTGAAGAATACAAAGTAGGCTGCGGAGACTGTCACCATGATGCAAACAACAAACCTCTAAATAATCTGAAAACAGGTGACAATGTTCAAAACTGCATCGAGTGCCATAAGAAACCAAGTGAAAGACCAAAAGGAAAGGGCGCTCCAAAGCTTAACAAGAAACAAAAATTAGAATATCATGCCGAAGCAATCCATTACAATTGCAAAGGTTGCCATAAAAAATTCAACAAGAAAAGCGGTACAAAAGCAGCGCCTACAACCTGCGCAAAGTGCCATCCTAAAAAGAAGAAGTAATCTGTAACTAAAAGTTTAAAAAAAAAGGGCGGACATCTGTTAGATGTTTGCCCTTTTTTTTATGATTTGTTTCTATAAATTGTAGCCGTTCACGGCTTAAAAAAAGCATGGAGGCCAAATTTGATGAACTCGTAAAAAGTCCATTTTATTCACTTCATGACCATTTTGGGCGCAATTAAGATGTTCATCTAAAATGCAAGAACTCGGCCTAACGGCCTCAAACAGCTTGCATTTCTTAACGATGAACATCTTAATTGCTTTTTTCCCAAAATGCTCAAAGTCGTTCACAAAAGACTTTTTACGAAGCCATCAA
>JAUVHU010000043.1 GCA_030593145.1 Desulfobacteraceae bacterium
CCGCCATCCCCTTTAAACCCATATGCTTCGTTATCGCCGCAGTTAACGTGGTCTTACCATGGTCTATATGCCCAATAGTCCCTACATTTACATGCGGTTTGGTCCGCTCAAACTTCTCCTTTGCCATGTTACTGCCCTCCCCTCAAAAAATTTTTCCCAAACAGTTCAGTTTAAAATATTTATAAAACAATTTATATATATAATGGAGCCCACGACCGGAATCGAACCGGTGAACCTCTTCCTTACCAAGGAAGCGCTCTACCGACTGAGCTACGTGGGCGACATTAAGATCTCAGGGCTGGAGCGGGAGACGAGATTCGAACTCGCGACCTCCAGCTTGGAAGGCTAGAGCTCTACCAGCTGAGCTACTCCCGCTCAAAAAAGACTTGCACAACAAATCCTTTCCTTTTGCTTCCTTGCCTGCTGCAAAAACATTTTTGCAGGTCTCCATTTTAATTGTCACCTTCAAGAAAATTCAGAATTAAGAACAAATCAAACAAAATACTCCATAAATGAACTCCGAATGCGGTAAAAGTCATGTAGGAAGTCATGTAGTATTATGTTTATGTCGATAACGATATTCAACCGAAATCTCCTACATACGACTCGCTTTGAAGATGGTGGTGGGGGGAGGATTTGAACCTCCGAAGGCTTTGCCGACAGATTTACAGTCTGTTCCCTTTGACCACTCGGGAACCCCACCATTTTGATTTCAAAAAATAATAACAATGGAGCCAGCGGAGGGACTCGAACCCCCGACCCACTGATTACAAATCAGTAGCTCTACCAGCTGAGCTACGCTGGCGAATTTAATATTCCAACAAAATCTCCCTTATTACAGATTACAAAAAAGAGATATATAACGATCTATCTTTGGAATATCAACCTCTATTATTGGGCTTTATTAATAAATAATAGCAATAAATGCTCATTTTCAAACAATATCGCCGTTTATCTATCATTTTTAATGATCTATGAAAATTTTATAATATAGTATGGTCTCGTAAAAAGCTAAATTATGCCACTTAGCGACACTCCAACCGAAAATAACTTGTCAATCATATTAATAAGGTCATGATTTAGTTGTTTGGAAGTCACTAATTTAACTATAGATGGCTAAGTAAAAAGTTTCATATACAAGGCGTAGTGATTTTTCAGGATCGAAAGCATACATATAGTATGTTGAGAGTCTGAAAAATTACTGCAACGCAGTAGATGGAACTTTTTACGACGCCATCAAAATTGAGTTCTCATTACAATATAAACCCTTGACAAGGATACTGCTATTTGTGTAATTGATATAATTAAACTCAACATTTAAGCTGTTCAAGGACAAGGAATTTATTTTGATTAAATCACGCCATATTTACACGATTGTATCGCTGTTGCTCCCCTTATTTTTATATGGATGCATTCAACCCCTCCTTAACACTAACACTGCTGTTTTTAAATCAAATTCCACCGTTCCGACGGAAGGAGCCCTGCATGCTCATAACAAACCTAATGCCGCTACCGGTACCAACAACAGGTTCAAAAAGTCTGAAATCAACAACACAATAAGCAGCGAAAACAATATTGATGACAATTTATCTCCTGAAAAAAAGATTCAGTCTGTCATGGACGAAGCGCTCGACTTTTGCCAGGCATCCCAGGACTTCTGGCAAAAAGGAGAGCTTGATGATGCTGTTGAAGCCCTGGATCAGGCATATTCTTTGATTTTAAGCGCCGAGACGTATGACGAACCAAAGTTAATACGGCAAAAAGAAGACCTCCGTTTTATGATATCAAAACGGATTCTTGAAATTTATGCTTCCCGTCATATCGTTGTCAATGGGAACCATAACGCGATCCCAATGGTAATGAACAAGCATATACAGGCAGAACTTGCTCTTTTTTCCGGAAATGAGAAGAAATTTTTTGTTGAATCATACAAACGATCAGGCAGGTATCGTCCATATATTATCAGTGAGTTTAAAAAAGCCGGCCTGCCTCTTGAATTGTCCTGGGTTCCACTTATTGAGAGCGGATTCAAGATACATGCTCTTTCAAAGGCCAGAGCTCTTGGTCTCTGGCAGTTTATACCGTCAACCGGATACAAGTTCGGTCTCAAACGGGATATTTATATAGATGAACGGATGGACCCTATTAAATCAACACAAGCTGCGATCGCATATCTTAAAGAATTGCATCAAATCTTTGGTGACTGGACAACAGTGCTTGCCGCTTATAATTGCGGAGAAGGAAGAGTGCTGCGCTTAATACGTAAACAGAATGTTAACTACCTTGACAACTTCTGGGATCTATACGAACTCCTTCCCAGAGAAACCGCAAGATATGTCCCCAGGTTTCTTGCCACCCTTCATATAATCAAGAACCTGGATAAATACGGGTTGGATTCAACAAGTATCTCTCCGCCCATGGAATATGAAACAGTTATTATATCAAAACAGATCCACCTCAAGGATATTGCCAAAAAAATAGACGTACAGGAAAAAACACTTAAAGAACTTAACCGTGAACTCCGTTACAAAATACTGCCTGGCAACAAATACCCACTCAGGGTTCCTGTGGGCAAAACCGACATACTGCTTGCGAAGCTGGATGAAATACCTGTTTCATCTACCCCAAGACGGGCATTTGCAAAACACAGGGTAAGATTCGGAGAAACCCTTTCCACCATTGCCAGAAAATACCGCACAAGCATGAGCAAAATTGCCCGCGCAAATAACATACGCAAGCGCAACTTTATAGTCGCAGGCAAAACACTTAAAATACCCTTAGGAAAAACAATTATATCCAGACAAAAAAAATACAGTAAACCAAAATATAAATCGGCAAAAAATCATGTTGTTAAAAGCGGCGATTCTCTCTGGATTATCGCCAGACGATATGGTACAACAACAAAAAAGATTCAGAGCTTAAACAATTTAAGGTCAACAACTCTCCATATAAAACAGGTCTTAAAGTTGCCTGGACGCAAGAAAGAAAGTTCGTCAAGCAATTATTTAGGCACATACCGGGTGAAACGCGGAGATAGTCCTTTTCATATTGCATTAAAACACAATATGCCCCTGGAGCAATTTCTTCGAATAAATCATTTAACCCCAAGAAGCAAAATATATCCGGGGCAAAAACTGTTTATTGAATAACCTTTTGCGCCCCCGTAGCTCAGTGGATAGAGCATTGGATTCCTAATCCATGTGCCGCAGGTCCGATTCCTGCCGGGGGCACCATAATATGGATTCGAGCTTTTTCATTTCTGCCATTTCAGCTTAACATTCCCTGACCGAACAAGAAAAATACTTACAGCCCCAGTAAATAGAGTATAATAATTATCTATGTTGACATTCCTGCCTTTAATATGTACAGTATAGCTGTACATAAACAAGGAGGAAAATATGGCAATTCAAACAACTTATACCCATGCCCGAGCACGCCTCGCTTTTTTAATAGATGAGGTAACCAAAAACCGAGAGGTGGTTATCATCCAACGACGTGGAAGTGAAGACGTCGCCATGATAGCAGCTGACGAGTTAACCGGCATACTCGAAACAGCACATTTGCTTCGTTCGCCCACCAATGCAAAGCGACTCCTTGCCGCACTGAATAGAGTCCGGAAAGGAACCGGCACACCACAAACAATCGATGAGCTTCGTAGCGAAGTCGGTTTTGAGTAAGCGTTATATGAAAATGCCCCGCACTACTATGCAGCGAGAAGCTGTGTTTCAACCAGAGTTTAGGGAGGATTTGCGTTACTGGGTGGAGACGGACCGCAAGACAGCTCTTCGAGTTTTTAAATTAATCGAGGCGATAATACGAGATCCGTTTCAGGGTATCGGCAAACCGGAGTCTCTGAAGTTTCTCGGATCAGGTGTTTGGTCTCGCCGAATTACTCAAGAACATCGCTTGGTTTATGTCGTGGGGCATGAAAGAATCGATTTTGTGCAAGGACGTTATCATTATTGATGGTTGCCTTTAGATTCCAAGCCGCCAACCTGTCAGTTCACCTCGACACCAGAAACCGTGACGTTTTTCGCATCTGCCATTTCAGCTTAACATTCCCTGATACTCCTATCCCCCAAGCCATTCTTCTCAAAACTGGGCACGAATAATTATGATAAAGTTGTATTTTGTGATATGGTATGGCTATCTTAAAATTGATTGTCCCGCTGGAATTGAATTCACCACAAATTGAAACGCTTTAAAGTTTGTGATATGTAAAGACTATCTGGATAAGAATTATTGAATTCTTGAGTTGCTCTGCTGGCAAGGTATCTGAAATATAATTACGCAAGACCTGCCTAAACATTCCGATGCAAATTTAAATAGGGTTTTATTGTTTAACAAGCTATTCATTTCCAAAACTAATAAAAACTATGATTTTTATTCGTAAATTTGGTGATCTTTCTTGTATATAAAAGGCGTATCATCATTCTTTTGAGGTTTCTTTCTTAAAAAATTAAACTGAAGAGATTAAGAAATGTCTGAAAGCATATCTACAATTGCTAAGGTCCTTTTGCCATTTGCTAAGGCTCTCTCGCCAAAGGTTCGCCGTGTTTACCGAGAACGTCAGGCGGGGAGAATGCCAGTCAGTGGTGCAGATGATCTTTTGAAAAAGGGTATGGAGGAAACATTCAACCGATTAATTGGCGACAAAATCGATGATACATGGTGGAGAGAAATCCTCGGTATTATTGGCCACAAATTCATTTCCCCCGAATTCCTCCGCATCCATGCAGTACGTGAGTGGCTATCTGCCCACCAGGTTCAAACAGACTTTAAGTCGCTAGCCCGAGAGCACATCATGGGTAAAGACAACCATGAACAAGACACTTTGAAGAGGCTTCGGCAGACGTATGCTGATAAAACTGGTGAGGACAAAAGGTTGGCTGATGGGCCTGTTAAAGTCATTGTCGCGATAATTGCAGCGGGTTATTTCGGAAGTATCAGCCCTGAAATCAAACCGGTAGTGGGTATGATTCAGGACAATGCGCGGGAATCCAACAAAGCTTTTCAAAAATTCGATGAGAGTTTGGGCTCAATAGACAACAGACTCAAAGATCTTGGTCCAGACCATTACGTTGTGGAAGCTCACAATAAGATTGCACAAAAAGAGCTATATCAACTTCTTAAATGGCGATCACTGGAACTTGATCGTACCCTCCAGGAAATTATTGCCCTTACGAAGCGGATTGTCGAGAGCGATCTTACTAATGCTGACAATTCTATTAAAATAGAAATATTATCTTGGGCGGCCCGATTACACGCATCAAAAACTGAAACGCTTCCATTAGCGAGGGAATATCTTGAAAAATTACACGAAATAAACTCGGTGGCTGATACTCGTATCATTGACGCCCTTATACTTGAGACTAAAGGTGATGCCGATGGTGCCATGCGAATTTTGCGGGAAATAGACAATCCAGATGGCCATTCGACGTTTTTTATAGTCTGTAACCGAAAACAAGGAGTAGAGAATGCCTTGTTATGGTTTGACGAACAGCCGGAACGTGACAAGCCAGAATTTTTTACCGGTATAGGCTGGGTGAACCTTGCGATAACTCTTGCTAAAAAGGACAGGTGGACTGAAGCAGCTGAACGCCTTGCTGTCGCTCAAGAGTGTTCGGAGCAATGGCCGGACCTGGCTTTCGTTGAAGGTATAGTTAATGCTGCATTGCTCTTGCCCAGTGAGCTGCGTCGATACGCTTTGGAAATGAACCTCTTCCATTCAACAATCCGAACAATCGAGGGAATTGAGGCTGATCAATATCGGGCTCGCTCAAAAACATGCTTCGATAAAGCACATGAGCTTTTTATTCAAATCGACCAAAAGGGTCGTGCTCAAGCAGCCTTGGACTGGCAGTTGTGGCTTAGGCTAACAGACCCAAATCCTGAAATTTCTCAGGATGCCGAGCATGAGGTGTCTGAAGGTATGAAAGAGGTGCCCATGGCCATAGACCTAATGCCCTTCGCGCGTACTTTCGGGATCGAGTTCGATGAAGGCCCAGTAAAAAGGTATCTCGCGCAGAGAAAGAGGACGGGAGGTCTTGAAAATAGAGAATTGCTGGCCGAGCTTTTTTTGGCTGAGATGAAAATGACTCCCAAAGAGCACGCGGATTTCATACATAATGAGGAGGAAAGGCTTAGTCAGGTTGTGCTAAAGGCCACTCTGTCGGGGCTACTTATCGAGGCGCTTGTTGGGGATGGCCAGACCAAAAGGGCTCGGGAAACGCTTGAAGAGCGCAAGGATGATTTCGTTGGCCACGATTACCAACGATTACAAACAATGATTGACGCAAAGGATGGTACTGATCCGCGGGCAAAACTTGAGGATATATATACCCAAACCGGCTCGCTTATCGACCTTAAAAATCTCGTATCCCATCTCAAACTAGCAGGTGATTGGGGTGCATTGCAACCCTGGCTTGAAGAGCTTTTTCAAAAAGAAAAAACAGCAACGAATGCTCTTATGCTCACTTATTGTTTTCGGAGGAACTTACAGGTAGACCATTTTAGCATATTAACGTTTCTTGAAGAAAACCATGATATAGTTGATAGCAGCGACGATCTCCTTTCAGAGAAGGCTTGGACGCTCTCACATGCAGGTCGGTTGAAAGAGGCTGAGGTAATTAACACGGAACTTCTTAAAAAGCGTGACAATGAAAACGATCTTGAACTCGACATCAATATCGCCCTTGTGTTGGGTGATTGGGATCGATTTGCGGTAATTATAACCGATGCGATGAAACGCCGTGAAAAACTTGGGTCATATATGCTGATACGTCTTGCATCTCTCGCGGCTGAGGTGGATGCTAATACTGATAGAGCCCTTAAGCTATTAAAACTGGCCACAGATAAAGGAGCCGACGATCCACAGATTCTCATGCAAGCATATATCCTTGCCCTCCAACTTGGGCGAGAAGATCAAACATCAGTGAAGTGGTTCGCTCGAACCATTGATTTGTCTACAGACGATGGTCCTTTGTTGAAGGTCGACATTCGTACTGTAGCTGAAGAGATGATACCCGCCCATAGGGAAAGAGCGCTCAAGGCTGAAAAAGCCTTGATCAAAGGTGAAATGTCACTACAAGCTGCCGCTAATAGTTTAGGCCAATCATTATCAAAAGTACTTATTGAGATCCCAAGGATAAATACCGATTTACAGGACGGGCGAAAACGAACCGTTGTGCCTATCAGATCAGGTTCTCGTACGAATATTGAGATGAAACCCGGATGGAAGATCTGTTTTGACACCACATCCATAATGGTGCTCAACCATCTTGATCTCCTTGAAAAAACTGTTAATGCGTTTCAGAAAACAATTATCAACTGTGATACCATGATTTTTTTGCTTAACGAAAGGCGTCGTGCTCGTTTCCATCAGCCATCCCTTATCAAAAAAGCAGAAGATGTTCGATCATTAATATACAAAAATTTTCTAAAAATTGCCCCCTCATTTCCTAATCCGCCTAAAGATTTAATAAATGAAGTCGGCAGAGATTTAGCAGATATGCTTGAAGCAGCACGAGCGGAAGGTGGTCGGGTTGTTCGACCTTTTCCGATATTAAAAAGCGGCTCGTTTATGGAGAAGGAAGCCGAACTAGGTGATTATGCAGATTACCTAATATCGACTAAAGCATTTGTGAAGGTACTTTATGAACAAAAAAGCAAAATTGATTCAGAAGCTTTCAATAACGCCTATCAATACCTAAAAGTACAGGATCACGGTGAAGATTCCAATTTAGATCAATTGCTATTAGATTGTCCACTATATCTTGATGAACTTTCGATAGCCTATCTCCAACATGTTAATCTCTTAAACGCAGTTTGTAATTCTGATCTGAATTTATTTGTACACCCGTCGACAGCAAACTACCAATTGGCTCTTATAGAGGAAAATCGCGGGGGGATTAGACTCGCAGATACACTGAAAAATATCAAGAATTTACTATGCAAAGCCATTGAAGAAGAAAGGGCTATATTCCTTCCGAGACTCCGCTTGCAGAATGAAGATAAAAAGTTTGAAAGTTTTTACCTGATTGCTCCAACTATCGCAAATATTATTGAAGACTCTGGTGAATGTGATGCCGTTTGTATAGACGATCGCTTTTTTAACAAACATAAAGCTATCATTGATAAGAAAGGTCGATCAATACCACTTGTCTGCGTTACAGACATCTTACACTACCTTGCTATTCAAGGAATAATCAGTACAAATCAAATGCATATAGGGTTTCACAAGTTACGACAGGCTGGTTACGCCCTTGTCCCGATACCATTTGAAGAATTAGAGCAGTGTTTAAGTAATGCACGATGGGACAAGGATGGTAATTTGAATGAAAGTGTCGAAATGCGCCTGATGCGGCAGACATTAATGCGCATCCGTAGCCTGGACATGGTCGTGCTACCGGAAGAGTCACCGTTTCTCGAACAGATTCAACTCGGTTGTGTCTTAGTAATCCGTAATCTTTGGTCAAAGGAATCGGTGACCATAGAGAAAGCTGTTGAACTTTCAAGTTGGGTTTGGCGCAATATTGCACCATGTCCCTTGGAATGGGTAAAGAACCTCCGAGAACCGACGCATAAAAGGGCTGCTTTGGAAGGATTCGCTCAACATTATAACTTTTTACTCAAACCAATTACTTTAAAACAGGAGCGTTATGATGCGTATCTAAAATGGCTTGAGGATGATATATTGGCGCCGCTTCTTCCAGCTAACGTCGATTTAATTGATGCGCTTTCCGATATTGTCAGTAAGGACATTAAACTCATGATTGAGAATATTTCTAATGATGAAAGTAGAATTGATAGCTAAATACCTTTGGAATCATCAGCCATACCCAGTACGGCGCAGGCTGTTAGAGAACAAAGATTTTATTTTGAGTTATAATTTGAGGCCAACCGCGGTCATAAAGATAGGCGGCAAGATACGTGTGAATCAAAATGAGATCTTACCTGCCATAAGACAAGCACTTGAGCAAAAAAGGTCAATACCCCTATCGGATTTAGATGGCAAAAAACACTTTGTGAGACTTGACCAGGGTCATTTACAGTTTGAGTCAGCATCAAAAGAACTGGAAGCTCGGCTTGATAATTTTCTGATCTTATCTCCTAATCGTGAGGTAAGAACGAAAAAATTGAAACAGCTCATTAATACTTTAGGCCCAATGGCACCAGACTTTTCAGGCCTTATATCCGAGGCAGAAAAAGGTGAGCTTAGTTACGACCAAGCATACGAATTGCTTTATGAATTTTCCTGCGGGGTTGTTGCGCTTCAGAATCATGCAAAGAGCGCATTTAATTCTCAGCAAGCGATACTTGAGAATTTAGTGCCGAGCTCACTGGCATACTACGATCATTTTTGTGGTCCTAACCCAGGCAATCTTGATCCAGAGGAATATTTTGGTTCAGTTTTACCAAGTTACAGAAAATCGCTAATTCAAGGGAACATTGTGGATGGTCTTGATGTATGTCTCCAAGGAGCTTTACGAGATGACCTCATGCCAGGGGATTGGACTATAGGCTATACTGATAATGAGCTTTGGGATAGTCTTGAGGCCTGCGATCCTTTCCGTGATCCTTTTTCGCTACTTGGGGCTCTTGACATTGCACTATATCGTCAAAAAGATGAACGCTATGGGTCATTTGCCAAAAAAGCTTTAACCACGCTTGTTAAGGATGAGTTCCCTCGAAATGACGGAATTGATGTGTATGAACTGTTGTCGATGTTTGCAGGGCTCATTCTGAATCGTATTAATGTCATTGAAGGAGTTGCTTTAAGACCACCTTATTGGAAACGCATGTGTGCATGGATGCAAGCAGGGTTTCTGATTCGCCAGACACAAAAGTTTGTTCTTGATCTTGAAGGCATAAAAAATTGGATTTCTTCTAATATGACTCAAGCAGGGAGCTATGCATGTCTACTAGATCTACAACATGAGCCTATGTTCCAAGCTACAAAGATGAGTCGATCATCTTTTCGAAAAGAGGTTTTAGGCAGACTATGTGTTGCACGTGATCGGCATAAAAAAAATCAAAGAGACATACCAAAGGTTGATGATATTGATGATGCTATTTATAGGCTCGAAAGTCAGGGTTTGCCATTAGGTTGGGCACTTCCTGGACCGCTCGACGGCCATATCCGTCCATCTCAAAAAGGCATTAAATTACCCGAAGAAATGATCAAACAGTGTAGTGATGACCTTTTCAGCGATCAGGCTGAAAGAGTTCTTTCGACCCTCACCTATCTATCGCAGATTTATGATATAGGCGAAGATCTCTTAGCGAAAGTACGCGAGGTGATTACTAAATCTGATTTCGATGATGGATTTGCAGAATTTCCTAAGATTTTAAAGCGGATAATTGATACGGGCTTTATTGCATGTGCACACCGGGATGTGGAATTATCTCGTGCAGTTGGAGCCAAAATCGTTGCCGCATCACCTTGGGTAAACTCAGAATTTAGTGTTGGAAATATCATTCAGGCATTGTTGATAGCCGGAGCAGCTTTTAAGGAGGAGAATGAGTGGGCGAAGTGGCTTGAAAAGCAACTTGCTGATGTTGCTTATCGTTTACCTGCTGGGGAAAAGACAAAAGAATTTTTATTTCACATCCAGGAACTTAAAAGAGTCTTAAACATTAAAATGGGAATCCTAAGCAAAGCAGAAGCAATCGCTTCTGCTGCAACCTAAAAGATGGAGAAAATGAAAATCTATAACATCTACTATGTAGGCCAAGTCGTTAAAACCGTGTGATATGATTGAAAACGAACCTGTTGCCACTTGTATTCTGCGGTAAAATGTGACTTATTTAAAAAGATGGGAAGCGCCTTTTTTATCGGCCGTTTCAAACAGTGCGGTTTAAATCCCTTTTATTGCAAATGGAGGTAATGACTTATGTTAAAAAAAATTGCCCTGCTTATCGTTGTAATCATTTTTTCGGTATCCATTACAAGTTGTGGTCATTTAAAAAAGCCCTTTAAAAAGAAACCCGGTAAAAAAAGTGAACTTCAATACAACATTAAGGTTACTGCTTACGCAAAATATATAAAGATTATACAACTGGTCGAAGCATAAACAGATTAAGTGTTTCTCGCTACCAAGGGTCTAAAATAGTTGTGACATTGTTTTTTCAATAGAGGCAAATCCTTTTTATTGCAAATGGAGGAAAGCATATGAGCGACTATCTGATAGTGGTGGTCAATCGAGCCCGCGCACGTTTTTTCACCCTCGAACCGGTTGAGTTTCCCGAGATGGAATCCGGTCCCAGGCTGACGACCCGTACAGAACTTGAAAACCCGGAAATCAAAGATGACCAGGAGATGTACACGGATTCCAAGACCGGCCGCGGCGCAACCCCTCAAGGCGGAGGCGTCCACGGCTATGACGACAAACGGGATCAGCACTTAGATGAATTGAGGCGCCGTTTCGCTGTCAGGGTCCTCGAACAGATCAAGAAGCTATCTAAGGCCGAACAGGCGCGCACAGTCATACTAGCGGCATCGGCACGGATGCGCCGTTTTTTATATCCCGGCCTGGACACTCTAACCCGGCAGGGGTGCCGAGTCCACAAACTCTCAAAGAACATGATCAATTTCTCTCCACAGAAAATTCATGAATATTTGGCTAAGGACGGATTGGTCCCCAAGCAAAAAAAGCCGTAGGCGTTCACGGCTTGAAACTTGAAATTAGAAAGTAGAAATTCGGGAGAGATTAAAATAGAAATTGGGAAGAACAGTACAAAAGTATGACCACACTGCAAATCAGGATGTTGGGCAACAAACTCTTCCCTATGGTGATGAATATACGATGCTAAAATACAAGGAATCTGTTACAAAGCAAATGACAAAATCAAAAAATATTGCAGAAAAATATGAATTAGAGCAAACACCTATTTCGATCAACGGAAAGAGGCTTGAGCTTTATCGAGTTAAGAATATAGATCCGATAATTAACGATCTTGTAAATAAGGGTGAGGAAGATATCAGCCATTTCCCCTTCTGGGTAAAGGTATGGGAATCATCAATCGTACTGGCCTCTCATTTGATCAATATGGATATCGAAAAAGGAAAGAAGATACTCGAAATAGGCGCCGGAATGGGAGTCGCAGGTCTCTTCCTCGGACTTTCAGGGCATAAAGTCACTATTACCGATTATGAAGATGATGCTCTCGAACTACTGCGAATGAATGTTAAACACAATCAATTAGACAATGTATCTGTAAGAAAGCTGGATTGGAATCTTCCTGACCTTACAGGTAAATTTGATATTATTTGCGGCTCGGAACTGGTCTACAATAAACAACATATTAAACCGATCATAAGGCTCTTTCAGGATTATCTTAAAACAAATGGCACCATATTCACGTCTCATGACGTAACGCGTATGACAATGATAAGCTTTATTGAAACAGTATCGGGTCAATTCAAAATTGAAAATGTTGTGAAGAGATTAAAGGGAAATAAAGAAATCTACAAAATGGTGATTCATTCACTCAGTTTTAAATAAAAGGATAAAATTATGAAGGGAATCTTACTTGCCGGCGGGTCGGGTTCAAGGCTCTACCCAATTTCCATGGTTGTCAGCAAACAGCTGCTTCCTGTATATGACAAACCAATGATCTACTATCCGCTTTCCGTGCTTCTGCTGGCAGATCTCCGTGATATATTAGTAATTTCAACCCCATACGATCTGCCCCTTTATAAAAAACTGCTTGGTGATGGATCACAGTGGGGAATCTCGTTTTCTTATGCTGAGCAGCCCCTCCCCGAAGGCCTGGCACAGGCTTTCATCATTGGCAGAGAGTTTATCGGAAATGAAAATGTATGCATGATACTTGGCGACAACATTTTTTACGGCCAGGGCATGACCGGACTCCTGAATAACGCAAAATCAAGAAAAGAAGGAGCCACTGTTTTCGGATACCGGGTAAAAGATCCGCAACGTTATGGCGTAGTTGATTTTGATGAATCCGGCATGGCAATTAATATAGAAGAAAAACCGGAAAAACCGAAATCAAATTTCGCGGTTACCGGTCTGTATTTTTATGATAACCAGGTCATCGATATAGCTGCCGAACTAAAACCTTCCCCAAGGGGTGAGCTTGAAATCACAGACGTAAATATAGCCTATCTGAAAATGGGTAAACTCCATGTTGAAAAATTCGGCAGGGGTATAGCATGGCTCGATACCGGGACACACAAAAGCCTGATGCAGGCATCCAACTATATAGAAACCATTGAAAACAGGCAGGGCTTAAAGGTTGCGTGCATTGAAGAGATAGTCTATCGTAAAGGGTATATAGATGCGGAACAGGTTGAAAAACTGGCCCAGCCACTTTTAAAAAACGACTACGGCCAATATTTGACCGATATGCTTAAATATAAATAACAAACCTCGTTAATCTTTGTTGATTAACGGTGGATTGTTGGGACAATATTCTCAGGTTCCATTTAGTGGTTACGGTTCAAAGGTTGACAGACTCATGATGCTTGCCTATTGAAATCAATGGCATAGAAAAAAAATCGCACCGCGATTAACCCTGAACTGTGAACCTTAAAACCCAGACCGACAAAGTATCCAATTTTTATCCAATTCACTGTGAATAAAGAGCTTGGAGCCTATATAAACATTTATTTTAACGAGGTCTGAATAAAAATTGCCATGAATATCATCACCACACAACTTGAAGGTGTCGTAATCATTGAACCGGAGGTATTTAGAGATAACCGCGGCTTCTTTGCGGAGACTTATAACCAGAAAAGATATGAAAAATACGGCATTAACTGTATCTTTGTTCAGGATAATCTTTCCTATTCCCAGCAAAATACGCTAAGGGGACTACACTTTCAGATCAAGCATCCCCAGGCAAAACTGGTTCAGGTAATTTCCGGCGAGATTTTTGACGTGGCGGTTGACATCAGACCGGACTCCACGACATTCGGCAAATGGACAGGAGCTTATCTGTCTGATAAGAATAAGCGCCAGCTCTTTATACCGCAAGGATTTGCCCACGGCTTTTCCGTGCTGAGCGAAACAGCCTATTTTTCATACAAATGCTCCGATTATTATTTTCCACAGGACGAAGGAGGAATTGTCTGGTCTGACCCCGATATACATATTGACTGGCCTGTAACAAATCCGATTATTTCGGAAAAAGACAAGCAACTTCCATGTTTGTCTGAGCTTCTTCCTGAACAACTTCCTATAATCTAAAATGAGCAATTAGCCATTAGCGGTTAGCTCTTAGCTAAAAGCTAACTGCTAATGGCTAACAGCTAATCGCTTAACATAGGTATAACAAAGAAATAATCATGAAAATTCTTGTAACAGGATCAAAAGGACAGCTTGGCAGGGAACTTATCAGCCAGGGAAAACAGTTTAATTTTGAGATTCTATCTTTTGATCTTCCCGAATTAGACATAACCGATATAATCCAGGTCGAAAAGATACTTTCAAATTCTCAGCCCTCTCTTGTAATTAATGCAGCCGCATATACAAATGTTGACGGCGCTGAATCAGAGCAAACGCTTGCCTATAAAGTAAACAGAGACGGCCCCGCGAATCTTGCCAAGGCCTGCGCAAAGGCAAATATACCCCTTATACATATTTCAACCGATTATGTATTTGATGGCGGGAAACAAGCGCCGTATATTGAAACTGATCCGGTTTCGCCAACAGGTGTATATGGCAAAAGTAAAGAACAGGGAGAAATCGAGGTGCGTTCGCATTTAAGCCGGCACATTATACTCCGAACCGCATGGCTTTATGGGATACATGGGCAGAATTTTGTAAAAACCATGCTGAAACTTGGAAAAGAAAAAAAGATTATCAAGGTTGTTGCCGACCAATACGGATGTCCCACCAGCGCTGATGATCTTGCTGAGGCTGTTTTAATAATTGCCGACAAAATAAGAAACAGTTCAAAAGTCAAGTGGGGAACTTATCATTATTGCGGTCATGGCATCACAACCTGGCATAAGTTTGCCGAAACAATATTTGAAATTACAAAAGAATACGATTCAATTGGAATTCCCAAAATCAAACCTGTCACAACTGCCGAATATCCCACAAAGGCGAAAAGACCCGCATTTTCAGCCCTTGACTGCAGCCTTATACATAAAAACTTCGGAATAAGCTTAAAGCCGTGGCAGGAAAGCCTGAAAAGGACAATTAGAGCTTTGAAAAACATATAACCAATTTCACCACGGAGCACACAGAGATAACAGAGAAAACCTTTCCTTTATATAGAAAATCTCTGTGTACTCTGTGATCTCTGTGGTAATAGCTGTTTGCATAATGATTGATTGCCTTACAAATAATAAAGTTGAACTGCTTGCGCCGGCAGGTAATTTTGAAAAACTTGAGATCGCCATACACTATGGCGCGGATGCTGTCTATCTTGGTAGTAAGAACTTCAGCCTTAGAAACTTTTCCGGAAATTTTACTCTTGACGAACTGCAAAAAGCCGTAGATCTTGCTCGCAAAAATAATGTTAAAATATATGTGGCATGTAATATTTACTCAAGAAACTTCGAGCAGCAGGAAATTGCGGATTATCTGCAAAAAATCGGCGAAATAGGCCCTGACGCTGTAATTATTGCAGACCCCGGCATTTTAATGGAAGCATGCGGCATAATTCCTCATATCCCTGTGCATCTCAGCACACAGGCAAATACAACTAATTACAAAACTGTTTTGTTCTGGAAAAACCAAGGCGTTAAAAGAGTAAATGTTGCAAGAGAGCTTTCTTTAAAAGAAATAAAAGAGATCGCATCACACAAATCAGTTGAAATTGAAGCATTTGTGCACGGTGCTATGTGTATCTCATATTCAGGGCGGTGCCTCCTCAGCAGTTTTATGACAAATCGTGACAGCAACCGCGGCATGTGCTCCCATCCATGCAGATGGAAATATGCGGTTGTTGAAGAGTTAAGGCCGGGCGAATATATGCCTTTGTATGAAGATGATCGGGGATCTTATATCTTCAACTCTAAAGACCTGTGTATGATAGAACATGTTCCGGAAATGATCAAAGCAGGCATAGCTTCCTTAAAAATTGAAGGGCGGATGAAAGGGATCAATTACTTAGCCTCGGTTGTCAAGGTTTACAGGGAAGCTATAGACTCCTATTATGAAAATCCTGCTGATTACACGATCAAAAAGGAATGGATAGAAGAGCTTAACACCATAAATAACCGTGGCTATTGCACCGGTTTTTATTTGGGAGATCCTGACCAGATATCCCCTGATTACTCAAAGTTTCAATCTTCAACCAGTCATCTGTTTGTGGGGAAAGCACTGGAAAACTCCCGCAACCATCATGTAAACATTGACGTTCGTAATAAATTTTTCAAAGGGGATATAATCGAAGTACTTAGCAGAAAAGGACCTGCCAAACAGGATAAAATAAATGATATTATCGACATAAACGGGCAATCTTTATCCTTTGCCCCGCAAGGCAGCGAGGTAACCATCAGTCTTTCAACCGAATGCTCGACAAATGATCTGATAAGAAAGGTAGATTCCGATCATTTTCACCACAGAGCACACGGAGATCACAGAGAAAACCATTTTTTTTGATCAGAAATTTACAAACTCATTTTTACTACGAAGCGGATAGACAATTAAATTTGAAAAGGACTGACTGTTTGAACGCATTAGTGAGCCTTAAGAAAAAACAGCCGATCATAAAACATCTTTGGTATTATTTATTAATTTCAACTGACAAAAGCAGTTTTCTTATGTTTTTATATGGTGTTTTTTCTTTAGGATCACTTGTTGCGTGAGTTTCAGACTTTTTCAAATTTAATTGTCTGTCCGCGGAGTAATGGAATTATAAAACACACTTTTTTGAGTTTGTAAATTTCTGTTGATAGAAAATCTCTGTGTTCTCTGTGAGCTCTGTGGTAAGAGTTTTTTGTAAGGGAAAAACCATGAAAGGATATGTTCAAATTTATACAGGTGACGGAAAGGGAAAAACCACGGCGGCCCTGGGCCTTTCAATCAGAGCTGCCGGCGCAGGGCTGAAGGTTTATATAGGTCAATTTATCAAATCAGGAGAATACAGCGAAATAAATGCGTTAAAGAAATTTTCCGACCTTATAACTATTGAGCAGTTCGGCCGCGGTTGTTTTATCAAGGGCAAACCAGCCAAAAAAGACATTGAGCTTGCCCAAAAAGGGCTTAAAAAGATAAAAGAAGTTATGTCTTCCGGTAATTATAATATAGTTATTCTCGACGAAGCAAATGTTGCGTTGCAATGTAAACTGATTGAAGTTCAGGATCTCCTCGAAATTATCGCCGCAAAGCCGGAAGATATCGAGCTTGTTATTACAGGACGGTATGCTGACCCAAAAATTATTGAAAAATCGGATCTTGTTACTGAAATGAAAGAGATAAAGCACTATTTCCATAAAGGGGTGCGGGCAAGGCTTGGAATTGAAAAATAAAAAGCACATCGCAATTATACTTACCTTGATCTCCGGAGTCCTTTTTGGAATTATTGCCGGCATATTTTTAGCCATTACACACGATCTCCCGCAGATACAAGCCCTTGAAACATTCAGACCATCTGGAGTCACACGGATATACTCGGCAGACAAAGAACTCCTTGCCGAACTGTATCTCGAAAAAAGAGATCCTGTGCCGCTGAAATCTATCCCCCATTATCTTAAGACAGCCATAGTTACCACGGAAGACAAAAACTTTTACAAACACAGCGGCATTGACCTGAAAGGAATTTTAAGAGCGATAATCAAGGATATCCTGGCAAGAAAATTTGTGGAAGGAGCCAGCACCATCACACAGCAGCTTGCCAAAACATTATTTCTTACATCTGAAAAGTCAATTATGCGGAAAATCAAGGAAGCATTTCTGGCCTTTCAGCTCGAACACCGTTATACAAAGGATAAGATACTGGAATTATACCTTAACCAGATATATCTGGGCAGCGGCGCTTACGGCGTGGAATCCGCGGCTCAAACTTTTTTTGGAAAACCGGTAAAAGATCTAAACCTTGCTGAATGCGCTCTGATTGCAGCCATGCCCAAAGCGCCTTCCCGATATTCACCCCTGGTTAACAAAGATCTTGCAGTAAAGCGGAGAAACATTGTCTTAAAACAGATGGCAAACTCCGGCATGATCACTGAAGACGCTCATAAAAAATCTGCCGCGGAGTCTATCAGCTTTGGAAAACAAAACAAAAAACCTGTCAAAGCCCCCTATTTTGTGGAATATGTAAAAAGAAATCTTGAAGAAACAATTGGCTCATCAAGGCTTTATAAAGGCGGGCTTACGGTTAATACAACCCTTTCATTTGAATTGCAAAAAACAGCGGAAAAAGCAGTTGAAAACGGACTTTATGCCCTTGAAACAAGAATGAAACAGCAGAAAATAATGGACCCACGTCCTCAAGGCGCGCTTATCGCGTTAAATGTCCAGTCAGGCGGTATTCTTGCCATGGTAGGGGGCAGAGACTTTGACAAAAGCCCTTTTAACAGGGCAACAAGCGCCAGAAGGCAACCGGGCTCAGCATTTAAACCTGTTGTTTACGCGCATGCAATTGAACAGGGTTTCACGCAGAATAAGATGATACTGGATGCTCCTGTGGTATTTAAAGGAGGGGAAAACGGAAAGGACTGGCAGCCGAAGAATTTTTCCGGAAAGTATAAGGGTGAAATTACTTTGAGAAAAGCTCTGACTCAGTCTGTAAACATACCGGCAATCAGATTGATAAAAATGCTGGGACCTTCGTCTGTGGTACAGTTTGGCTATACCCTTGGCATTGAATCAACGCTTTCCCCAAATCTTTCCCTTGCTCTCGGCACATCGGAAACGACACTAATTGATCTAACCTCTGCCTATGCGGTTTTCCCAAACATGGGAAAAAGTATCAAATCGTTTGGGATCATGGAAGTCCTTGACCGGGAAGGCAGAATTATCCTGCAGGCAAAACCTAAGCAAAAGATAGCCATGTCACGGGCAGGGGCCGCAATAATAACAAACATGTTGTGCGGAGTTATCCAGGAAGGCACGGGTAAAAAAGCCCGCAAGCTAAAACGCGCTGTTGCCGGAAAAACCGGCACTACAAATAACTATAACGATGCTCTTTTTATCGGTTTTTCATCATCGATTGCAGCAGGGGTATGGATTGGGCAGGATAATTTTACAACCCTTGGGAAATGGGAAACAGGCGCAAAAGCGGCTCTTCCCATATGGATGGAATTCATGGAAAAAGCGCTCGAAAACAGCCAGTGTCAATACTTTGATATCCCGGATGATGTTGTAAAGATACGCATGGACCCATTAACCGGCCGACGCACACCTGACAATTCAACACATGCAGTATCAGCCCTTTTTAAAAGAGGGACAGAACCCAAGAGGAATAAGGGCCTCGGCAAGAAATAATTGCACATCTTGCTTGTCTTTTGACCCGTTTACAGCGTTACATCCACCGGCACATATCTTGATATGTACCGGCGAATGTGCCTTGTAAACGAACCAAAATACGGCGCAATCTTGCACAATTATTTATTGCCGCAACCCTAACTAAAGTTTCGAGTTGCAAGTAACTAAAATTATCAGTATAATCTTGCGGCAAAACGATAGTTGGATCATCTCCAAATTAGTTGTAGTTAATTAAGGCAAAATAAGTGGATTATTTCCAATTGAGCAGGTGTGATCCCAGAGGGTACAAGGGGTCAAGGATTCAAGAGTTTAACCTTCGTAAACAAACTAGGAGGCTATACGAGAATTCAGAATTCTCGGATAGCCTCCTGTACATAATCAAGGAAACTATTATGAATAAATTTTATGTATTTGTACTCAGAGCTATATTGGGATTGGTTTTCGCTGTTATTTTATCACGTTTCTTTTATTCTCAACTAAACATTCTCTATATTTCAGGGCTTTTCATATTCCTTGTGGGAACGGCATATGTACTGGATTATGTACGCAGCGGCAAACAATGAACGTAGCCGTTCACGGCTTGAAATCGGAAGAAATCGGTGCAGATCGAGTAAAAAATCGCTCAATTTAGGTTTAATATAGATCAGCCCTTGTATTTGGAAGAAAAAAATGCATCCTGTTATTTCGTACACTGGCCAGGTCATCCGCCTTTAAATCTACGACCATTATACCCTCTCTGCTGCTTATCCTTTTCTTTATAATCTTGCCGGATGGACCAATTATTACGGAGACGCCCGGAAAGGTAAGCCCTTTTCCATTTTTACCTGTCTGGTTACACGCAACAATAAAAATGCTGTTATCATAAGCCCTTGCAACAAGATGCCGCATCCATGATTTAAATTTTTTGTCGGGAGTTCCTCTTGGAGACGCATGGGGGATGAAAATGAGTTCCGCTCCACTTACAGCCATATGTGCGGAAAGCCCGGGAAAGTGCGCATCATAACAAAGCTGAATTCCAAATTTTACTCCCATCATCTCAAAGAGCGGGATTTCGCTGCCAGGAGTAAAAAAAGGTCTCTCAGGGGGGGCGATATGAAGCTTCCGATATACCCCTGAAACACCGTCAGGCGCAATAACCAGATGACTCGCAAATATCCGGCCAGCTTCATCCTTCTCAGCCATACCTGCGAGAATAACGATCTTTTCCTCTCCAGCTAACTGTAAAAGAGCTTGTGTTACCCCGCCTGAAACAGGTTCTGCTATCTTATTGATATCCTTATGAATACAGTATCCTGTAGCATTCATTTCAGGAAAACAGATTATCGAAGCGCCTTTCTTCTTTGCTTCCTTTACCCACCTGACCATACGGTCAATGTTATGCCTGGTTTTGTTAACAGGTGAATTGAAAACAGCAAGCGCAACTCTTATATCCTTCATTAATTATTTCC
>JAUVHU010000005.1 GCA_030593145.1 Desulfobacteraceae bacterium
AGACCTTTGCAAAACGTCCCCTTTTGCCCGATTACTGCGTCAGACAAAAATTTCAATCCTCGAAATATTCAATATATTCCTGTGGTTGAAATTTTCATCTTCCTTGTACTCGAACAAAATTGAACATTTTTCAAAGGTCTCCTATGGTGACCCGCTATAATTAAAGTTTTTTTTGCAATATGCCGATACTCATGACAGAGAGTAAAAGATGTGTAAACTGTTATACGGGAGGTGTTGGAAAAATGGATAATATCACCATAGATAGAGTTGACGCAGAGCCTTTAAAAACATCGGAACCCCCGGTGAATAAGCCGGTTGTTTCAGAGAGTCCGCCTATAGCACAAGATAGTGGGAAGATATCTGAATCTGAGACAAAAGAGTTAACGGAAAAACTTCAGGGATTCATAGACAGGATGAACATAAATATAGCCTTTTCCACATACGGACAAAAAGATAGCAAAACCGCAGTTGTTGTGTCTGAAAAAGAAACAGGAAAGTTAATCCGTGAAATTCCGCCTGAAGAGCTGCAGCGATTGCATACAAAAATGGAAGAACTTGCCGGCATGCTTTTTAATGAACTAATTTAAGGGTCTTTTTCAAATTTCCCGGCTTTTTACGTCAGAGTTGCGTCTTAGGAGTTCTCTCTGCCTTTTAAAAACATATCCGATGATAATTTCCTTGTCACGTTCAGATAGTCCTTTAAATTTAACAGTAACATCATACCTGTTTTCAGTTCCTGATTTTGTGGCCAAGACTACCTCTCCAAGTATATTTATCCACGTTTTGGAGGCTAAAGGAAGAAAGACTCTAAGCGCAACAATGTCACCAGTCGAAAAACTCCGGTTTGCGATGAATTTCATTCCGGAACCACTGATATCTACACTTTCGCTGCTCACAGATTCAGGTCTTTCAGTATCTTTGCTTTCCAGTATATTTAGAATACGGTCTATTTTCAGGTTTGCATGATATATAAGCTTGTAGAGCAATTCTAAATTAACATCTTCAATTTTGGGCGCTTCAAAGGCTTTGCCAAAAGTCTTTTCGAAAATAATTTCCGGTTTGGTTTTGCACTCATTGTAATCTTGCTGTGAAATTTTCCGGTAATCGACTTTGAGCACGTCATCTACTCTTACGTTTTTTCTCTGGTTTGGTCCGGTTGCTTTAACTTCTGAAAAATTCTTTGTCTCACTAACCATTATACCACCTATTTTTTTTGAAACGTAGATGTTTATCCAACAGAAAGCGTCATTTTTTTGTCGTTTGTGTCAAGCTTAACAACAATTGCTTCATCCGAGGGACTTTTTACATAACCCCTTGTTTTTACTGTGATGCTTTTGCAAAAAGGGGCGTTTTACAGAGGTTTGATTTTAGGTTGTATGTGTTCATTGATTTTCATGACTTTTATGAGAATGCATTTTATATGCCAGAATTGTATCAGGGAGTAGGGTGGTCAGAGGTCAGGGAAGGGATCAGAGGTCAGGAATTCATAACCCCCGATTTTATGAATGCGTCCACAACATTTTTGTCAAACTGAATATTGCGATTTTTCTGCAGTTCGCTTTTTACTTCATCTGTTTTTAACGCCTTTCGGTAAGGACGATCGGTTGTCATGGCATCGAAGGAGTCCGCTACGCTTAATATCCTTGAAAGAAAGGGGGTGTTTTCCCCAGAGAGCCCATCAGGATATCCTTTGCCATCCCACCTTTCATGATGGTGTCGGATGATTTTTCTTTCATCATCAAAAAGTGCGATCGACCGCAGTATGTTTTCACCAATTGCCGGGTGTTTTTTGATGATTTCATACTCTTCGTCAAGCAGACGACCGGGTTTTAGAAGGACATAATCGGGGATGGCAATTTTTCCTATGTCATGGAGCATGGAAGAAATTTTCAGCGATTCGATTTCATAGGCAGAGCAGTTCATGGCTCGGGCCGTATCAAGGGCAAGTTTTGTTACACGCCGCGAATGTCTATTGGTGTAATGGTCCCGCTCATGGATAGATAGAACCAGCGATTCAAAGGTGTCCATTATGCTAGTGAAGAAACTTTCGTATAGAAGCTTGTTTTCCAGATGAAGCGAGGCTCGTGCCGTGATGTTAAGCATGTATGAAAGATCTTTTTGTGTGAAATTACAGGCAGCATTTCTGCTCGTCACGGTAATGAGAGCAAAGACTTTATTTCTGATCATCAGTGGTGCGCAGACCAGATAGCGGTAGAGGCCATTTGGCTCTTTCGAGCTTAAGAGCCGGCCATCCCTTTTTCGTACCACCTCTTTGAAAAAATCTTTCAGACTTTCTACCATCGCATCATCCTCTTTGCTGATGAAACGTCCGTCTTTGGTTTGAAATGTTTTTCTGTAGAACTTGTCGTTTGCTTCATCAAAAAAAACCAGCAGGCATTTTTCTCCGCCGGTTACATTGAGGGCAAGCATCATGATTTCTTCAAATATATCATCATTATCCTCACCCGTCTTTTCGATCCGTTCGCAAATCAAGTCGATTGTTGACAGTTTCTTGATTTTTTCGTTCAGCTTCCAGTTCATTCCTTCGATATTGAGGTTCTCTTTGGTCTGGATGGATTTTTCTTTGAGGTACAGGTCTACCTTGAAGAGGAGCTTCTTTATTGTGAAGGGTTTTGTGAGAAAATCAAGAGCACCTTCCTTCATTGCGGAAATGGTGATATCGATTGTCGGGTAGCCTGTCATGATGATGACGGGTGTAGAGGGGTTTAACTCTTTGATTTGGTTCAAAAGCTCCATGCCGCTCATGCCCGGCATTTGCAAATCGCTGATTACCAGATCGTAGGTTTCTTTTCGGAATGTTTCAAGCGCCTGAATTCCGTTTTCAACCTCCTTGGTGTTGAAATAATTCCCTTCCTTGAGAGCATCAGTAATGAATCTTCGCATAGCCAAATCATCATCTACGACAAGGATTGACTTTGCATTTTTGTAGTGTTGACCGCTCATAAACCTGTTCACTTCGTTTCTTTATTTTGCAAGATGATATCCAAAAGGTTGTATGAGATTTTGTCAAAAGCTTCTTTTTTGTTTTCTCCAGATGACAGAGTTACAATATCGGCCTTTTTGTTTAAGTTTTCCTGTTTATGGTGTATCCGGTTTTCCATTTTGGTTTGCTTGTTGTAGACTTTAAGAACGCTTTCTACTTGATAAGTTGATATTGTCATGGCGCACCTCTAATGTTACAAGATTTTTCTTAAGGTCTCCTACCCTTACTAATTAAATCGGCAAAAAGATTTGAAACTTTAGACAATTTTTAGTTAAGACAATCAAAAGATCCGGTTTTTTGCAGACGCAGACACTGCAAAATAACATAATACAGCTTTTTACGAGTTTGTCAAGGATGATGATTTCGTAAAAAGTCATTTGTACGTCACTTCCGCAAAAGCGGGAGTCTATAACTGATTGAATTTACTGAATTATCGCTTTCGCTGGAATGACAAAAAGGGTAGAAATCCGGCTTTTTACGAAGCCATCAAAGATGCTTGTGGCATATTAATTGCTTTTGTATATATTCATTTGAAAAATATTTTTTACTGGAATCATCCCGCGACAAATTGCAGGGAATTCGACCCTGTTGTTTCCAACTTCAGAATGACACTCTGTAAACTTTTTATGAGACTGTAAACAATGGCTTTTTTTAAATCAGAGATGTTGCATGGTAAATTTCTTATGCTTCGAGACCTTTACAAAACGCTCCTTTTTAGCGCTATCCTCGAAATATTCAATATATTCCTCCGGTTAATCTGCCTGAGGCGGACACCTTTCATGTCTGCGTGCAACGCACAGGCAGGCTTAAACTTGAGTCCCGCTTTTAGCGGGAAACATTTTTCAAAGGTCTCCCTTCTTATTTTAACCGCATGGCTTATTTTGTTGCCTGTTTCAGGAAGTTCCGCCGTAGAAGCTGAATATTACAGTGTTCATGTGGCTTCGTATAAAAACTTTAATGATGCCGCAGCGCTGAGCAATAGCCTGAAAACTCAGGGTTATGATTCTTTCTGCAAAACAGTGAATATTCCGAAGAAAGGGAAATGGCGTCGTGTGTTTATAGGAAGGTATAAGAACAGAGGCAAGGCATTGAAGGCTGGGAGAAAGTTGGTAAAAAAAAGGGTGATTAAGAATTTTATAATATTAAAAACCAAACCTGAAAATAAAAGAGCCGTGCCGCGCGGGAACGGAGAGGATGGGGAAATCTCCATTATTTCGGTTTTGGCAAAAAAGAAAATGGATTTGCTAAACAGAGAAGAGGCTGGGCAACCAAAAGAGGATGGTTCTTTGGAAGCTGTTAAAGAGGGAATGGATTCGCCAAGCACAGAAGAGGTTACGTTATCCCATAAAGAGGTTGTGCCACCCCATAAAGAGGTTGTGCCACCCCATGCAGATATAGAACTGAAGGTGGACGTGAAACCGTATGACAGCGCCATGAACGATTTTATGTCTGGAAAATACGAAGACGCTTTAAGCAAATTCAAAGAGATAGTTGAAACTGAAAAGAATGAAACCGTGATGAGGCGCATAGCTGATTGTTACTACTTTTTAGGGAAAAAGGGGGATAAACGGCATGTCTCAGAAGCTATTGATCAATATAGGAATATCATCCGAAACTATCCAGGTCTAAACAAGGAAAATGCGCAGGCCATTTACAGGATTGCCGAAAGTTACAGCCGTTTAAATTTTCATTACGAAGCGTTAATGGAATTTAAAAATCTCTGTTCAAAATATCCTGAATCAGACTACATGCCGGAATCTTTATACATGACAGGCAAAATGTATTACAAAACAAATAAATTTGGCGAAGCCATTAAGAAGTTTAAAGAATACATAAAAAGATTTCCAGACGGCAAACGTGTCAGAGACGCATATTTTGGCGTGGGGGATTGCTATTCTCAGATGCGCCAATTTAATGACGCTGATGTCTGGTATGATAATGCTTTGAAAAAGTGGCCTGCCATGGAAGATATTCCGGAAAATACTCTTTTGAAGTTGGGCTCGCATTACTTTCAAACCGGAAAATATGACAGAGCTCTGGACTTTTTTTTTGTTTGTCTGAACCTGTTTCCAGACGGCAAACATTGCAGCGATACTCTTTATAAGGTTGCCCGTTCCTTTGAGGCAATGGGACAATTGCGCAGTGCCCTTAAGGCGCTGAGTTTGGTGGTTGAACGGTATCCTGGCAGCGTGGAAGCTCAAAATAGCGCGCTCATTATGGCGAATATCGGGGTTAAAGATCCGAAAATAAAATTGCCGCTATATATTCTTCCAGGAATGGATTATTATGTAGATCCGATCGAGACATACGAAAAAATGGCGGGAAAATTTTCTGATCTTGATATGGAGCAAGAGTTAATATTTCGTAAAGGAGATGCCCTGATAAAAGGAAGAAAGTATCGGGAAGCGTTTGATAATTATTCTTTACTGGTGGATAGATTTCCTTATGGAACGTATAAAAAAGCAGGCGAGAAAAAACTTGTATTAAGCACAGGCCGCCTGGTTGACGATTACTATTCAAAGGAAGACTATATCGCTGTTTCGGATGTGTATTTTAATTCCGACAAAGCGGTTCTGCTTAAGAACGGCGATTTTGATATGTTGCTTAAAATTGGGAAGAGTTTGAAGGAAATGGGTTTGTTAGACCATGCGGCCGGATTCTTAGGGGAAATGATTGGTGTATTTGGAAAGGATAAAAGGGTAAGCAGGCTTTTGCTTGACATGGCGGAAATTGATTATGACAGGGGTTATTATGAAGATGCGAAAAAGAGATTAAATGAGCTGCATGGAAATCGGTTGGGAAAGGATAAAAGCACAGCGATTATTGCCACGAAGCTGCTTGGAGATATTTCTTACAAAGAGGGGCTTTTAAAAGAGGCTGCCGGCTTTTACTCGAAAGTTTTGGGTCCCGAATCAGAAATTGAAGATAGTGCGGCTGTTCGTGAAAAGTATGCTGATTCACTGAGAGAGATGGGCCTGTATTCATCTGCCATGATAAATTATAAGAGGGTTCTGAAAAATTGCGACAGCGGTGCACAAAAATGTTTTGCACCTGTGATTATGGATTCTTACGAGGGTTTGGGAGATTGTTTGTATAATAAAGGGAAGTATCAGCAGGCGATTCCGATGTATGAACGGTCTTTGGAGAGCGCTTCCGAAGGTGAACAAAACATGTGGACACTATTCAATATAGGGCGGGGATACGCAAATCTTGGTAATAAGTCTATGGCTGATAAATCCTTCAATTCATTAAAAGGAAAAGAAGGCGATGGATTTTGGTCGAGAATGGTGGATTATTACGTGGCAGATAAAGACTGGACTGATAAATATGGGGCATATATTGAGGGATTGAGGAACTGAAAAAAATGAACATTGAACACCCGCCGTGCTCGCGCACTGTCGCGGCAGGTCGAACGTTCAACATCGAATTTTGAATAAGGAATTTTGCCAATTTATAAACTGGCAGAGCGAAGCGATTTCATTATTCGACGTTCGATGTTCGATGTTGGACGTTTATCTTTTAAAAGGAGCTTGTGAATAATTTGGAGAAGGCAACGAAGTGCGGGCCTGACCTGTCTGCGTGCGACGCACAGGCAGAGAAAAACCCATTCTTACAACAATCGTTTGAGAGTTTTGATCGGGCAACCATGAGGCTGCAAAAGGCTTTTGCCGATCTGGAAGAGAAATTTGAGGCCATAAACAAGGAGTTGGATTCCAAAAATATTGAATTGCAAAAAGCTCTGGCAGAGAAAGAAAAGATAAGCAGTTATCTTCAGAATATCATCGAGAGCCTTACGACCGGTGTGATCGTGGCGGATCTGGAAGGAAAAACTACGATGATGAATCGGTTTGCCGAGGCGTTTACCGGGTTTTTGAGAGAGGATGCCGTGGGGGTAAATGCAAATTTACTGTTTGAAAATAGATTCCCATCTGATCAGGAAGGGCACTTTGACCTCAAACATTTTGATGGCGGTGTGGGAGAAAAAATAAGATTGAAAGGAAGGAAATTAGAAATTTTTGCTTCTGCCGTCAAAACAGAGAATGATAAAGAAATAGGAATGGTTATTGTTCTTCGCGATATTACAAGACTTGAGAAACTGGAAGAAAGGGTGAAGAGGACGGAAAAACTTGCTGCAATGGGTGAAACAGCGGCGAGTATTGCTCACGAAATAAGAAACCCCCTGGGGAGCATAGGGCTTTTAGCTTCTTTATTGATAAAGGAGCTGAAAGAGAAAAAGAACCGTGATAGAGCATCTCATATCATAAGCGCTGTAAATGATATGGACAATAAAATATCCAATCTGCTTATGTTTGCAAGAGATCAAAAGCCGTTGATGAAGGAAGTCAGCATCCATAATCTGCTTAAAGAAATTATAATTTTTTCCGAACAGATTCTCGGGAAAGAGAATATCATTCTTACTGTAAACTATGAAGATGTTGATCCTGTAATTGTCGGCAATGCCGAGATGTTAAAACAAGTATTTTTGAATCTTATGCTGAATGCCATGCAGGCGATGCCTGGTGGAGGAAATCTTTATATTAAAACGCGGATTTCCGGTGGCAATGATGAAAAAAAGAACTCTCTCAATCCAAACGTAGAAATCAGTTTTATGGACACAGGTAGCGGAATACCTGATGAAAACATAAAAAAGATATTTGATCCCTTTTTTACAGCAAAAGAGAAAGGCACGGGTCTTGGTCTTGCTATTGTTCACAATATTGTTGATATTCACGGTGGTTCGATAGATGTAGAGAACAACAAAGGTGGCGGGGCTGTTTTTAATATTACATTTTCTGTAACAGGGATCAGTGGCCGGGGGGCAGAACCCCGACTTTCGATTATGGAGAGCTATGAAAACAAAAACGATCTTAGTTGTTGACGATGAGCCTTCAATGAGGATCGCTCTTTCCGAATCTCTGGAGAGTTGCGGATATAAAGTCGAAGTATCAGAAAGTGGTGCTGATGCTCTTGAAAAATTTCAGGAGGATAAATTTGAAGTGGTTATAACCGACATGAGGATGCCAGGGATGAGTGGCATGGATGTCTTGCGAGGCGTTAAAAAGGTTTCTTCCAAAACTCCTGTTGTCGTTATAACGGCTTACGGTACGGTCAATACCGCAGTTGAAGCTATGAAAGAAGGGGCCGCGGATTTCCTTATGAAGCCGTTTTCAATAGATCATCTGGAATTGCTTGTTAAAAAAGTGGTAGCTGAAAAAGAAGGAAAGGAAGAGTGTGAATCAAAACATAAGGTAAAGAAATGCTTGTTCAGGGAAAAAACGATTATTACAGAGAACAAAAAAATGCTTGCCCTTCTAGAGTTGCTGAAGAGTGTGTCGAGAAGCAAATCAAGCATTTTGATACAAGGAGAAAGTGGTACTGGGAAGGAACTGGTTGCCCGGTATATACACCTTCACAGCGGCAGGGCAGATATGCCGTTTGTGGCGGTAAATTGCGCGGCTATTCCTCACAATCTTCTTGAGAGCGAAATGTTCGGACATGAAAAGGGCGCATTTACTGGTGCGTCCAGAATGAGGCTTGGTAAATTCGAATTAGCCAATGGCGGAACATTGCTGCTGGATGAAATCAGCGAAATGGATGTTCAGCTTCAGGCGAAACTCCTTCGAGTTATACAGGAATCTGAAGTCGACAGGCTGGGAGGCAAGGCATCTATTCCTATAGATGTTAGAATAATTGCCACAACAAATGCAGATTTAAAGAAATATATTGATGATAAAAAGTTTCGGAAAGATCTCTATTATCGTTTGAATGTTATACCTGTGAACATTCCTCCTCTGAGGGAAAGAAAGGGGGACGTGCTGTTACTCTGCGGACATTTTATGGAAAAGTACAGTCGGCTCGGTGGGACAGCTATGCCAGTGTTGTCGAAGGAAGTTGAGCAACTGCTTGAAAGTTATAACTGGTCGGGCAATGTAAGGGAGCTGGAAAATGTGATTGAGAGGGCGGTACTGCTGTCCGGGGGGGGGACGATCCTGCCTGAACATCTCTATCTGGAGAGTGAAGGCGAGAGGCACAGACAACCGGCGGAAGCATCGTTAAAATCGGTCGTCTCGGAAGATGCTACGTTAAAGGAGATGGAAAAAAGACTTATATTTAAAACTCTGGAGAAGGCGGAAGGAAACAAAACCAGGGCGTCAGAAATTTTAGGCATAAGTGTGCGGACTATCCGGAATAAACTTAATGAATATAAGAAGGATGTGCAAGCGCTTGATGCGGGCTAAGGGACTGAAAAAAATGAACATCGAACATCGAACGTCCAACATCGAATGTTGAATAGGAAAAGCGGTATTGGGTGTTTGTTTTTTTATTCGATTTTAGAATAATTTGAGGAGCGGAGCGACATCATTATTCGACGTTCAATGTTCGATCCGCCGGAGGCGGACAAGTGCTTGCTCGCCTGTGGCGAGTTGGACGTTCATCTTTTAAGAGGTCAGGGGGGTCTTTCCCGTTGATCAGGGTTTGATGCCATGCGTTTTGGTATAAGTATTGCATAAAATATAGTATTAATTAAACAGCATAAGATGAATTCGTAAAAAGCTATATTATGTTGTTTTGCGATACTGCAACCGAAAACAACTTGTCAATCATATCAAAAGGTTATATTTTAATTAAAGGAATATTATTATGGATGCGTTATTTGGTAAAACCATAGAAATGTTGTCTGCTGTTTTGGATTTTCGATCGGAAAGGCATAAGGTGATAGCCTCAAACATCGCAAATATAGATACTCCAAACTACAGGCCAAAGGATATTGTTTTCAAAGAAGAGCTGAAAGCCCTTATCAGCAATGAATATGGGGCAACGATTGGTAAAGTCGATTACGAGGTAATCGATTCAGGAGAAAAGGTAAACCTTGACAGTGAAATGGCAAAACTGGCGGAAAACAATCTTATGCATAATCTTACAGTAGAGCTGCTGGCAAGAAAGTTCAGGGGTTTGAATACTGTTTTGAGGGAGGCAAAATAATATGGAATTCATGTCATCTTTTCGGGTTTGCGCTTCGGGGCTTGCAGCCCAGAGGGCAAAAATGGACGTTATTGTATCGAATCTTGCTAACATTAATACAACGCGTACGCCTGAGGGTGGGCCGTACAAAAGAAAAGTCATTATTTTTTCTTCTGAGCCGATAGGTAGTTTTAATGATATTTTGCGAATGGTAAAGGTAGAAGGCATTACGGAAGAGAAAGAGAGCATAAGGAAGGTTTTTGATCCGAATCATCCCGATGCAGACTCAAAAGGCATTGTGGCTATGCCTGACATAAATACGGTTGCTGAAATGGCAGATATGATTACTGCGAACAGGGCGTATGAGGCTTGCGTTACCGCATTCGATACAACAAAAAATATGGCGCTTAAGGCGCTGGAACTTGGGAAATAAAGGAGACGTTTAAAGATGAACGATATGTTGATTAGGGGCGATTTGATACCCCCAATTTCAGATACTCCTGGAGAAAGCAGTAAAGTCGGGAAAAACGCGAGTTCTTTTAGCAATGTTTTGAAGGACAAAATCGGGGAAATCAACAAACTTCAATTAGATGCCGATGCTGCTATCGCAAAAGTGGAGCTCAGTGACTCAGGGAGTATTCATGAGGCAATGATTGCCATGGAAAAGGCAAGTATTTCCTTCAAGACAATGTTGCAGGTAAGGAACAAGATGTTAGAAGCCTATCAGGAAGTCATGCGGATGCAGGTGTAGAGGTCAGGGATCGAGAGATCAGAGGTCGGAGGTCAGAAGTCGGAGAATCAGCAACCAGCAAACCCCTTGAAAGGAATATATGGATTCGGTATTTCAATTTTTATCTCAGTCAGGGAAGGTCTTTAAATCATTAACCCCATCGAAAAGATTATCTATTCTTGTTGTCGCTGTCATTACTCTAATTAGCATAGTGGCATTTGTCGTTTTTGTAAATCAGAAAGAATACAGAACGCTTTTTTCCAATCTTTCTACTGAGGATGCAGGAGAGATTGTTGCTGTATTGCAGGAAAAAAAGATTCCCTATAAGGTATCTTCTGCTGGCGATTCCATATTGGTTCCTGCTGAATATGTTTCTGAATTAAGACTCGACCTGGCCGCTTCAGGGATGCCCGGAGGCGGGGTGGTGGGCTTTGAAATATTTGACACCAAGAATTTCGGGGTTACAGATTTTGTACAGAAGCTGAATTATCAAAGAGCGCTCCAGGGTGAATTATCACGCACAATCACCGGCCTGGATGAGATTAAACATAGCAGGGTTCATATCGTAATACCTAAGAAATCACTTTTTGTTGAAAAACAGGCAAAACCGACCGCTTCGGTTATTATAAAACTAAAAACAGGCAGGAAGCTGCGGGCATCTCAGGTAGAAGGTATAGCCTCTCTCGTGGCTGGTAGCGTGGAAGGGCTGAGTCCTGAAGAGGTAATGATAGTTGACAGCGGAGGAAATATTTTGTTAGCGGTGAGAAGCGGGTCTCAATTGTCGAAGCGGACAGATTCACAAATGGAATTTCAGAGAAATGTAGAAAAGAATCTGGCGAACAGGATTCAAACCATGCTGGAAAAGGTGGTGGGAGAAGGAAAGGTTGTGGCAAGGGTTTCCGCTGTTCTTGATTTTAGAGTGATGGAAAAAACAGAGGAATCCTACGATCCTGAAGAACCTGTTGTGAGGAGTCTGCACCGCAGGAGCGAAAAGTCGAGCGTACCTGTCAGTGGAGGAGAAAGTACTGTCACCTCTACCAGAGGATTGAGTACAAAATCCTATGGCACAGATCATGAAAAAACGGATGAAATAGTCAATTATGAAATAAACCGGGTTATCAGCAAGACCGTAATGCCGGTAGGGGAAGTGGAAAAATTGTCAATGGCTGTGCTGGTAGATGGAGTTTATAATAAAAATGATAAAGGTGTTGAAGAGTTTCAGCCAAGATCGAAAAAAGAGATAGAGACTCTGGAAAGCCTTGTTAAAAGGTCGGTTGGTTTTGATGCCAAAAGGGGCGATCAGATAGTGGTAACCAGCATCCCTTTCAGAAAAATTGAATTAGAAATGGGGCCTGCTGAGGGGGAGGGCTGGAAGGCTAAATTACATTTAATTATTCCGTTCATAAAATATTTTGTTTCATTAATTGTTCTTGTATTTGTTTTGTTTTTTATTCTGCGTCCTTTAATCAATTTCATTACGACAAAGGACGTGACCGAAAAGATTGTCGCAGAGGGATTGCCTTCTGCTGGAGTTGATAAGTTGCCAATTAAAGATATTTCGTTGGATATTGGAGGAGAGATAGATGAAAGTCTCAGAGGCCTGGATGCTGTTAGGGGTCTGGCCAGTCAGGATGCCAAGAGCTTTGCGGAATTATTGAGAAACTGGCTCAGGAAAGGATAAAGGAAAAATTGTATGGGCATGACGAAAGAAGAAAAGGCGGCGGTGCTCCTTTTGTCTTTGGACGAAGAAGTGGCGGCAGATGTAATGAGAAATCTCTCACCGGATGAGATCAGACGTGTCGGAAAATGTATGAGCGGGTTAAGCGGGGTGGCGAATGAAGATGTAGGAAGTGTTGCCAGGGAATTTTGCTCGCTTGCCGAGGAAAAAGGGAATAGAATCATGTCTGTTCAAGGTAGTGTTGTCGAAAGCATTGTATTGAAAGCATTGGGAGAAGTTAAGGGAAAAGAGGTCTTAAAAGTAATTGAAGATGGCAGCTTTTTAATGGAGAGTCCAGTTATTGAAAATTTGAGGAATACAGATACACAGATATTGATTGATGCCACAAAGACGGAACATCCTCAGACCATAGCCCTTATACTGGCGCATCTTAGACCGGAACAGACATCTGAAATTATGGAACAATTTCCACCTGATAAGCAAGAAGAGATAGCAAGGAGGATCGCGACACTTGGAAGCGTTCCGCGTGAGTTTATGGAGGATATGGCTAAAACGCTTGAATCGGAAATGGTTGCAGAAAAAGATCGTGGAGAGCAAATTGGCGGAGTTAAGATGGTTGCGGAGATTTTGAACAGGATGAGCCGATCAAATGAAAATAGAATTTTAGAATCATTTGAAAAGTCAAATGCGGATTTAGCGGCTGATATCAGAAACCTCATGTTTACTTTTGATGATATTTTCAAGTTAGATGACAGGAGTATGAGAATATTGCTTGAGGAGATAGATCGTGAAGTTTTGGCCATTGCTATCAAAATAATTGACAGTGAAATGAGAGAAAGGATTTTTAAAAATATGTCAAAGCGTGCCGGTGGAATGCTAAGGGAAGATATAGAGGTTATGGCCCCCAAAAGACTGTCAGAAGTTGAAAAAAGCCAGAAAACGATTATTGATACCGCAAAGAGACTGGAAAGTGAAGAGAAGATAACAATAACAACTGGCGGTGAAGATGATGTATTTGTCTGATTCCAATAAAGTTGTCAAGGCGCAGGACATTAAACTCACGAATTCGAGTGGAAAAGCGCCGGTTCGTTTTATTCGGGGCATTTCCCATATTCCGGCAAATGAAGCAGATTTTAATGTTCGTGAAAATGGCATGAATATCGGTTCTGAGATTGAGGAGCCCGGGAAACAGGTAGAGGAAATAATAAAGATTACAGAAAAAGAAGCCTATGACAGAGGATTTTCGAAAGGAGTAACAGAGGGGATAAATAAGGAAAAGAGGAAACTGGCTCTTGCCGCAGAATCTGTTGCGAAATTGATCGGAGAATTAAAAGTACTGAAGGAAGAATTTCTAAAAGACTCTGAAAAGGAAATAATCGATCTTGTTTTTTTAATAGCCGGCACTGTTATACATAAGGAAGTGAGTACAGGCAGGGAAGTTCTTCTTTCCGTTCTTAGCGATGCGATGAGAAATATACAGGAGAGGGATGATGTCAGTATCCGCTTGAACCCTGAAGATCATCGTTATATAACAGAGGCAAAACCCGATTTCCTCGATAGTTTCGGCAATATATTGATTGAGAAGGACAAAGAAATTGGTCAGGGCGGGGCGGTGATAAAGACACTTTTTGGGACACTTGATGCCAGGCTGGATCAGCAGTTAAATAAGATCAGGGAGCAGGTGTTAGGGGGCGGGGTGGAGTTTCACAGTTAACGGTTCCGGAAACCCCTGACCCCCGACCCCTGATCTCCGATTCCTGAAAACATAAACATGAATTTTGAAAAATATCATAAAACAATTAAGGGTATAAACCCGTTTAGTGTCTATGGAAAAGTAAGCGGGGTTATCGGTCTTCTCGTGGAAGGTTATAATCCTGAAACTTCCATAGGCGAGATGTGCCGGATTTATCCGAATGGCAGCAACAGAGCAATCGGCGCGGAAGTTGTGGGATTCAGGGAAGAAAAGGTTCTTTTAATGCCTTTCGGAAAGCTTGATGATGTCGGGCCTGGCTGCAGGATTCTTTCTACGGGGAAAAGGTCGAATGTCAAAGTAGGCTCAAATCTTCTAGGAAGGGTTATTGATGGTCTGGGCAATCCTATTGATGACAAGGGACCAATAGAATCGGAAGACGAATATCCGATTTATGCTGATCCGATCAATCCTCTTAAAAGGGGCAGGATAACGAAACCGATAGACATTGGAATCAGAGCGATGAATGGGTTGCTCAGTTGTGGCAGAGGTCAGAGGATGGGGATATTTGCAGGCTCCGGGGTTGGCAAGAGCTTTCTCCTCGGCATGATTGCCAGAAACACAAAAGCTGATATCAATGTAATCGGACTCGTTGGCGAAAGAGGAAGAGAAGTTCGTGAGTTTATTGAAAATGATCTTGGCAAGGAAGGGCTTGCCAGGTCCGTGGTTGTTGTGGCGACATCGGACATACATCCTCTGGTCAGGATGAGGGCGGCGTATGTGGCGACTGCAATAGCGGAATATTTCAGGAATCAGGGAATGGAAGTTCTCCTTATGGTTGATTCGTTGACCAGATTTGCAATGGCGCAGAGAGAGGTCGGTCTATCTATAGGAGAACCTCCAACCGCAAAAGGTTATACGCCATCGGTTTTCAGTATTATGCCGAAGTTGCTGGAAAGAGCTGGGAACTTAGAAGATAGTGGAAGCATAACAGGTCTTTACACTGTTCTTGTGGAAGGCGATGATTTTAATGAACCGATCGCTGATGCGGCAAGGTCACTTCTGGATGGTCATATAACTCTTGACCGAGGTTTAGCTGCAAGGAATCACTATCCTGCGATAGATGTTCTGGAAAGCATCAGCAGGTTGATGATAGATATTGTGAATGAGAAACACCGAAAGATGGCCGGCGATGTTTTAAATATTGTATCAACTTACAGGAAGGCTGAAGATTTGATTAATATAGGCGCCTACGTGGAAGGAAGCAATCCGGGAATAGACAATGCAATAAGAATGATAGACAAGGTAAATTCATTTTTAAAACAGGATATTGACGAAAAGATCAGTTTTGAAGAAAGCGAAGAACAACTCTTTGCCCTTTTTGATTAAGGAAGGGACTGAAAAAAATGAACATCGAACATCGAACGTCCAACATCGAACATCGAATGGGAAAAGATAAGGAAAAGATGTTGGAATAATTTGAGGAGCGGAGCGACATCATTATTCGACGTTCAATGTTCGATGTTGGACGTTCATCTTTTAAATGAACCCTGAACCGCTGAACGGTTATCATATGTTTAATTTCAGATTACAGACGGTATTAAAATACAGAAAACAGTTAGAAGAACGCCTGATGCTTGAATTTGCAGATAGAAAAAGGAACCTCGATTGTGAGAAAGAAACATTAAAAAAGCTGAAAAGAGGGCGGGCAGGTTTGATTTCCCGATTGAAAAAGATGGGCGAGAGCAAGCTGAGCGCCGCTGATATTTCAATTTATCTTTCTTATATTAGTTACATGAAGGATGAGGAAAATCACAGTGAAGAGATTATTCGTCAGATTGGAAAGGAGCTGGAAGAAAAAAGAATAAAGCTTGTTAATGCTTCAAGAAAAAGAAAAATTCTGGAAATCATTAAAGAAAAAAAACTGAAAGAATACAGGTTGTCTTTAACTGTCAAGGAACAGAAAGAACTGGATGAGGCTGGAATTTTTAGAACAGGTTTCAGGGATCGGGGGTTAGGGGTCAGGGGTTAAAGGTGTGAAAAATGAAGAAGTTGATAATTGCCTGTAACGTTTTGATATTATTTATTGTTTTGGTAAAGATCGCCATTGTCGGAGGAATAGTAAAAAATTCAGAAACCGCAAACTCTTTTCTGACTGTAAATGAGGCTGCGGCGGATTCGCCGGTTACGGCTGATTTTGCACCTCCGGTGAGGGACGTATTCGAGGACAGTTTGTCAGAAGAAAGGAAGCTCCTATCTTCATTGATGGGGAAGCAAAAGGCGCTCAATGAGCGGGAAAACTTTTTACAGTCTGAAGAAAGAAGATTAAATTTATTAAGAGATGAGATACTTTCCAAAATTGATAGTTTGCAAGAGATAGAGAAGAGATTAACAACGCTTCTCGAAATGGTTGAGGAAAGAGATAATAGAAAATACAAGAGCATGGCAAAGCTTTATGAGTCTGTTCCTCCTGTCCGGGCAGGTTCTATGCTGGAAAAACTGGACACCAGGACGGCTGCGGCTATAATTATGAACATGAAAAGCAAAAAAGCGGGCGCAATATTGGGACATGTAAATCCAGCCAAATCTGTAGAGATAACCAGGGAGATAACTGGCCGGGTTCCCAGTTCAAGGTTAACTGAATAGTAAAAAGTATGCATTTCTACGCAGGAGCGTGGGAACGAGAGAATCACTCGACTACTCGACCACCCAACCACTTGACCAATTCCCTACTCGACTACTCAAGCTCGGCATTTCTTTCAAGTCAACAGGCAATATTTGCCTCATCCTGAGTTTCCATCCTATATTGTTTTCATAACATCTTGATATTAAATGCAATTTTAAAAGTCCGAGAGGGTGGCATGTCTTTTGCTCTTATCCTTTTGTAAAGCATTGGTAACTGTTCACATTTCGCGAATAGCAATTTTGGGACTTTTTACGAGGTCATCAATAATGACAGAATTCAATCTGATAAATCTAAAGCAAGACATCGGCCTTTCGGGCGCATCTGAAAAAATGCGAAAAGAAAAGACCGGTAAGGAAGCGGAGCAGATGATGCCGTTTGCCTGTATAATGGGGAATGCATGCTGTGCAACGACACAAAAGACGGGGGGAATTCCACCCGATCTCCGCCACGGCAAAGGGAAGATTGGGGGGCGTTCTAATAAAGGTAATGCGATCAGGCGAGGTGTGGCTTTTAATATAGATCCAGAGAATAATATTCTGAGCGCGGGGAAGGGTAAGACGGAAAAAACGAATCAGTTGTTGAATAATATCCTGGGCGCGGGGAAGGGTAAAACGGAAAAAACGAATCAATCGCTGCCGGTGAAAGGCAAGGGAACAAAAATAAACGGATCATTTTCCGGTAAGATTGATTTGCTGTCGAAAAAAGATAGCCAAAAGCAGACCGGGGGAAAAGTTGAAAATCTGCATGGGAGCAGTGGCCTTAAAAAAAGCAAAGCCGGAATAAACCATGTCTTGACCGGAGATGCCAAGGAGCCGCTGAAACCTGGGTTGAACAAGCAAAGCATTGAATCAGGGCTGACGAAGTCAGGATTAATCAAAGCGGTTGTCGAAAAAAATGAGGCTGTCAAAGAGAGCAGGAGCTTAAGGGCTGCTGATACTGTTGGACAAAATCTCAGGACAGGAAAGATAGCCGTTGCTGTTTCTAAAGAGGGTAGTTTCAGGAAGAGCTGGGCTGGAATAAACAACGTCCTGGTCAAAGGTCAGAGGTCAAAGGTCAGAGGGTAAAGGTCAGAGCTCAGAGCTTGCCCGCCGTCAGTCTGGCGGGGTCAGAGGTCAGATGGCAAAGATGGATGATGCCTCGGGAGTTTTGATGTCCGGATTGAAGAATGTGGCTGCTGCAAAAGGAAAGATTACTAAAGAGTCCGGCAGGACGGGAGAAAAATCTTTTACACCCATAAAAGATAATGGCGGCAAAAACAGCACTGAAAATCTCTTGAAACATTCAATTCTTAATGGTGAAGAAACTGCTGTCCGGCATGAAAAAACAGGAGTTAAGGGATTCACCGATCATAATATGGAGATTCTTCATAGAAAAATTTCATCGCCATCACATTTGGATAAGAGTTCTTCTGCCGGGGCATATCATCATACCTCTTTTCATTCAGGCGGTAGTTCGGTAGCTGTTAATAAGAGCGTGAACAGTTCAGGCATAGAACCTCGTGTTTTGATCAATCAGATTGCAAGCGCTGCGAAAAGGTCCGGAAGGGTAAGGATTACGCTCAACCCACCCCGTTTGGGCACATTGGATATGAATGTGCTTGTCAGGGATAACAAAGTGCATGTTATGTTGCAGGTGGAGAATAATGATGTCAGGCAGGTATTGCAGTCAAATCTGGAAAGCCTCAAAAGTTCTCTTCGCAATCACGGATTGGTCGCGGATAGCATAAATGTATCTGTTCAGGAAAAATCGGATGGCGCTAATCATGGCGCTAATTATAGATCAGGGCAGAACGAAACATTATTTAAAGAAGGCGGAAACAGGGAATGGAACGAAGAAGATCATGAGGAGGGACGAGATCCCTTGAATAATGACCCCTCATCATTTGAGGAAGAAAACCAGCGCGTTCTGGGTGATGGGCGTGTCAGTTTGTTTGCGTAACTGCTCAGGCACAGAGGCACAGAGGCACAGAGGCACAAAGGGACAGAGGGTTAGAAGGGACTGAAAAAAAATGAACATCGAACGTCCAACATCGAATGGGAAAAGATAAGGAAAAGATGAACATCGAACATCCAATATTGAATGGGAAAAGATGTTGTAATAATTTGAGGAGCGGAGCGACATCATTATTCGACGTTCGATGTTCAATGTTCGATGTTGAACGTTCATCTTTCAAAACAACGCTGTATGGAATAAATGCAACCTGTGAACGTTTACAAAATAACTTAGCGTTTATGTGAGTCAGGAGGGTATGAAATGTCAGATATAGAAGGTATAATCGGCAGCAGCAGCGAAAGTTTGCAAGCTTTGCAGACGAGCAGCACGATGGGGAAGGATGATTTTCTTAAAATGATGATAGCCCAGCTTCAACATCAGGATCCTCTCAATCCTCTCGACGGCACGGATTTTACAGCGCAGCTTGCGCAGTTTTCCAGCCTTGAACAGTTGAGTAATATGAATACTCAATTAGAAACCCTGGGTCTTTATCAGGCATCGTTAAATAATACCCAATCAATAAGTCTTATCGGCAAGGAAATAATCGCGATAGGCAATGTCATAAAAGTAGATGGAGCATCTGCCGACCTTGCTTATAATTTGTCGGAAACCGCTAAAGTTACCATCAGAATTTATGATGAAGGGGGTAATCTTGTGGATACCCTCGAACCTGGAACTCAAGAAGAGGGGGAAAATTTAGTTGTCTGGGATTGCAGCGGTGTTGCGGCCGGCAATTATACATTCGAGGTGTCTGCAAACGATGCTAATGGAAATGCGGTGTCTTCTTATACAATGTTAACAGGGAAAGTAACCGGGGTTTCTTTTGAGGAAGGGTTTCCCGTTCTTTCCGTTAACGGGCAGGATATTTCTTTTGGGAATATAATTTCTGTGAATGAACCGGCAGGTTAACAACCGTGAACGGTTACAGCAAAAAAGGAGGTAATAAAAATGGGAAGCTCATTATTTGCGGGCATTTCGGGCCTGGCATCCGCCGGCAAGCAGTTGGATGTTATCGGTAATAATATAGCCAATGTCAATACAGTCGGGTTCAGGTCCGGGAAAATACATTTCGGCGATATTTTAAGTCAAAGCGTTACGGGTGGAGCAGCGGCCGGCATGCAGGTCGGTCGTGGTGTGGACGTAGCTGCTATAACTACGCAATTTTCTTCTGGGTCATTTGAAACAACGTCAAATGCCACAGATCTTGCTATTGACGGTGACGGGTTTTTCATAGTCAAAGATGCCGATGGCGGAGAGTATTACACCAGGGCAGGCGCATTTCATCTCGATAATGAAGGTTACCTTGTTGACGTCAATTCTCTTAAAGTGCAGGGTTATAACCTTGCCGGAAGCGATCCGGATACGATAACGGATATTTCTCTTTCCGGCGTACAGTCTGAACCATCCTCCACAACTGAAATTTCTGTCGGCGCAAACCTTGATGCTGCGACGGTTGCGGGAGATACCTTTAACGCATCCCAGACAGCTTACGATTCTCTCGGCACTATCCACTCACTCAAATTGACCTTTCAAAAGACAGAAGGGACCGGATACTGGGGTTTTAAGAGTTATCTGGATAACACTGCCGCTACAGCGCAGGCCTATTCCGGGCTTAAATTTGATACGGACGGTGTTCTTGATAAGGTTTACAGTGCGTCTGTTACCGGAACGGCTACGGAGGGCGCCGATTTGTTGTACACCACCGCCGGAGACGGTACGGCTACCATAACGGTAAATAACCAGGGCCAGCTCTATAAGGATACAACTGCGGCAATAGTCCTCACAAGAGGCGCCGACAATAATACATGGGCAATAACTGGGAACGGCGGTTACGCCAATATGTCGATTAGCCTTGGAACTGTGGGTGATGATGATGAAGTAGAGATAGATCTGGATGGCGCCGGAGGCACCGACATCACATTTGACATATCAACAGGCACATGGGCAAACGCAGACACGATAGAATTTACCATTGCTCAGACAGAAGTAACCCCTGCTGACGTTAATCTGACGATGCCCTCTATTACCGGCGCAACCATCGGAGCTTCCGGTGTGGTGGCATGGGATCTGGCCGGTACGACAGCGGAGGTGATAACCGGATATGCAAGCACATCCGTGATAAGGACATTGGTTCATGACGGATATTCATCCGGTTCATTGAAGAGCATTTCTGTGGTTTCAGACGGCGTAATCAGCGGTTTCTTTACCAACGGTCAGACATCTGATATATCCCAGATCGTTCTCGCAGACTTTCCCAATACAACGGGTCTGAAACGGATGGGGAAGAATCTTTTCAGCACAACCGTGGAGTCGGGATCTGCCGTTCCTAATCGTCCAGGATCTGCAGGTATGGGAGAGATCAGCCCGAACTCGCTTGAGATGTCAAATACCGATATAGCGACGGAATTTATCAATATGATTACAGCGCAAAGGGCTTATCAGGCCAGCGCAAAGATTGTTACCGTAACCGACCAGATGATGGCCGAGCTGATGAACATCAAGAGATAAATGTTACGTAGCCGTTCACGGCTTGAAACTTGAAATTGGAAAGTAGAAATTTGGGAGAATGTATGAAGGCCAAATTTCCAATTTCAACGTTCCGTGAACGCTTACAATATTACTTAGGTTTATGCATCAAGGGTTTATGTTTCAAGATTTAAGGTTAGTGAACCATGAACCTGACAACCTGAGTAGTTATGTGTCAAATTTCTGACAACCTGTCAAAAACCCTTTTCTTCGGAAAAGGGTTTTTTCTTTCCTCTGATCTCTGTCCTCTGCCTTGATTTTTATACACACTTAACACCGTGGCTATTGTAACCATCGGTTTTGTAAGCACTTTTTTTGAACCGTAGAATATCGAACAAGGAATGTCGAATGTCGAAGTGACCCCTTAGTAATTCTGCGGTTCCTTGTTCGATATTCAATGTTTTGGGGCGATTACCCTGACGATAGACCCCTGATCCCCGAAACCTGACCCCCGAAACCTGTTTCTTGGCATACTCTTTGCTTTTTCAAGTCTCAGTCGAGTGGTTAAATAATCAAGTAGTCAAGTAATTCGAAGAGAATCACCACTCAACCCCTCGACCCTCGACCACTCGACTACTCGATCAAATTATAAGCGAACTATACAAATGGATATATCAACTATTTTAGGAATTATAGTCGGGTTTGGCCTTGTGGCCGGCGCCGTAGTTATGGGCGGCGGAGCCTCATGGTTTGTAAATCTTCCCTCTGCAATGATTGTTTTGGGCGGGACTTTTGGAGCCGTGCTTATCAACTATCCCATATCTGATCTGCTTGGTGTGTCAAAGGTGGGAAAGAATGTATTTTTCCGGAAAGAGCTGAAAACGGAAAAAATGATAGAAATACTGTTGGATCTGTCAAAGGTTGCCAGGCGTGACGGGATACTTGCCCTGGAGGATAAAGTGGAAGAAATTAAAGATTCCTTCTTTGCCAAAGGGCTGACGTTAATGATAGATGGCGTTGAACCAGCTATCCTTTCCAGAATTCTTAATACGGAACTTGAATATATTTCCGAAAGGCACAGGCTGGGAGCGGAGATATTTACAACCATGGGGAATTTTGCGCCGGCCATGGGAATGGTGGGAACCCTGATAGGATTGATAAAGATGCTGGTGAATATGGAGGACCCGTCCGCCATAGGTCCGGCCATGGCTGTTGCCCTTGTAACCACCTTTTATGGCGTAGTCCTGGCAAATCTGGTTTTCCTGCCGGCCGCAGGCAAACTGAAGACGCGAAGCAACAGTGAACTTATGCAAAAGCAGCTGATGATAAGCGGCATCCTTTCTATCCAGTCAGGAGACAATCCAAGAGTGCTGGAAGATAAGCTCCATTCGTTTATATCACCCAAAAAGAGAAAAACTGCGTTTTAGGTAGCAGTTCAGACATTAAGACACAAGGGATGGATATGATTAACAAATTGAGGAATTAAAAATGATAACATCCTTTAATTCGGAATCCCTGAATTTCCAAATTATATTATAACCTTAGTGCCTTAGTGGCGGAATTATTAGTATTATAGATATGGAAGAGGAATCAAGAAAGAACAAAAAAAAAGAGGCGCCGGCTGCAGGCTGGGAGGTGATATATTGTTCTCTTGTTCTGATTCTGGTGGCTTTGTTTTCAATGCTTGTGTCGTATTCAACCATCGAAGAGGAAAAAATAAAACACTTTCAACAAGAAAAGGAGTTTCTCTCGGAAAACGGTACAGGCAGTGATGCACTGGATCTCTCTCAGGATATTCTGGGAGCTCAGGGCGGAGTTGTGATGCAGACCATGAAATCCTTAAAAATGTCTTTGGCACAGGCAGGTCTGGATGAATCGGTCAGTATAGAAAAGATTGAGAAAGGATTTAAAGTCACTTTTGGAAGCAGTGTATTGTTTTCATCAGGAAAGGCTGAAATAAATAAAGATGCCTGTTTCTGTCTTGATGAGATGATAAAGATAGCGCGAAATAATCCTTTTTTTGTAAGGGTGGAAGGTCATACTGATAATGTTCCGATAAATACTCTCGAGTTTCCATCGAACTGGGAACTCTCAACGACACGGGCGGTCAATGTTCTGCGGTATCTCTTTGAGAAGGGAGAACTTCCCGCGGAGAGGCTGGCCGCAGTCGGGTTCAGCCAGTATCATCCGCTCGCGTCAAATGACGTTTCTGGAGGCAGACGGAGAAACCGGAGGGTTGAATTTTATTTTGAACTATAAGAGGCTCTTTCAAAATGTTCAATTTTGTTCAAGATCAAGGAAGGCGACCAAATTTTAAATTAGGTTTAACCACAGGAATACATCGAGTATTTTGAGGATTAAAATTTGAGCCTGACGCAGATATTGGGCAAAAGGGGACGTTTTGAAATTGGCTCTATAAAGTTGATTCTGGGGCGCCGAATGAAGAATAAGCATGAAGATCAAGAGAAAGGAGGGAAATGGCTCACAACCTTCAATGATATGGTGACACTGCTGCTTACATTCCTGGTTTTAGTTCTTTCTCTTTCAGTAATCGATAGATCTAAACTGGAACAGGCATCTTGTGCTATGAACGCTGTATTTGATATGCCGAAAATAAAAAAAGAGGATGTGAAGATTTTTACCCCTTTTGTTGTTCCTATAAGAAGTAAAATCAGGATGTTTGAGGATAAAAAGAGCGAATTGGCCGAGCGTATAAACAAAGCAGCGGAAACGATTGCAAAAGCAACCGGAGACGGAGCTTCTGTCGGCCCTGAAGGCATAATGAATATAAAAGTAATAAAAGAGGGGGTTTCCGTTACCCTGGGGGAAAAGCTGTTATTCAAGACGGGTATGGCCGAAATTGAAGAAAAAAATCGGCCTGCCCTTAAGTCACTCTGTTCTATTTTTCAAAAAACCGACAGCCGGATAAGGATAGAGGGACATACGGATGATGTTCCGATAAACACTCCCGAGTTTCCGTCGAACTGGGAACTGTCAACGGCCCGAGCTGTAAATGTTGTCAAATATTTTATTTCCGAAGGCGGAATTCTCCCGGAAAGACTTTCTGCAGCAGGCTATGCAGACTCGAAACCCCTTTTCCCGAATGTGAGCGATCTCAACAGGGACATCAACAGAAGGGTGGAGGTTATTTTAGCATTAAAGAAAGAGTAACAGGTCAGCCAGGCACAAAAGCCTGTAAATAGTCGAGTAGTCGAGTAGTCGAGTAGTCGAGTAGCCAATCACTTGACCAATTTCCTGCTTGACCACTCGACCAATATCAAGAGGGGGCATGGTAATGGTTGAAGAAGAAAAGGAAGAGGGAGAGGAAGAGGAATCTAAAGAAAAAGAACCTAAAAAAGGCAAGAAATCAATCATTAAATGGATTGTGGTGTTTTTGGGGGTAGTAATTCTCGGGGCCGCAGGTTTTGCGGGGTGGACGTATTATAAGACTCACATTTCCGGTTCAGAAAAAGCAGGCAGCGAACAGACTGTTCAGGAAACGGGCATCTGGTCCATGGGCAGCCTGGTTGTGAATTTAATGGATGCTGACGGCGAAAGGTACTTAAAGACTACGATTCAGATCGAAGTATCTAATCAGGATTGTATATCGGAGATGGAACTTTTAAAGCCAAAAATTACTGATAGTATTTTAGGCCTTCTTTCATCAAAAAGCTATAGGGAAATAGCAGGTTTTGAGGGAAAACAGCGTCTCAGAGACGAGATCGCCATGCGTCTGAACGGCTATCTTATTAAAGGTCAGGTCAGAAGGGTTTACTTTACCGAATTTCTTATACAATAGAAGGATTAGGGGATTAAAGGATTAGGGAGTTAACGGCATTAAGATGGTAATTCTTAATCCTGACACCAAAGGAGAACAGCTTAGATGGCCGAGATATTGTCACAGGAAGAGGTGGATGCCCTTTTAACGGGAGTATCAGAAGGAGAGGTTGAGACGGAACAGCCGGAAGAGCAGGAGCCCTCAGAGGCACAGGTATACGATTTAACCGGTCAGGAGAAAGTCGTAAGAGGAAGGATGCCGGCGCTGGAGACGACGGCTGAAAGATTCGCCAGAAAGTTCAGGACAACTCTGTCATCAGTGTTGAGACAAGTTGTCAGTGTAAACACTTTATCGGTTCATGTGACCAGGTATGAAGAGTTTATAAAAACAATTCCCGTGCCCGCGAGTCTTAATCTCTTTAAAATGAATCCATTAAAGGGATCCGCACTTTTTGTTATTGAATCACGAGTAGTGTTTGCGCTGGTTGATATCATCTTCGGGGGATCCGGGCGTGAAACGGTTAAAATTGAGGGTAGAGAATTTACAATTATAGAAAACAATCTGATAAAGAAGATTGCATTGAATGCACTGTCTGATTTTGAAGATGTGTGGAAAATAATTGTACAATTTGATGTTGTCTATCAGGGAACGGAAACCAACCCCCAGTTTGTACAGCTTGTGGCGGCTACTGACACTGTGATTGTCATGCAATTTGAAGTCGACATGGGCTTTTCTGCCGGCAAAATTAGCTTTTGCATACCTTCTTTAATGGTAGAGCCGATCAGTAAAAAATTACAGGCAGGTTATCAGGAAGATACATATGTGGCTGATAAAGAGTGGACGAACAGCTTTAATGAGAGTCTTAGAAACGCAAACGTGAATCTGGTTGTTGAGCTGGGTAAAACGGAGTTGAATGGAAGAGAAATTACAAACCTGAAAGAAGGGGACGTGATATGTCTGGATCAATATTGCACTGATAGTCTGAATATTTATGTGGAAGATGTGCTTAAGCTTAAGGGGTACCCAGGGATTTATAAAGGCGGCAGGGCAATAGAGATATCAAAATTTATTGTTAGAAAAGAGGTGCATTGATATGGAACAGAATGACTCGGTAGAAGAAGTAAAAGAAACAAAAAACAATGAAGGAAGCAGCGGGGATGATGTCCAGGATAAGTCGACGGAAGAAACAAAAGAAACAAAAGAAACAAAAGATAATGAAGAAATCGGGTGGGACGATGTTAAGGATGAGATGAAGGCATCTGCTAAACCGGTTGAAAAAAAAGAAGTAAGCAATGTCGAATTTGATGAAATAAAACAAGGTAAAGCAAAAGACGCATCACTGGATATGAATTTTCTTATGGATATACCACTTACAGTGACTGTTGAGCTTGGTAGAGGAAAGATGTTGATAAGCGAGCTTCTTAAGTTAGGCCAGAGTTCGGTTGTAGAGTTAACGAAATTTGCAGGAGAACCGATGGATGTCTTTGTCAATAATAGATTGATTGCCAGGGGTGAAGTAGTTGTGGTTAATGAGAGGTTTGGAGTTAGATTGACGGATATTGTTTCCCATTCCGAGAGACTTAATAAACTGAAGTAGTTAAATAGCCAAGTCGTTGAGTAGCTAACCACTCGACCACTTCTAAGCGAAGCGAATTAAGTTATTTGAGGAGTGTCATGAATTCACCGGAATTATTTCCATCTCTTTTAAAAATCATATCGGCTCTTGCCGTTACGGTGGGTGTCATGATTGTTGTTGCGTATCTGTTTAAAAAAATCGTGAAAAAGGGAGGAGGAGTAATCAATGGCAGAGAATTGATAAAGATTTTGTCTGCTAAATACCTGGGGCCCAAGAGCAGTATAATGCTTATTGATGTGTTGGGCAAGATTATGGTGGTCGGCATTTCGAGCAGCAAGATATCTCTGTTGACGGAGATTGTGGATTCTGAATCTCTTGAACAACTGAAAGATGTTCAGGGGCAGGAAGGCAAAAGTGCTTCCTTTTCTGATTGTTTGAAGGGACTGTTGAAGTCAAGTAGTTCAAAGCTTAAAGCTCAAAGCTCAAAGATTGAGGGCCAGGATGCTTAAGTTCTCTTTTCCTTTTGAGCTTAAACGAGGTCGTAAATTGACTTTTTTTGCAAGACCATCAAGGCTCGGGAAATGTCTTATATGCGTACTGGTAATTTCCGGACTCATTTTTTTTGCAAGTTCTTCGTGGGGGCAATCATTTTCCATCCCCTCGATAAGTTTGAATATTGGGGACGGCGGTGATGAGCCAGGCAGGGTAGCGGTAGTTATTCAGCTGTTGTTTCTTTTTACAATACTTTCTCTTGCTCCCGCGATACTTGTAATGTTGACTTCGTTCACTCGAATTGTTGTCGTCCTTTCCCTTCTAAGACATGCTCTAGGTACGCAGCAGATGCCCGCAAACCAGATTATCATTGGATTATCCCTCTTTCTAACCTTTTTTATCATGACCCCTGTCTGGAATACGGTAAATTCTCAGGCGCTGCAACCATATATCAATGAAGAGATATCGGCAGAAAGGGCCTTTGACCTGGCAGCGCAACCCATAAAAGAATTTATGTTAAAGCAGGCTGGAGAAAAAGATATTGCCCTTTTTGTCAGAATTTCAAGAGAGGAAAGACCACAAAAACCTGATGATATTAAACTTCCCGTATTAATACCCGCGTTTGTAATCAGTGAATTAAAGACGGCTTTTCAAATCGGATTTATGATCTATCTCCCTTTTTTGATACTGGATATGGTTGTTGCCAGTGTGCTTTTATCAATGGGAATGATGATGCTTCCACCTATAATGATAAGCCTGCCGTTCAAACTACTCCTTTTTGTGCTGGTTGACGGGTGGAATTTGATAGTTGGTTCGCTGGTTCAAAGCTTTGCTTAACCTAAAATGAGCTATTAGCTATTAGCTTTTAGCTATTAGTCAAACTATATCAAGATATTATTAAATAATAACATTAGAGCTAACGGCTAATTGCTAACAGCTAATCGCTTAACGTAAGTTTAACAAAAAGAGATACGCATGACTGTTGATATGATTATCGGGTTGGCAGCCGAAGCCATAAAGGTTACCTTGTTGCTTGCAGCTCCTATGCTTGGTGTAGGTCTTGTTATTGGTCTTATTGTCAGCATATTTCAGGCTGTAACTCAGATTCAGGAAATGACATTGACATTTGTTCCTAAGATAGTTGGCGTTATGCTGGCCCTCGTTGTTGCGCTCCCCTGGATGATTAATATTATAGTTACTTATACTCAAAACCTCTTTTCCAATATTCCTACGTATATAAAGTAAGGGATTAAGGGATTAAGGGATTAAGGGATTAAGGGATGTGCCGCAAATAACTGTAGAACAGATTGAGACGTTTATTTTTATACTCCTCAGGGTAAGCTCGATAGTAGTAACCATGCCTATTATCGGGAACAGGACTGTTCCTGCCAGGGTAAAAGGGGGGCTGTCTCTGATGATAGTATTTCTCCTTTTTCCATTTATTAAACTCCATATTCCGTCTCCTGACATTCTGCCGTTGGCATTGAGAATGGCCGGGGAGGTTATGATTGGCATCACCATAGGGTTTGCGGGCAGACTGGTCTTTGCTGGAGTGCAGCTTGCGGGACAGCTTGCAGGCTTTCAAATGGGTTTTGCCATTGTAAATGTGTTTGATCCCATGACCAGCGCGCAGGTTTCAATTATAGCCCAATTTCAATATCTGCTTGCCATGCTGGTGTTTCTTGCTGTTGACGGCCACCATCTCTTTTTACACGCTATCACGGAAAGTTACAGGATTGTTCCTGCTTTTGGTTTTCATTTTTCAGGAGAATTAACACAGTCAATCATGGAGTTTTCAAAAGATATGTTTGTCGTTGCAATTAAGACAGGCGCTCCTGTTATCGCAATGCTTTTGATGATAAGTATCGGGTTTGGATTGATTGCCAGGACCGTTCCCCAGATTAATATACTTATCGTTGGGTTTCCTGTGAAAATAGCAGTGGGGCTTATATGTATAGGACTTGCCCTTCCTGTTTTCGTAAGAATGGTTGGCGGTATTTTTCTGAATTTTGGAGAAAAGCTGAACATGCTTTTCCATTTAATGTGAGGGTTTTTTGACACAAGTGTCAGGAATCGGGGGTTAGGTGTCAGGGATTGGGGATTGAGGGCTGATTCCTGACTCCTGATAACTAAAAAATATGGCTGAAGAAAATAAAGATCAGGAAAAGACCGAGCGCGCCAGTCCTAAGAAACGAGAAAAGGCGCGAAAGAAAGGTCAGGTTGTAAAAAGCAGGGAGATTGCGTCTGTGGCGGTTCTGCTGGTCAGCCTGGCTTTCTTCTGGTTTGGTTCTTCAGCTATGTTTGATAAGATGATGGCTCTTACAAGGTGGTTGATTACCGAGTCCAGCCAATTCAATGTTAATTATAACAATATCCAGGGTCTTTCAGTCGGTATTGTGTATAAAATTTTCGCCATGCTTTTTCCTCTTCTTTTGGCTGCATTCTCAATGGCTTTGTTTGCTAATTACGTTCAGGTTGGTTTTGTGCTTTCTTCAGAATCAATGCAGCCGAAACTCTCAAAAATTGATCCGATCAAGGGACTTCAAAAGTTGTTTTCCATCAAAGGCCTTGTGGAGCTGGTGAAGAATATATTTAAGATTTCGCTGATCGCTTTCGTTGTTTATGTGACTATTAAGGGGGAAATAGACAATTTTATTCCATTGATGGACCAGAGCGTGTGGGGAATATTGATTTACATTGGAGAGGTTGCATTCAAGATTATTCTCAGAGTTTGTTTAGCGCTTATAATCCTTGCAGTTTTAGATTATATTTATCAGAAGTGGGAATTTGAAAAAAATCTTAAAATGTCAAAGCAGGAGGTAAAGGATGAATTCAAGCAGACAGAAGGTGATCCTCTTGTAAAGGCAACAATAAAGCGTCTTCAGAGGGATGCTGCCAGAAAAAGAATGATGGCAAGTGTTCCTGAAGCGGATGTGGTTATAACAAATCCTACCCATCTCGCCGTTGCGCTTTGCTATGATCAGGCAAGCGCGTCTGCTCCCAAGGTGGTAGCTAAAGGGGCTGGTTTCATAGCTGAGAATATAAAAGAAATCGCCATAAAAAACAATGTGTCTATTATTGAGAACAAGCCGCTGGCACGAGTATTGTATAAGAATGTTGATGTGGATGAGATAATACCGGAAAATTTGTACAAGGCGGTTGCTGAAGTACTGGCATTTGTTTACAGCAAGAAGAATAGTCGAGTAGTTAAATAAGATGAATTCGTAAAAAGTCAAAAAAGGTGGTTTTTCGGACTTTTTACGAGTTCATCAATAGTTGAGTGGTTGAATCATTAAATAATTGAGCAGTTAAAATAGTCGAGTAGTCGGGTGGTTAAATGGTTGAGGATTGCGACCACTTGACGAAGTCTGAAACAGGGTTAAAAATGGTTGATTCTTACGTTAAAACCGGTAATTTCGTCAATTTGTTTAAAGGCAGTAATACTGTGCTGGCCGCAGGTATAACAGGTATCCTTCTCGTTATGATGATACCGATGCACCCCTTTGCTCTCGATATTCTCCTGTCTTTCAGTATCACTTTTGCTCTGATTATACTGCTGCTTTCCATTTATACACCAAAACCTATCGATTTTTCCGTTTTTCCATCCATTCTTTTAATTGCAACTTTGCTTCGTTTGTCCCTTAATGTGGCTTCCACGCGTCTTATACTTCTCCATGGCAATGAGGGCCCAGGAGCGGCCGGGCAGGTCATCAAGGCATTCGGCACCTTTGTTGTCGGCGGTAATTATGTGGTTGGGTTTATAATATTTCTGGTGCTTGTCCTGATTAATTTTATTGTGATAACCAAGGGCGCTACAAGGATAGCCGAAGTGGCGGCAAGATTCACTCTGGACGCGATGCCCGGAAAACAGATGAGCATTGACGCTGATCTTAATGCAGGGGTGATTACAGATGCAGAGGCGAGACAAAGGCGGCTTGAAATCGGGCTGGAATCAAAATTTTATGGCGCAATGGATGGTGCGAGCAAGTTTGTGAGGGGAGATGCAATCGCGGGGATTGTTATTGCCATGATAAATATTCTCGGTGGTTTGATTGTCGGCGTGCTGCAGCAGGGCATGTCGGTGGCGGATGCTGCTCGCGTTTATACTCTTCTTACAGTAGGTGACGGGCTGGTAACGCAGATTCCGGCGCTGATTGTATCGACTGCCGCCGGCATGCTTATTTCCAGGTCTACAGCCTCAACTGATTTAGGTAAGGAGATAGGAAGGCAACTCTTTGCCCAGCCAAAGGTGATTGCTACGGCTTCAATTATCCTGTTAATATTTGGTTTAATTCCAGGCATGCCCAAGATACCTTTTTTGACCATTTCTCTCATAGCGGGAGTTATTGCATATAGAATATTTAAATCGTTAAAGAAGGTTGAAGATGTGGAGGAGAAGCCGCAGCCTGAAGCAGTAGAGGAATCCATAGAAGCTCTTTTGCCCCTTGATAGTCTTGAACTTGAGATGGGATACAGCCTGATACCTCTTGTTGATGCAGAACAGGGTGGTGAATTGCTTGAGAGAATCAAGGGGCTGAGAAGGCAGATGGCCGTTGAAATGGGCTTTGTCATGCCTCCAATACACATAAGAGACAATCTGCAGATAAAACCCGGTGAATATGTTGTTAAACTGAAAGGAGTTGAGGTAGCCAGAGGAGAAATACATATGGGCAAGTATCTGGCAATAACTGCAGGAAATAAAGGCGCAAAGGTAACAGGAATTGAGGCAAGGGAACCTGCTTTTGGCCTGTCTGCTGTCTGGATAGATGAAAAAGAAAAAGAATCGGTTCAAGCAAAGGGCTTTGTCGTTGTTGATCCGGCTTCCATTATTACGACCCATTTGACTGAAATTGTAAAAACGCATGCAGATGAACTGTTGGGCAGACAGGAAGTTCAGTCTTTGCTGGATAGTCTGGCAGTGAGCCATCCCAAAGTTATAGAGGAGCTTATTCCGAATATCGTTCCGCTTGGCACGCTTCAGAAAGTACTACAGAGGCTTTTGAAGGAGAGAATTTCTATTCGCGATATTCTTACCATACTGGAAACATTAGCGGATTATGCGCCTATGACAAAAAATGTCGACATGTTAACAGGGTATGCAAGACAGGCCCTGGCCAGGATGATAACAAAGGAATATAAGGACGCGGATGGGGACATAACGGTTGTTATGGTTTCTCCCGACATTGAGGACAAAATTAATAAATCTGTTCAGCATACGGAATATGAATCATTTGTTACGGCTGACCCCACTTTGATACAAGAAGTTGTGGGCAATCTCAAGAAGTTCGTCAAAATTTTCAGCGACAAAGGCCTGCCGCCGGTTATTCTTTGTTCGCCCAATGTCAGGGGATATTTAAGCAAGATACTGGAAAAGTTTTTCCCTAATATCGTTGTTCTTTCCCACAACGAAATTATTCGTGATGTAAATATCAAATCTCTTGGTATGCTGGCGGTAAAAGATGCAGATTAAAAGATATGATGCGCTGAGTATAAATGAGGCTATGCAGAAGATAAAGGCGGATATGGGCCGGGATGCCATAGTGCTTTCCAGCAGAAGGCTGAATGGCAGGCTTGAGGTGGTTGCCGCGAGGGATGATAATTATGAAATTCTAAAAGAAAGTGAAGTTGAAAAATGCGAAAAAGAGGAATCAGATACTTTTTCCATAATCAGGTCGGATGTTAATGAGTTGAAGTCCTTTATTAAGGATTTCAAAAAGCAAGGGGGTGTTTATGCCGAGCTGACTGAGATAAAGGAGACAATGAGCCTTCTGTTTGATGTTCTTGGCATTCAAAATAATGGAAGAATTTCTTCTCCTCTGTCAAAAGTTTATTATCACCTGATTTCGACAGGCGTATCGAAACAACGGGCTTGCGCATTAATAGAGGAGTTGAAGAAGGATAGCCGGGCGGAAGATCCGGATAATTATCATTATACTCTATCTGCTGTTGAGAATATGATGAAACGATCTATTACTTCTTCTTATAGGAATACGGGGAAAAAGAGGGTCTCCGTCTTTGTCGGTCCCGCGGGTGATGGGAAAACAACAACCCTGGCAAAGCTGGCAGCGCGCTGTTTATTCGGAGATAAATTAAATGTAGGTATCATAACAATGGATACATATCGGATAGGCGCGGTGGAACAACTGAAAAGATATGCTGATATCATGGGTGTTCCCATGGAAGTTGCTTCTGAAAAGAAGGAGTTAGAGAGAGTTTTGAATAAGTTTGCCGACAAAGATGTCGTACTGATAGATACGCCGGGGAAAAGTCGTGGTGATGAAAGTTATTTATTGAAATTGAAGAAATGTTTTACGATGGGTCTTTCCATGGAAACGAATCTTGTTTTAAGCATGACGTCAAGCCAGGAAAGCATGATGGATGCTGTAGCGAGATTTGGTGTTATAAATTATAATAACATTATATTTACTAAGCTGGATGATTCAAAAAAATTCGGTTCAATTTACAATGTTATTGATCATGTCGGTAAACCGGTGTTCTACGTTGCCAATGGACAAAATGTTCCTCAGGATTTAAATAAAATGGATCCCGCAAAGCTTGCAAGGCTGATAGTTGGAACAGGGATCAGGAGTTAGGGATCAGAGGTCAGGGATCAGGGGGCAGGGATCAGAGAACAGGGGAAAGGCGTAACCGGCTGATCCCCGATCCCCGAAACCTGATCCCCTGTAAAGGAGGTAGTTTTAGTGGATCAGGCAGGAGTCTTAAGAAAAATGAAGAATAATGGGGTTTCCCCTGCAATTGAACGAAAAAGATATAATGGCAATACCCGTGTTATCGCTATTACCAGCGGCAAAGGTGGTGTTGGAAAAACAAGTATAACCGCGAATCTTGCATATATTTTTTCGAAAATGGGGAAAAAAACTTTGTTGCTTGATGCAGATACAGGGTTGGCCAACATAGATGTGATCCTTGGAATTACTACGAAATATAATTTATCCCACGTCCTTCGCGGCGAAAAAACCCTGTCCGAGGCTATTGTCGAAGGTCCGGGAGGCATCAAGATTCTGCCGGCGACTTCAGGAATCCGGGGGATGGTTGAGTTGTCAAAAGGGCAGAAGTTTACTTTGTTGGAAGAGCTGGATGAACTGGATGAAGATTTCGATTTTATGCTTATAGATACAGCCGCTGGAATTACCGATAACGTCATGTATTTTAATATGGCGGCCAGGGAAATTATCGTAGTTGTTTCACCTGAACCCACGTCATTGACGGATGCTTACGCCTTAATCAAAATGCTTTATCAGGATTATAAAGCAAAATGTTTTATGTTGCTTGTCAACATGGTCAAAGATTCGAATGAAGCCGTAGAGGTTTACACGAGATTAAGCAATGCGACAAATCATTTTCTTGGTCTTCCAATCGAGTATCTGGGGCATATCCCTTATGATCAAAATGTTTCAAAAGCAGTTAGGAAACAAAGACTGCTGGCTGAGATTTTCTCTGATTCAAAGGCGAGTAAAAGCATGTTTAAAATTATCGAAAAGTTGTGCCTGAAACAGCCGAAAGATTATGAAAACGGGACTATTAAATTCTTTGGCAGGTCTAACATTGACAAAAATAGGTAATAGTTCAGCTACAAAGACACCGAGTCACAAAGGGAAAAAGTTACAGATATTTCTTTTTACTGCACATAAAAAATAAATAATCATTTTAGAATGTTAGTGTCTTAGTGCCTTTACGGCTAAACTTATACAAAAATGACTGATAAAAAAAAACGCGAGAAACTGATAATTAAATATGTGCCTCTTGTTAAGAATATTGTCGGCAGGATTGCCTTGAGACTTCCCGATCATGTGGACACGGATGATCTGATCAGCGCCGGTATAATAGGATTGATGTCGGCTCTGGAGAAATTTGACGAAACAAAGAAAGTGCGGTTTGAAACATATGCGCAGTTCAGGATCCGTGGGGCCATATTGGATGAATTAAGAGCGAGAGACGATGCGCCCAGATCGGTTAGAAGCAAAGAAACGATGCTGAAAGATACACTTGATGTGTTGCGGAAAAAGTTCGGACGTCATCCAACGGATGAAGAAATTTCGCATTATCTTGGTATATCACTTAACAATTATTATAAATTTCTTGATGAAGCAAGGGGTGTCCGCATCCTGAGCAATGATGATTTACCATCGAGCTACTGTGAAAAATACGGCAGGCATGATGTGTTGGAAAAAATTGATCAAAACAATCCTTTTTTCCTTCTTGCTAACAGAGAACTTAAAAATATATTGAAGAATGCAATAGATTCACTTCCCGAAAAAGAGAAACTGGTGTTGTCTCTCTATTATTATGAGGAGTTAACATTAAAGGAAATAGGACTGACATTGAAATTGACGGAATCAAGAATTTGTCAGATCCACTCCCAGGCAATACTGAGACTAAAGGGCAGCTTGAAAAAAATCAGATATGACATTACTTAGACAAATTGTTGCCGGATATTATAAAAGGGTGCTGATGGCCGTATGTCTGTGTATTGTGCTGTTTGCAGTCGGCTGGTTTATCAGGGGTAATGGGTCGGGGTCATGGGTCATCAAGGGTCAGGGATCAGGGATCAGGAGTCAGGGGTCAGGGATCGGGGGGCAGAAGTCAGAAGTTGGAAGTCAGGAGTCGGAGGCCGGAAGTCAGGAGTCGGAGGCCGGAAGTCAGGGGTCGGAAGTCAGATATCAGATGTCGGAAGTCAGAGGTTGGAAGTCAGAAGTTGGAAGTCAGGAGTCGGAAGTCGGAGGTCAGGAGTCGGAAGTCGGAAGTCAGGAGTCAGAAGTTGGAAGTCAGGAGTCGGAGGTTGGAAGTCAGGGGTCGGAAGTCAGAGGTCAGGGGTCGGAAGTCGGAGGTCAGGAGTCGGAAGTCGGAGGTCAGGAGTTGGAAGTCGGAGGTCAGGAGTCGGAAGTTGGAAGTCAGAGGCCGGAAGTCAGAAGTCAGGAGTCGGAAGTCGGGGGTCAGGAATCGGAGGCCGAAGGTCAGGGGTTGGAAGTCAGATATCAGATGTCGGAAGTCAGAGGTTGGAAGTCAGAAGTTGGAAGTCAGGAGTCGGAAGTCAGAGGTCAGGAGTCGGAGGCTGGAAGTCAGAGGCCGGAGATCAGAGGTCATGAGCCAATAGGTTCTGTAAAGAAAAGTTTGCCGGTGACTGCTTCCATGGAAGAACGGTTTGAATATTTTAATGATTTTATTGTTCATTTAAAAGGTGATCGCAGGAAAGACAGAGTGCTGATTTGTGATGTGGTTATTGAACTGAATCAAGGGATGAAACTGCCGCAAAAGAGGATTGAGTTGAGAAAGGTCATATATAATACATTGAAAAAACTTTCGGGGTTGTCTGAAATCAAAAGAGGATTAAAAGAAAAAATTAAAAGCAGCTTGAATAATTTTATGGATGATGAAATAATAAAAGATGTGTACTTTGCTAGGTTTGTTTTATTGTAAAATAAATGAAATAGTGGAATTATTTGAAAAATGGATGAGGACATGAACCAAGAAGAAATTTTCAAGAAACTGGAAAAAGAATTTGAATCGACTTTTGTGGAACTTGTTTCCGGCATTATTCACGACTTCGCCAACCCCTTAAATGGGATTTTGGGTCGTTCTGAGCTTTTGGAGGCAAAGGCGGAGCACCTTAAACTTATTATAAACGATAAAGATAATATAGATGCCGAGATCCTGGAAGGTTGCAAAAAGATAATTTATGATTCCGGCTTGATTGCAAAGGAAGCGAACAGGCTTTTTGGCCTGTTTAATGATGTGACAGGAAAATTTCAGAGTCTGAGTAACGCTGCCTTACAAAAAATCAATTTATCCGAGCTTGTAGAGGCTGAAATGAAATTCCTTCAGTTTTACCGGAATATTAAGCATGATATTAAAAAGAAACTAACATTGGACAGGGAAATCCCGGAAATATCAGGAGTAAAAGCCGATTATTCCATTTTTCTGTCGGCGATAATCAGACGTTCTGTAAATTCCATGAAAGACAGCGAATTAAAGGAGCTGGTTGTTTCCACAGGTCATGATGATTCACATGTATATGTCAAAATTGAGGATACCGGAACGCCCATTCCCGAGATCGAAATAAAAGAAATAATCGAAAATTGGAATTCATCCGACTATCCACTTCATGATTTGAATGAAGATAACAGGTTGTTATATGCGCTATTTCTCTTGAAAAAATATGGAGTTCTTTTTCAGATTACACATGAGTCGGGTTTTAATGTTATTTTGATAAAGATACCTTATTGAGGATTTAGGGATTGGGAAATTGAGGGATTGTGGAATTAAAATCAATATAATACATTTAATTCCCAAATTCCTAAATTCGCAATTAAGCGAACAGCTAAAGATTATAATAGATTATGACGATAAAACAGGTAGGGAAGTGAGATAATTGTTCAAGTAAACAGCCTAAGTAGTTAAGGAGGTTGAAATCATGGTCAGATCGCTTGATGTGCAGCAGATATTATTGCAATCCAATGCGATTGAGCGTGTTCAGCAGATTCAACAGCACCAGACCGAAGTTCAGCAGAAACATTTTGAAGCTCAACTGGCCAAAGATAAGAGGGAGCTGAAAGAAAAAGTTAAAGATCTTGAAGAAACAGAGCGGCTTATGATCAAAGAGGAAGAGGAGCGGGCTAAGAGGGAAAAGAACACGGGAGAAAACAGTGCAAAAAAGAAAAAAGATGGCGCTGATGCTGCCGATAAACCCTTGGGAAAAATAGATATAAGGGTATAAGATGAGCATAGAGTTTATGTTGGGGCTTCAGATCTTTGCAGATATAGCGTTGTGTCTTGCCATTGTATTTCTTATACGGACGGCAAGCAGAGAAATAAAAAAGAGGCCCCAGGGAATAAGCGCAAAAACTTTTTCTGAATTCAGTAAGTTGATTGAAGACTCCAGACGTTCTACTGATGATCTTTTTCATGCTTTAAACGAAGTGAAGGGAGTTGTATATGTTCTGAATGAAAAAGAGAATCGATTGAAAACCCTCATAAAAGAATCAGATGCCATGTTAGAAGATCGAAAGTCAGGAGATTCAAACTGCGGGGAAAAGTATGAAGATGTTATAAAAATGGCCGGACAGGGACTGAATGAAAAAGAGATAGCCGACATGTTGAATCTAACTGAAGGAGAGATATGTCTTATTTTAGATCTTCATCGAAAAAAGAATGAAAATTCTTACTCCCACAATACCATCCCATAATTCAAATCACTTGTTGCAAATTCAAAAAAAAGCGGAATTTTTGCCTCCTCTTTCTGTTGGCGAAGTGGTGGAAGCGGAAATCATGGAAACCTCTCGTTACGGGAAGGCGCTGATTTTGCTGAAAAACAGCAGAGTTATGGTGGATTCCGGGCTGTTGCTTAAAAAAGGGGAAAAGATTGCGGTAAGGGTAACGCAACTGCATCCTGGTGTTATCCTTCATATAGTCCGGAATGAGGTGTCGCAAAATTCCAGGTTGATGGATTATTTTAGATTCTACCGTTCAAACCCTAAGGCTCTCTTTGAGTTTCTCATAGAGGGTATTGACAGGTTCAGTCCTGAAAATTTAGGGGAACTTGCAGAGCGCCTCGAAAAAGAAGATGTCAGAAATATACAAAACATATTAAAATCTCTGATATTTTCCAGGAAAAGTTTGAAACGCCCACTCTTTTTTAGAGATTATGTCTCTAAATTCAGCTACTTGATGGAGAAAAATAATGCCTCTCAAAATTTGAAGGGACTCTTGATAAGGATGTTGGGCAGGCTTCAGTTATTAATGGAAACCAGAAATCTTCCCGCAGCGGAAAAACTTGCCGGATTTGTCCGTTCTTCTTTGCAAGTAATTGACTCTCATCAGGTGATAAATTATTTGTTTCATGAATATGAGGGTAAATATATGTTTCAAGTCCCTCTGCTGTTTCCGGAGAATATGGGCATGGCGCAGATATTTGTGAAATTTGGAGATCGTGATTCAAAGGGTAAGGGCCGCCGGAACGAGAAAAATGTGTTGTTTTTGCTGAATATGGATGTCCTGGGTGATATTATTGTCGAAGCAAAGATTAAAACAAAGAAAATAAGCTGTGTATTGAAATGTAAGGATGAAAATATATGTAATTTTATTAGATTGTTTTTAGAAGAACTTGGAGAAAAGCTCACAGCTTTAGGATATGACATAGATTATTTGACGTGTGTGACAGAGAAGGATGATTTAAAAATAAAGGCTGAATATCGCGAGTTTCAAAACTTGTTTGCCATGGAAAGTGTGGATATTCTGGTATGAACAAAGACAAAAGAGAGACAACAATTGCCGCCGCTCTAAAATATGACGGAAACAGTAATTCGGCGCCGAAGGTTACAGCGAGGGGAAGAGGCGCCATTGCTGAAAAGATTATAGAACTTGCAAAAAAACATAAGGTGCCGATAAAGGAAGATCCGGCTTTGGCACAGATCCTGAGCCGGCTTGATATAGATGAACAAATCCCTTCTGAGCTTTACAAGGCCGTTGCTGAAATCCTGGCCTTTGTTTATTCAATCAATGAACGGTACAGGGAGCAGGGAAAAAGATGAACATCGAAGATCGAACGTCCAACATCGAATGTTGAATGGGAAAAGACAAGAAAAAAATGAACATCTAAAAAAAAACAGAAATAGCTGTTGAATGTTCGGTATTGGTTTTTCATTCGATTTTAGAATAATTTGAGGAGCGGAGCGACATCATTATTCGATGTTCGACGTTCAATGTTCGATGTTGGACGTTAATCTTTAAATTGTGACCCCTAAACTACTCGACTACCTTTATAAAAGGGCCCGCCAAACAGGAAAAAATTTCCTATTATAAACTAAATTGCTTATCTCCTGATGCTAATTACCTCGTCAAACAGAGCAGTTTTTGACATTCATTCCGACTTCCGTTCTCTGCTCCCTGCTCTTAGCTCCACGCTCTCCGCTCCCTGCTCTTAGCCCCTTGCTTTCTGCTCCACGCTCTCCGCTCCTTTGGCATACAAATTGCTTTACTTCACATACAGAAGAGGAGGCAGGAGACATGATTAACGGTATTGAGATATTGGCAAATGCGGCTATAAGTCAGATTAGCCGGCTTGATTGCGTTACGCACAATATTGCCAATGTTAACACTCCGGGTTTTAAGGCAGAGCGGTTCCATTTTTTAGAGGCAATCTCCGAAAAGATGGCGAAGGAAGGCAGACCTGCGCAGAGAACGGCAACAAGTGTCAATTATTCCCGTGGAATTATACAGAAAACCGGCAATGTTCTTGATCTGGCAATAGACGGGAAGGGATTTTTTGCTATTCAGACAAAAGCCGGTGTCGCCTATACGAAAGATGGAAGGTTTACGCTCAATAAGAACGGAGAGCTGGTTACACAGGCCGGAGATTATGTTCTTGGCAGGGGTGGAAAAATTACCATTGGGGGAAATGACATCCAGATAAGTAAAGAAGGTGTGATAAGTGTGGATGGCGATGAAGTTGATGCATTGAAGATCGAAAACTTTCGTGAACTATCTGCTCTTGTTAAGATTAATACTGGTCTCTATCGTAATCCTGATAATTTAGCAGGAGCAAAAAAAGAAGAGAATGTATATGTTCAATCCGGATATCTTGAACTTTCCAATGTCCAGGCTATAAGAGAAATGGTCGAAATGATTAATATACAACGCACTTTTGAATCATACCAGAAAGCGATTCAGACCATATCGGAACAGGATAGATCATCAACAACCCGCATCGGGAGACTGTAACAAAGACTGAAGGGAGGATTAACATGATAAGGGCTTTATGGACGGCCGCAACCGGCATGGAGGCGCAGCAGATAAGCCAGGACGTTGTTGCGAATAACCTGGCCAATATCAATACCGTTGGATTTAAAAAGGCAAGGGCCGATTTTCAGGATCTCATGTATCAGATATCTTCGAAATCAGGGGCCGAGACATCCGGCGGAGGTCAGCTGCCGGTGGGTATGGAGGTCGGTATGGGCGTAAAACCGGTGGCTGTTCAAAAAATGTTTACCCAGGGTGATTATATGCAGACAGGCAATAAATTTGACTGGGCTATTGAGGGGGATGGGTTTTTTCAGCTTGATGATAATGGGCGTACTGTTTACACACGTGCGGGCAGTTTCAGGACTGACAAGGATGGCGTGCTGTGCAATGCAGAAGGGCTTAAATTAACACCCGAAGTTTCCATACCTGCGGAAATGGTACATTTTACCATTGACAGCGGAGGCACATGGACAGCAGCAGACGGGCAAGGCACTTCCTTGGGAACCGGCAGGATAGAGCTTGCCAGGTTTATCAACCCAGCCGGACTTACCAGTCTGGGAAGAAATCTCTATGACGAAACAGACGCATCCGGTTCCGCCACTGCCGGGAATCCAGGAGAAGATGGGGCCGGCACCATTTCACAGAATTTCCTGGAGATGTCAAATGTAAATGTTGTGGATGAGATGGTCAAGATGATTGTGGGCCAGAGAGCATACGAGATAAATTCAAAGGCAATCCAGACAGCGGATGCGATGCTGCAGATGGCTAACAGCCTCAAGAGGTAAGGATTAGGGGATTAAAGGAGTAAGGAGTGAGAATGTCACGCAAAATACATAACATAGCTTTCTTAATTGCGAGTGTTGTTTCACTGTTTCTTTTCAACAGTTATCTGTACGCGGCTCCTGCAGCAGTGATAAAAGGGGAAACGATAAATGCGGCTGTTAGAGCATATATTGAAAATAACATGCCCTGGCCGAAAAGCGTTGTGCGGGTGGAATTCCCCGCCAGGGTGGCTGATTTGAAACTGACAGGAAAAAAAATCACCTATCGGGTCATGAGCAGAAGGAATGAGGATTTTATAGGAGATTCTTCCTTTACCGTCAGGTGCTATGAAAATGGCGCATTTTTGAACGGAAAGACTGTCAGAGCAAGGATAGAGGTGCTGATGGATGTTGTGGTCAGCACAAAGTCTCTTTCTAAAAATGGCAGGATTAACCGTGATGATGTGAGATTGGTCAAAAGGTGGTTTAACCGCTTGCCCTCAAATATTATCTCGAGTCATGATGCTGTTGTGGGTATGAAACTTCGCACAAATGTTAAACCAAACGCTGAAATAACCGGGAATATGGTGAGAAGGATACCGATGGTAAAGAGGGGGAAGCCGGTAAGAATTGTTTTTGAAAACGGCTCAATGAGAATAACGACCATTGGACTGTCAGAGCAGGATGGAATGCACGGGGAGTTGATAAAGGTCAGAAATGTATCGTCTAAAAATATGATTTATGCCAGGGTGACGGGTAATTCTCTGGTGAAGGTGGATTTTTAATATGAAATCAAATAATAACAACCACTCGATCACTCGACCACTCAACATAGTCTTGATGGGTATCCTTTTCTTGTTCGTTATTGCCGGATGTTCTTCAAACATTAATATGGTAAAAAAAGATGAACCTGTTCCGGTTCCAAAGGAGAAAATATCGCTTCCGCCTACAGGATCAATCTGGCCCGGCGAAAATGCGAAAAATTCGCTCTTTACCGATAATAAAGCAAGGCATGTTGATGATATCATTACAATAGTCATAGACGAGTATTCCTCGGGCAGCAATTCAGCCGATACAAGCACCAGCAGAGACACCAAAACTCTTGCGGGAATATCTTCCCTCCTCGGGATGGATAGACAGATCGCCAGGAGAAACAAGGATCTTACAAATGGAGTAGATATACATACTCCGGGGCTTCTCCCATCAATTCAGGTTGGCGGCACTTCCAAAAACAGTCTCACAGGCAAGGGCAAAACGAGCCGTGATGGTACATTAGAGGCAAAGATAACAGCTAAGGTTGTCAGGGTACTCTCCAATGGCAATCTCGCCATAGAGGGGAGACGGCGGTTGGCTATAAATGCCGAAGATCAGTACATTGTTGTTTCCGGCATTATCAGACCCGAGGATATTACCTCGGACAATGTTGTATCATCACAGTACATTGCCGATGCAAAGATTGTTTATACAGGCAGTGGCGTGATTAATGACAAAATGAGACCGGGCTGGCTGACGCGCGTTGTGGATTGGGCATGGCCGTTTTAAGGGGTCAGGGCTCGGGGATTAGCGGGTCAGAGATTGAGGGATTAGAAGGTTAAAGGTCGGAGAACCAATAACGGTGAACGGTTATCTTGAGAGGATGATTTTATGAAAACAGCAAGAATCTTCACATACGTTGCAATTTCTTTTGCAATTAGTTTTATTGTTGTGTCTCATGCGTACTCTGCCCGCATCAAGGATATTTCCAGTATCGGCGGGGTCAGGGATAACCAGTTGGTAGGCTATGGTCTGGTAGTTGGTCTGGCCGGAACCGGCGACGATATTGAGAACGGATTTACAAAGGAAACCCTTGCCAATATGTTGAGCAGACAGGGGCTTGGGATGAAAGAGGGGTCCAGAAATAACCTGAGTTCAGATAATGTGGCATCAGTTATGATCAGCGCCGAGCTTCCTCCATTCGCCAAGGTGGGATCGAGAATAGACGTTATGGTTTCATCCATCGGTGATGCAGATAGCCTGCGGGGAGGAACTCTTCTTATGACACCGCTCAGTGGGGCGGACGGCAGGGTCTATGCAGTGGCGCAGGGGGCGGTATCTGTCGGAGGTTTTGCCGCAGGCGGAGGAGGCGCGAGTATTTCCAAGAATCACCCGACTGTTGGTCGGGTTACAAACGGCGCCTTTATCGAGAGGGAATTGGAGTACGATTTTGAAAACAGGAAGTCACTTTCCATAAATCTTTATCGACCTGATTTTACGACTGCGACAGGGGTGGCCGCGGCCATAAATGGTGTGATAGCCGGCGTGGAGGCGAAGCTTGTTGATTCATCTACCGTTACTGTAAATATAAAGGAATCTTTTAAAGGGAGTATAGTAAAGCTTCTCTCGATTGTTGAAAATATTAATGTTGCGGTTGACTCTCCCGCGGTTGTGGTCATAGATGAGAAGACCGGCACAATTGTTATGGGAGAAAATGTTAGGATATCCACCGTTGCCGTGGCACATGGGAATTTGTTCATCCAGATAAAGGAAGAAAAGAAGGTGTCTCAACCCTCCCCATTTGCTCTTGCTCCTCCTGCCGGCGGCGTTCCGGTTGATGTGGGAGCCGGCGCTGTGATCGCTCCTGGAGGACAGACGGTTGTGACAACCGAAACAGCAATTGGTGTTGAAGAAGAGAAGAATCGCCTGGTGGTAGTACCGAAGGGGGTTACTATTCAGGAGGTTGTAAGGGCGCTCAACGCAATAGGTGTTACGCCAGGGGATCTGATAACCATATTGCAGACAATCAAATCTGCAGGGGCGCTCCAGGCGGATTTGAAGCTAATATAGAATTAGGTGTTAAGTGTTAAGGATTAAGTCGAAGCAATTCTTTGTTTTATCAATCACTTAATGTCTAATACTTAACACAGTCAATGAGGAACCGGATGGAAGAAATAAGATTAAATGGATCACCAATAGTGGTGCTTTCCGGGCAGGAAGAGCCGAACCGGCCTGACCGGCATCATCTGGAAATCAAGGAAGAGAAGCTGAAAAAAGCGTGTGCTGATTTTGAATCCATCTTCATCAATTTCATGCTTAAGACCATGCGGAATACGGTTCCGCAAAGCGGAACCAACAAGCTTCCCGGCAAGGATATTTATGCCGCAATGATTGATCAAAAGGTAGCGGAAGACCTCGCAAAAAGAGGGGGAGGCATAGGCCTTCAGGAAATGCTTTTACGCCAGCTTAAATCGGGGGGCGGGGATCAGGGGTCAGGGATTAAGGATTAGGTTGAAGCAATTCTTGGTTTTATCAATTGCTTAACACCTAACACTTTTGAACCTGAATAATTACTAAAGTTTTATTACAAACTTGCCGATATTGTTATAAAATGAGGTAAAATAAAAAGGAGGCGTTGCAGATGAAAATTACTGAGACTGGAAATTCTCTGACTAAGCTCATTTCGCAGTATAAGACAAATGAGAAGAAAGTGAATTCCGAGCCTGAAAAGCAGACGGCTGACAGTGTAGTTCGGGAAGAAAAGGTCAGTTTATCCTCCGCGGCAAGGGATATTCAGCAGGCAGAGAAGGCTATCGAAAAACTCCCCGATGTTCGCGAAGAAAAGGTGCGGGAATTACAGGATCAGATAGAAACGGGAAGATACGATGTTAGCGGAGAAAAGATTGCCGGAAAAATGATAAGTGAATCACTTATGGATGTCGTGGTTTAAAACAATGAATAATGAACTGCATTTTCTTTATGACTCTCTTATTTCAGTGCTGAGAAACGAGGTGGATGTTTACAGTAAAATTCACAAATGTTTCCTGAATGAGAGAGAAATTCTGGCGGGATCTTCTGTGGATGAACTGTATGAAAGCAATTCCAGAAAAGAGACTTGTATTCTGAAGGCCAGGATAGTCGAAGAGGCAAGGACAAAAATAGTTGAGAGAATTACTAATGTTCTTAATCTTGATGGAAAAGCTCTCAATAAGGATAGAAGCCTTTCAACGTTGCTGCTTCATGGAGATGACAGCCAGAAAAGGGATCTCGAGGAATGCCGGTCAGCGCTCAAATCTCTTTTGATGGACATTCATGGGTTGAACGATAGGAATAAAACGCTGCTCGATTCCTCTCTTTTTTATGTGCGAAAATCTATCGATTTTTTAGGGCAGCTTATTTACCCCAACGCAACCTATATGAGTACGGGAAGATTAAAAACAAACAATCTGAATGGAAAGATTGTTTGCAGGGAAGGATAGGTAAATGTCTGGTATCGATGTATTGAATATCGCAAAAGATAGTCTGTTGAGTCATCAGACCGCGATAAATCTTACGGGGACCAATATTGCAAATGCAAACACCCCTGGATATTCGAGGCAGCGAGCTGCATTCAGCACCTTGGTTGAAAGTGTTGAGATAGCAGGGATAGAAAGGATATATGATCAGTTTCTCGGGGTTCAGATCAATGAGCAGGCGAATGATCTGGGGGACAGTGAAGCTAAAAAGGACGCGCTGGGCAGGATTGAAATGACCTTTAATGAGACTGACGGCGGCGGAATTAATGAATTATTGAATAAATTCTGGGGCGCCTGGGAGGATTTGTCCGCGAATCCTTCAGGGCAGGCTGAAAGACAGACGCTGGTTTCCGTTTCCCAGAGTCTGACTTCCCTGTTTCGCTCATATAGCGATGAGCTCCTTTCCGCGCAGGATGACGCAAATGCACGGATACCGGTTCTGGTGGATCAGGTCAACGACTATGCTTCGGATATAGCCGATATAAACGCCAGAATTTTACAGGCCGGAACGGATGATAAGGATGATCCCGGTCTGAATAGTCTCAGAGACAAAAGAGCAAATGTTTTATCAGAGCTGGCTGAGCTTGTCGATTTCCATTATGTCAAGGATTCAAAGGATTCAATAAGCGTTTTTCTGTCCAATGGTATGCCGCTGGTAGAAGGTGGCGAGACGTGGGAACTTGATGTTGTGACGGAGAACCACGCCGAAAATCCTTCTTTTTATGACGTTGTTTTCGAAGATGCTACCGATGTAGTGATTAATAGTTCTATAACAAAAGGAAAACTGGCGGCTTTCCTGGAGGTTCGCGATACCACGGCAAAGGGTTATATGGACAGTCTTGATGCTCTCGCTGCCGCCCTTGTTGAAAAGGTGAACGATCAGCATAAACTGGGGTATGATATGAATCAAAATCTGGGTGAAGATTTCTTTGTTTTTGACATAGTTCCAGAAGTCGAAGAGGCCAGATATATGAAAGTCAGCGCCGCTATCATAGCCGATATAAATAAAATAGCGGCATCTGAGACTGTCAATGGCGATGGCGGAAATGCCGTAAGTATGAATACTATAAAAGATGAACTGACTATGGACGACGGCAAATCGACTTTCAGCAGCTACTATTCGTCTCTCGTGGCGCAGGTCGGTCAGGATGTTGCATATGTGAACAGGAGTTTTGATCATCATACAAATCTCATGAGTCAGTTGACGAACAGAAGAGAGGGGATTTCCGGGGTGTCGATTGATGAAGAGATGATGAACCTTATCAGGTATCAGACCGGTTATAACGCGTCGGCCAGACTTTTTGGCGCCGCACAGGAACTGGGAGATACTCTGATGAACCTGGTGCGGTAGAGAGATTAGAAGTCGGAGGTCAGAAGATTAGAGGGTTAGGTTGAGGCAATTCTTTGTTTTTTATCAATTACCCAACATGTCTGTGAGGCAGTATTATGGTAATGCGTATATCGGAAAACATAAAGTTTAGTACAATAGTCGATAATATGTTTAAGTCTCAGGACAGTTATAATAAACTCGCTGAAAAAATTGCTTCACTAAAGGAAATTAACAGGCCGTCGGATGATCCAATCGGCATGAACAGGGTGCTGAACTTGCGAGAATCCAGGGCATCCGTCGAGCAGTACACCCGGAATATGGATGGTTGTGAATCATGGCTCACAATCACGGAATCAAAACTGTCGGCTGCGGGCGACCTTCTAATAAAGGCCAGGGAAGTGGCTGTTGCCCAGTCAACGGCGACTGCATCTGCTGAGATGCGAAACGCTGAAGCGGGAACTGTGCAGCAGCTTATAGATGAAATGCTTGCCCTTGCTAATTCAAAGTATGAGGGCAGGTATCTCTTTTCGGGCGCGAAAACGGGAGAAGAGCCTTTTTCATCTTCCGTAGGATCTGCCGCTATAGGAACGGCTGCCGCGGCTGATGGAAATACATTTGACGGTGACGTGACATCCAGTGGTACATATACAGGCAGTGTAAACAAGACTTATGTGGTGAAGATTACCGATTGGGATAATGTGACAGAAACGGCAACTTATGATGTATCTGATGATGGAGGAACAAGCTGGATATCAACAGGGAAAACCTTTATATTGCCGGATGGTGGTTCAGTAGATACCGGTGCCGGAGACATAGGTGATGGCATAGTTTTGACCTTTGATGATACCGGTGCGGCTGATCCTGAGCTGGCCGATGGTGATATCTTTTATGTCCACGCCCTTGCCGCAGGATATTACAACGGCAACGGCGAAGAAATGTCCGTTAATATCGGCGAAGGAACCTCCTTTGCTTACTCCATTTCAGGTGAAGCAGCCTTTACGGACAAGGGGGAGGGGAGTGTTGAAATATTCGAGGTTCTTAATGAGTTAAAGACGGCGCTGGAGAATAACGATCCGGACGGCATAGCGTCCTGCTTAGACGGTCTCAAGGATGCGTCTGATCAAATATCGAAAAATATTTCCAGGTGCGGCGCCAGGATGAACAGATTAGAGATAGCGAAAAACAACATGGCTGATATGGAGATGGATTTGACCGGGCTGATTTCTAAGGTAGAAGATGCAGATATATCTGAAATAATTACCAAGCTTGCTATGAAAGAGATTGTCTTGAAGGCCTCGTACAGTGTGGCATCAAGGATAGGAAATTTAACAATACTCGATTTTCTCAGATGAATCAGGTGGATAGATTGAGGAATTGGGGAATTGAGGGATTGAGGAATTAAAATCAATAGAACACCTTCAATTTCTGAATTCCTTAATTCCTGAATTCACAATTAAGCGAAGCGAAAAATAATATGCTAATCCTGACAAGGAAGTTAGGGGAATCAATCAGAATCGGTGATAATATAAAGATTACTGTTTCTGATATAAAAGGTAAACAGATAAGAATAGGGATTGAAGCGCCAGAAGACGTAGCTGTTCATCGCGAAGAGGTTTACCGGGTGATCAGGGAGAATGTTCTGGCAGCAGGATACGATGTTTCAAATGATAATAGCCTGTCTCATGTATGGAACAGGTTGAAAAATCCGAAGGAGGAAGTTTAGTGAGAATTTCTACCACCCGCTTTGGAGATATAAGTATTGATGAAGCCAGGGTTATTAAGATAAAAGATGGGATGTTGGGTTTTGAACACTTGAAAAAATATGTATTCTTAATCCATGATGAAAAGATTCCCTTCTGGTGGCTGCAGTCCATTGATGATGGTTCGGTAGCTTTTGTCGTTATCAACTCCCTTGCCGTAAAACCGGATTACGAACCGGTGATATCTGATGATGAAGTGAAATTGCTTGAAATCGCATTGCCTGAAGATGCGGTTTTGTTTTCTGTTGTAACGATCTGTTCTGATCCGTTCAAGGTAACGGCAAACCTGAGAGCTCCCATTGTGATCAACGCAAAAAAAATGCTGGGAAAACAGATTATCCTTGTTGAATCGGATTATCCTGTTCAGTATCCAATAACAGAAAATAAGGTATTTCTCGAAGAAAAGGCATACAAAAAAGGAGAAATGATTTCTTCCGCTCTGGCTCTGTAAAACAGATAGATAGGCTGAAGGCATTTAGGTTGTAGGTTACAAAAACTAATCGCCTTCAGTCTAAACAATCTTAGTAATTACAATATAGCGGTTAGGCGTTAACCTCTTGATAAAACAAAGAGCTGCTTCAACTTGTCCCTTAATCTTCTAATCCATTAAATCTCTAAATTCCTTTTTTGTTCCTTTGACCTCTAATCTCCGATTCCTGATCCTGATCTCTAATTCCCAGCTTCTAATTTCCAATCCGATTTCCGGCCCCTGATCCCCTCCCTACGATCCTTGTCTCCAATCGACTTCATAAGATGGCATGAGTTTTGCTTAACATTTAAGCAATATATTTTTAAGGAAAGGATAATGTCATGAAAAATATCGGGGAATTAAAACATCCAGATCTGGCTGTAGCGGCACCTGTCTGCGTTACGGCCGCGACAGGCAGGCAGCAGACAAGTGGGTTGCTCGACCAGGGATTTTGTTTTTTCAACCGGTTGGTTGAAATCGGTGATGATGTTGCTGAAAAGAACAGACAACTATTTATTGAAAATCTTAACCTTCAATCTGAAATAAAGAGGCTGAAAAAGATTAGTTTTATTGACGCTGCAACGGGAATCTATAATAAAAGGTATTTGCAGATAAGGCTTGAAGAAGAATTTGCCAGAGCGCGAAGGTATGGTTCTCCGCTTTCCTCTATTTTTATTGATTTGGATAACTTTAAATCTATTAATGATACACATGGCCATATTATTGGTGACAAGCTGCTCAAAGATGTGGCCTCTGTTTTGGAGGATTTGTGCCGCAGTGAAGATGTGCTGATTCGTTTTGGGGGTGAGGAGTTTGTCGTCCTCATGTCAGATACAGGCAGTTCTGAAGCCGTTATACTGGCTGAAAGAATCAGGAAAAAAGTTAAAGAATATCTTTTTTCCTATGGAGATATCAAGATTTCAATATCTGCAAGTTTGGGTGTAAGTACTCTTAATAATGGCGACTTTAAATATGTGAGCGATCCGGAACAGTTGATACGTATGGCGGATAGAGCAATGTACATGGTTAAACAGAACGGCAAAAATAATACATGCTATTTGCCCTTTCGTTCTGAAAAAGGCAATCCAGTTCCTTCACCTGTTTGCCGCTTGCCTGTGCAATCGCACGTAGACAGGTGCCGGCACAGTCAGGGGAGTTGCTGAGCTGCAATATGAGTAACCACTCATAGATGAAGCTATAAACTAACAGCCTGCAGTCTAAAAACTTGAGTAGACGCCTATAGCCTAAGTAACCTGAGTGGTTACAATTTGAGATTTTTCGGCTAACACCTTAGAGTGACATTAATACCCTCCTATGTTTTCTTGTTTCCACGCTTCTGTGTGGGGATGTATAACAGTCTAAACAACTCGAGTAGTTACTCCTGATTTTTAATGGGAAAAATTTTCCGGTACGGGAAATTTTTTTTGCATTGTTCTTATGCTTAGCATTTTTTATCTTCTTTTTCATTCTTTCCAATTATTTCAATTGATTAAATGTCATGAAATGTATTTATAGTGACAAAAAAGATTTTTTTAAGTCTATTACCTAAATTGAGTACTTTTTGATCAGCTTTGATACCCCGTCCACTTGCGGCGGGGAGCTTCATTTTTTGCCGATTACAATGGTTGCATTAGATAAAATCGTTGCAAATTGTCCAATTCTTGTATACAAAAAAAGACCTTTGTATAATTCCCACTTTTGCCCACTTTTGGTCATTGCGAGGAGTGAAACTACGAAGTAGTTTCGTGGCTTATCAATATATTATAAGATTGCTTTGCTCGCGCAGCGCAGGCGTTTGCGCCGCGTGTCGTTCGTAACGACAATTGGTGTTTTGCAAAGGTCTCAAAAGTTGGTTTGACGGCTTACTCTACTTTACTTCAGAAGTAGCTATATTGTTTGTTGAATGGTTAACTAATAACCACTCGACTAATTTCCTGCTCGACCACTCGACCAATAACAAAGGAGACAAAAAAATGACGGAATTAACGGAAACAATGGACCAGGCCGTAAAGATTATGAAAGACAGAAAAGGAAAATATCTTACCTTTTCTCTGGCGGGTGAAGAATACGGCATAGGCATTTTGAAGATCAAGGAGATCATAGGGATGATGCCGATTACCACGGTGCCCAGGACACCGGAGTTTGTGAAAGGGGTGATAAACCTTCGCGGCAAGGTCATTCCCGTGATTGATTTAAGACTGAGGTTCGGAATGGAAAAGATCGACTATACTGAACGCACCTGCATAATCGTTGTCGAGCTCAAAAACCGGGGAATAGACATCCTGATTGGCGTAGTGGTCGATTCTGTCTCAGAAGTACTAAACATCAAAGCCGAGGACATTGAAGATACGCCGACATTCGGAATTAGCCTGGATACAGCCTACATCCTTGGCATGGCCAAGATGGAAGGAGGGGTCAAGATACTGCTCGATATTGACATGGTGTTTAGCAGCGAAGAAATAGCCGCCTTGGAAAACGCGGCATAGCTGGATGTTCGCTGCTGGTTACTCGTTAATAGTTGCTGGTTGATTGGATGATTGAAGCTCTTAATCGACAATTGTCAATCCTGTGGCCAATGACCAAAAAATGTAGGGCAATAATGTTCAAGAATATAAAAATAGGCACAAAGATAGCGTTAGGATTTGCAAAGGATTTTAAAAGGAGAACAGATGATGTTAACAAGAGCAAAAAAATATTCGATCAAAAGCTTTTGCATCTACATCCTGTTTTTAATCTTGCTGTTATGTTATGCTCCTTTCGGTAGCGGCGGATGTGAAGCATCGGATAAAATCTATATTGGTTCGGATGCATGCATGGAATGTCATGAAGCAGAGTATAAAAGCTTTAAAACATTTTCGCACAAAAGAAATTCATTCAAGTCTATCAAAACCATGAAAAAAAGATTGATTGATGAAGAGTTTAGAGGATGCTTTGAATGCCATACTACAGGATACGGCAAACCAGGTGGGTTTAAATCAGAAGCCGAAACCCCGCATCTTAAAAACGCAGGCTGTGAAGTCTGTCATGGTCAGGGCAGTATTCATGTGGAAACAGGCGACCCTGAGGATATCGATGGACAGTTGACAGTGAAGGTGTGTGAAACATGCCATAATTTAGAACGCGTGGGAGCCTTTCATTATAAGCCCTTAATTTATGGGGGGGCGCACTAATGGAAAACAAAACGACAAAAGGTATGCCGTTTATGATCGGTGGACTCGCGACTCTCTTTTCACTTGTTCTTGGTTCTATAATCTATATTAATATCTCAGACCAACGGAAACATATTAAAGCAGAGGTCTATCATACAACAAATATGCTTGCAGACACATTCTATAACGGCATGATGTATCCAATGGCTATAGGTGATTCTGAAGCTGTCGAACACCAGATGGAAGGGTTCAGAGACCTTATGGAAGAAGGGGAAGAGGTCTTAGTCTTCGGTTTTGACGAGCATATAACTTATGCCTCTGAAAAAGAGAGAATCGGGAGCAGTGTAACCGAATTGACTGATTCATCCGATCTCAGAGCCGCAATCAATCAATTGATACAAAACGGTAAATCCGATCAGACCGGATATGAAGAAACCGTAAAAGGAAAGCCCTGTTTGACTACGATTCGCCCAATTTTGAACGAAAATCGCTGCTTTCACTGCCATGGTTCAAGCCAGCCCGTCCTCGGAGTCTTGATGATACGAGAGAGTGTCGAAAAGATGTATAAAGACCTTGGAAAGCTCCGTAACAAGAATATAATTATAGGCCTTTCCGGAAGCTTAATTGTTATCCTGATGCTTTTTTTATTAATTTCGAGAGTGGTTATTCGTCCCATTAAAAGAATTGCAACTATACTGCATGATCTTGTCGGCCAGATAGCCTCAGCTTCAGGTCAGGTTTCATCCGCCAGTCAGTTTCTTGCCGAAGGATCATCCGAACAGGCAACCGCAATCGAAGAGACATCATCCTCCCTTGAAGAGATGTCCTCCATGACTAAACAGAACGCGGATAATGCAAGTCAAGTGGACAGTCTTATGAAAGAAACCAGCCATGTGGTATCAGATGCCAACTCTTCCATGACCGAGCTTACCACATCCATGGAAGATATTTCAAAGGCTAGCGATGAAACCCAGAAGGTTGTCAAAACAATAGATGAAATCGCGTTCCAAACTAATCTGCTTGCCTTAAATGCGGCTGTGGAAGCAGCCAGAGCAGGTGAGGCAGGAGCAGGTTTTGCAGTGGTGGCTGAAGAGGTCAGAAATCTCGCGCTCCGTTCCGCCGACGCGGCCAAAAACACGGCTGAGCTGATAGATGGAACGGTAAAAAAGGTTAAAAACGGATCCGAACTGGCAACGCAAACCAATGATGCATTCAGCAAGGTTGCGGAAAGCTCCTCCAAAGTAGGAGAACTGGTTGCCGAGATCTCCGCGGCATCGAATGAACAGGCCCAGGGTATTGAACAGACAAACACAGCTGTAGCCGAGATGGATAAGGTAATCCAGCAGACCGCAGCCAATGCCGAAGAATCAGCTTCCGCCTCTGAGGAGATGAACACACAGGTAGAGCAGATGATGGGGGTTGTAGAAGAACTGGAAGTCTTGGTTGGCGGAGGCAGTGGGCAGAGGTCGGAGAGTAAGGAGGATATCGTGCAGATGAGTTTGCCAAAGGGTTCTGGCGGACATACAGGTCATATTATAGAGCCTGTTTTCAGAACAGGCAATCGGGCAGTCCGCGAAACAAAACCGGAAATTAGTCAGAGCGCGGAAGTTGCGTCTGATCGGATAATTCCTTTAGATGAAGAGGATTTTAGGAGTTTTTAGCCTATGGCCGAATTAAGTGATATTGATTTTGAAAAGATAAGAAGTCTTGTTTATGAACAGAGTGGTATCAATCTGCATAAGGGTAAAAAGGAGCTGGTGAAAGCCCGGTTAGGCAAACGCCTGCGGGAAGGAAAATTCGGGTCTTTCAGGGATTATTATCGTTATGTGACAACCGAAAAGGGGATTAATGAATTGGTTGTCATGATCGATTCTATTTCTACAAATTTGACAAGCTTTTTCAGGGAAGAAACCCATTTTCACAAGCTTCGCGAGGTTATATCTGCGTTGATGGAGACGCCTGGTAACGGTAGTTCTGTGTTCGGGTTGAAGATATGGAGTGCAGGCTGTTCGACAGGTGAGGAGCCATACTCGCTTGCAATTACCTTGAGGGAGATTGCTTATGGCAGAAAAGTTGATCTTCAAATATTGGCCACCGATATTTCTACTGAGGTGCTTAAAACCGCATTAGCCGGCGTATACACAAAGGAAAAGCTTGGCAAAATTTCTCCCTCGCTTCTGAAAAAATATTTTCAGATTGGACGAAACGATTGGAGTGGATATTATCGGGCAAAGAATGAAATTAAAGATATTATAAAGTTCAGGAGATTCAATCTTATGGAAGCCCAGCCTTTTAAAGGTCTTTTTAACGCTATATTCTGCAGGAATGTTATGATATATTTCGATAAAGAGACACAAGATGGTCTTGTAAACAGATTTTACGACAGCCTGAAAAAAGGGGGTTATTTTTTTGTTGGTCATTCTGAAAGTTTGACTGGTTTGACTCACCGGTTTAAGTATGTCGAGCCGAGTGTTTATCGGAAATAGGGGGCAGTGATCGGGGATCAGGGAATGAGTTTTAAGAGTTGTCGGGATCTGGAGGTTTGGCAAAAGGCAATGGAACTGGTAGTGGTAGTAGAATCCTATCGGATAGGCTCTTAAGCAGGACAGCGGAAGTTGGTCGAATGCTTAACGGGTTACGAAAATCCCTGAGAAAGTATAATCGACCCCTGTATAAATGTTATGGTAACTTTATGAGCAAGATTATAGTTGGAGTTCCGGATATGAAGGTAAGCGGAAACGTTAAGGATGTGCTGGTTACCTATGCCCTTGGTTCATGTATTGCTGTTGCTGTTTATGATCCAGTGGTAAAGGTGGGAGGACTTTTGCATTTTATGCTTCCCGACTCATTGCTTGATTTAAACAAGGCAGGAAAAACACCGGCGATGTTTGCAGATACCGGCGTACCTTTTTTGTTTAAATCGTGTTACAAGTTGGGAGCCGAAAAAAGGCGTATGATCGTAAAGATTGCCGGCGGGGCTAGCATCCTGGATAATTCAAACCACTTCCGTATCGGCCAGAAAAACATAACCGCTTTGAGAAAGATATTCTGGAAAAACAATGTCCTGGTAGATGGTGATGACACCGGTGGATATTACAATCGGACAGTTCGTCTGCATATTTCTACCGGCAAATTTGATATTAAGGATTCCAGCGGGGTTTTTAAGGAGTTGTAGGGTAACCTCACAGTTTATAGTTATCGGTTCACGGTTAAAAAATAGATTGCACAAGGATTGGTTGCGGAGCTGAGAACACATATTTATATTTCACGAGAGCTTATATATTTTCTGATTTAGATGCGAAAGAATTAATTCAAAAGTTAAAATCAATATCCAAAACGCTTCAATCGTTGCATAGTTCTATTAGAAAAAACTGTGAACTGTGAACCGACAACCGTGAACGGTTAAGGGAGTTATTATGTCTTTCAATGTACTGATTGTGGATGATTCAAATTCAATGCGCGCTGTTATAAAGAAGATCATTTCAATTTCAGGTTTTAAGATAGATCAATGCGTTGAGGCCGGGAACGGGAAGGAGGCGCTGGAGGCGCTGACAGACAATTGGGTGGATGTGATTGTATCGGATATAAATATGCCGGAAATGAATGGTTTCGAATTATTAAAGAGTTTAAAAGAAGATGATCTTCTTAAGAACATTCCCGTCATACTTATAACTACGGAAAGCAGTGAGGAACGTATGCAGGATGCGTTCAATCTCGGAGCAAAGGGTTTTATAAAAAAACCTTTTACTCCTGAAGAGGTTAAAAAAATTCTTTATGAGGTCATAGGGGTGAATAATGAAGGAGAATATGAAGAAGATAGAGGAGACAATGAGGCTTTCGATTTCTGAAGTCTTTGAAAAGATGTTTTATATCTTTCTTGAACCTCTGGATGATGAAAGTGATGAATATGATATGGAAGCTGCCATAAGGTTTGAAGGTTCCCTGAGCGGGGAGATCAGGACTTTACTTTCTATAGAAATGGCGAAAGCTATGATTCAAAATATGCTGAATATAGAGGAGGATAAAATAACCGGACATGACATTGAAGATTGCTTAAAAGAAGCTGTTAATATGATCTGCGGAAATTTTCTCGGTAAATTTGACAGCGCAAAGGTATTTAATCTATCAATGCCGGTGTTTAGTGAACCCTCCCTTTTTAAGAAAGAGGGAGTGGAGGGATTATCAGATGAAAAATCCAGAGACTCCGGATTAAGCGGAAATATTTGCAGGATGGATTTTGACTCGGATAGCGGAAGAATTTGTGTGATTATTGAGGTTAGTTGAGTAAATACTTACTATGAAAGAAAAAGATATCCAATTATACGAATATTATCTGAAACCCGGATATATATTCTTGAATACTGAACCTTCTATGATATCCACAGTTATAGCTTCTTGTGTGGCTGTATCTTTATGGGACTGCAGGAAAAAATATGGTGGTATAGCGCATTATTTATATCCTTTTATAAGCACCGAGGATGAGGCAACAGCTCGGTACGGAAATGTGGCGATCAGCTATTTAATAAGCATGTTTTTAAAAGAGGGGACAGATAAAAAAAATATTAAAGCTCAGATATTTGGCGGGGCATCATTGCAACAATCGACTGAATGCAGGAAAGTAGCAAAAGAGAATGTTGGGATTGCCAGAAGTGTTTTGGGAAAATTTAAAATCAGTGTTATTTCAGAGGATGTGGGCGGTAATTTAGGCCGCAAGCTTCTTTACAACGCTTTTAGCAACGAAACCATCGTTTACAAGGTGAAAAAACTTCGCCAGAATGACTGGTATCCTTATATAAATAACAGAGAATAATTGAGCAGGCTTTTAGGCTGACAGGAGAGCGTAATTTTGAAAAAAATAAGAGTGCTTATTGTCGATGATTCTGCTATTGTAAGAAAGATATTTTCCGAGGAGCTTTCAAAATTTCCTGATATTGAAATAGTGGGAACAGCTCCTGATCCGTTTGTCGCCAGGGATAAGATTGTGAGACTTAAGCCGGATGTGATAACCTTGGATATTGAAATGCCGAGGATGGACGGCTTGACCTTTCTCAAGAAGTTGATGAAACATTATCCGATGCCAGTGATCATAGTCAGTTCTCTGACGCCAAAGGGAGGGACATTGACGTTGGAAGCGATAGAGATTGGAGCTTTGGAGGTTATTGGAAAACCTGGAGGTTCCTATACGGTTGGGGATATGAGTGCTCAACTGGCAGAAAAAATCAGGGCTGTATCGAGGGTAAAAGTAATAAGGGAATCTTTAGATGAAGGTTCTGCTTCTGAGACATCTGAACCGATAAAAGCCCTTGCAAAAACTTCTAATAAGCTTATTGCCATTGGTGCTTCTACGGGCGGGACCGAAGCATTAAAAACTGTTCTGACCAGGATGCCTCCCAATTCGCCTGGAATACTTGTAGTCCAGCACATGCCGGCTAAGTTTACAACAGCCTTTGCGGAAAGGCTGAACGGCCTGTGCCAGATTACGGTGAAAGAGGCCCGGAATAATGATTCTGTAAATCCAGGGGGTGCATTGATTGCGCCGGGTAATTTTCACATGATTTTAAGGAGGAGCGGCGCCAGGTATTATGTTGAGGTCAAAGATGGCCCAATGGTTCACCATCAGCGTCCTGCAGTTGATGTATTGTTCAAGTCGACCGCAAGGTCGGCGGGGCCGAACTCGATTGGTGTTATACTTACCGGTATGGGGTCGGACGGTGCAGAGGGGCTTTTAGAGATGAAGCAGGCCGGCGCTAAAACGATTGTCCAGGATGAGAGATCGTGCGTTGTTTTTGGAATGCCGAAAGAGGCTATAAAAGCAGGTGCCGCGGATAAGGTGGTGCCGTTGACTCAGGTCGCTGAAGAAATAGTAAAAATGGTGTGACCTGAGTAATTACAGAGGTGTAAATTATGAAAGAATATGATTCTTTGATGAATTTGATTGATAGTATAGCTTCCGACTTTTTATTTTTCGATAGCAAGGAAATCGATGTGCCGGCCGCAGGTAATTTTCTTAATAAATTGGAGCAGTTAATAAAAGAAGCGGAGGCTTTAGAGGCAGATCGGTTAAAAAGGGTAGCCAGTGGATTAAGTAGTCTTCTCGAGAAGATCATTCTTGAAAGAATAGAGGATAAAGAAGCAGGATTCGGCGTCTTTGAAAAGGGTATTACCCTGATGCAGGAGATCGGTGACAGTCTTAAGAACACTGGCGGTTACGAAGGCGATATTGAAAGTTTTATGGAGTCAATTGCCGTTCTTACTGGAGAGCAGGGAGCGGAGAGCGGAGAGCAAATAGCGGAAAGCGAAGAGCAAGTAGCAGAGAGCAAAGAGCAGGGAGCGGAGAGCGACGAGATACAGGACGAGTCGCTGTTGAGGGATTTTATTGTTGAAGGTCTGGAATACATTGATGAGATTGAGGTAAATTTATTGAATCTGGAGCAGGACCCTGAGAATTTAGATTGTGTTAATGCTATATTCAGACCGTTTCATTCCATCAAGGGGGTGGCCGGGTTTCTCAATCTAGAAGCGATTCGTGATCTTGCCCATACCCTTGAGAACCTTCTGGATAAGGTAAGAAATAAGGAATTATTGGTGAGTTCCCGGCTTATAGATATAATTCTTGATGGATCCGATGTTCTGAAGGCGATAATTGTTAAATTGAAAGACGATATGGAAGGCAATCCGACTGAACCTTTAGAGATTGATACATCTACCTTGAAAAAGCGGATAGAAAGTATTGAACAGGGTGCTCCGGATACCGTTGAAGTGAAAAAACTGGGTGAAATACTGGTCGAAGACGGTGCTATAACAGAGGAGAACCTGGAGCAAGGCCTTGAAGTTGCAGAACAATCGATTCCACCCAAGAAAATTGGGGAAGCCCTGATATCTGAAGGTAAGGTTACTCCGAAGCAGGTATCACAGGCCCTGAGAAAACAGACAAAGAAGGCCGTAGATACCGCTGTGGTAAGGGTAAATATAAAGAAGCTGGATGATTTAATCGATATGGTTGGTGAACTGGTCATTACACAGTCGATGATCAGGCAGAATTCGTTTATTCTATCAAATTCCGATATAAGGTTGAGCAGAGATGTTTCCCGTCTGTCCAGTATTACATCGGAACTCCAGAGAACCTCTACCAGCTTGAGAATGGTGCCTATCAAGCAGACATTTCAGAGGATGTCCCGTCTTGTCAGGGATCTGTCCAGAGATGCCGGAAAGCATGTTGGTGTTGTCACGGAAGGTGAGGATACGGAGATAGACAGAAATATGGTGGAGGAGATATATAATCCGCTTGTACACATGGTACGGAATGCCGTAGATCATGGTATAGATTCTTCTGAGGAGCGTATAAAGGCCGGTAAACCTGAAAAGGGCATGGTACGGCTCAAGGCCTTTCACAGAGGAGGTAATGTTGTAATCGAAATATCGGATGACGGAAAAGGGCTGGATAGGGACGTAATACTGAAAAAGGCTGTCGAGAAAGAACTTATCGATAGTTCAGATGATCTTTCGGATCAGGATATTTATAAGCTGATTTTTTCCGCCGGTTTTTCAACTGCTGCGAAAGTAACGGATATCTCCGGGCGGGGAGTGGGGATGGATGTAGTGAAACAGGCCGTGGAAAAACTGCGGGGAAAAATAGAGATTGACAGTGTTATTAATGAAGGTTCTACCTTTGCGCTTGGCTTTCCTCTTACCATGGCCATTATTGACGGCATGATTGTGAGGGTGGGCGGTGAAAGGTATATTATTCCTACTACCGCTATCAGACAGTTGTTGCGTCCCAAGGAGGAATCTTATAACAATATAGTCGGCAAGGGTGAAACGATAAACGTGATGGGCAATCTTTTGCCGTTGGTAAGGTTGTATAAGATCTTCGGTATAGAGCCTGAGCATGAAAATCCCTGGGAAGCCATAGTGGTGGTGCTTGAAGGTGAAAACAGATCCAAGTGTTTGCTGGTGGATGAGATTTTAGGTGAAGAGGAAGTGGTGATCAAAAGTCTTGGTGAAAGTTTGAAAAGCAGCAAAGGAGTTTCCGGTGGTGCTATCATGGGGGATGGTAATGTAGGATTGATATTGGACCCGGAAGGGCTGTTTGAATTGAGTGAGAGTTTAGGTTGAATAAAAGGAGTGTGGTCATGGACGTTGATAAGGATATGAAAGTACTGGTGGTTGATGATTTTGCCACGATGAGAAGGATTATTAAAAATCTTTTAAAACAGGGAGAGTATAAAAACATTACCGAGGCCGAGGATGGTGTGGAGGCTTTGAAGATACTGAAATCAGAAAAGGTAGATTTAATCATCTCTGACTGGAATATGCCCAATATGACTGGTCTTGAGCTTCTTAAAGCTGTCAGGGCGGATAGTGAACTTTCCAGTTTGCCGTTTCTGATGGTTACGGCGGAATCTCTCAAAGACAACATTGTGATGGCGGTCAAGGAAGGAGTCAGTAATTATATTGTAAAACCTTTTACCGCCGAGGTCTTGAGTGAAAAAATCGAAAAAATAATAGAGAAGATGTAATTGCTCAGGTTGTTTAGGCTGAAGGCTGAAAGGTCAAAAGGAGAAAACAATGGATGTTAGATTTATAAATGCCTTTTTAGATGGAACGCTTAATGTACTGAAAACAATGGCTTTTGTCGAACCGAAACCGGGCAAGCCTTATCTTAAGAAAGATAGTTTGGCCAACGGTGATGTTTCAGGGATAATAGGTCTTACAGGATCGGCAACCGGTTCAATGGCGCTGAGCTTTTCTGAGGGATCTATATTAAAGATTGTGTCAAATATGTTAGGTGAAGAGATAAAAGAAATCAATGGCGATATTACGGATGCTGTGGGTGAGATTACAAATATGGTTTCAGGCGCAGCCAGAAAAGAGCTGGAGCCGCTCGGCTTAAATATTTCGGCAGCAATTCCTACTGTGGTTTCCGGCAAAAGTCATTCGATCAAACATGTTTTGGGTGGGCCAAGCATTATTATTCCATTTGAGATAGAGGAAGGTCCTTTTGTTGTAGATATTTGTATAGGCGGGGTGAAATAAAAAGGAAAGTGAAAAAACTAAGAAACACTGCAAGAGTTTGAAGTGAACTAAAGTTTAAAGTGAGCTAAAGTTAATGAATTCTGTCAATTATATAAAATCAGTGGAGCGAAGCGACTCCATAACTTTAGGCACTTTAGCTCACTTTAGGCACTTTTAACTTGTACGACTTCAAGTAAAACAGCTTCTTTCAGGGGCAAACCAAAGCTTGGTTCTTTGGACCAGGATTCTTTATCATTCAGAATCTTATACATATCACTTTGCCGGATATCCATGCCCTTTCAAAAGCCCATGCAATTTCGGCATCAAATTGAGTTCCTCTATTTCTTGCTATTTCCTTAAGAGCATCTTCCGGCTTTAAGGCTTTTCTATATGGTCTGTTGCTGGTCATTGCATCAAAGCTGTCAGCCACTGCCAACAGTCTTCCTTTGATGGAGATATTTTCTCCAACCAGGCCCCTGGGGTAACCCTTGCCGTCAAATCTTTCATGGTGGTCAAGGATATAGGGTGTTACAGATTTTAAGAAAGAGATATCTTTGACTATTTGAGCGCCAATCAAGGGGTGTGCTTTTATGTGATTGTATTCATTATCGGTAAGCTTTCCCGGCTTGTTCAGAATGAAATCGGGGATGCCTATCTTGCCGACGTCATGAAGCATCCCTCCCCAATCGATGAGCTCTATTTCATTTTTGTCCCAGTGAAGCTCCTCGGCTATTGCTTTAGAAAATCGAGCAACTCTTTCAGAATGTCCTTTCGTGTATGGATCACGCGCTTCTATGGAGTTGGTAATAGCTTTGATGGTATAGAAATAAGCAGATTTCAGATCATCAAACAGGTATGCGTTTTCCAGTGACAAGGAAAAGAAATCTACGAGAATGTGTAGAAGTTTTGAGGTTTGCTGTCTTATGAAATCTTTGTCTTCTTCAAAGACAATGACAACCGCGCCTATAGTTCTTTTCAGGTTGGAAAGGGGAGCTATCATGACACTTAAAAGCCGACCGCTTTCTTTTCCAAAAACTTCAGTCTGGACACTCAGGGGAATGCCATTGCTGATGACCCGTCCGAAATTCCCAAGGCTGATTTGAGCCTCGACTTCCTTTTGAATAACAGCCGAAAATTTTTCAGGTTTTGATATTTTGTGGATAAACTCAATACCTTTTTCTTCTACAAGAAAGACTGAGCAAACTTCAATTTTAACCAGTTGCCTGAGCCTGACAAGCCATGTCTCAAGTATGTGATGAACATCATGAGATAAGAGAACCTCGGATTGAAAGCGGCTTAACCGATCAAGCTTATCTTGAATGCTGATAAGCGCTCTGTTCGATTCTTCCAAAAAGTGCAGTTTTTTGATCATTGGTTCAAGTTCAATTTGATCGATTTGTGTTTGTTTGTTTTCCATTTTTAATAAACTCTTACTTTTCTCATAAGGACAGGCTTTTATGAGCCTGAACGAAAATCTCGATTTTTTGTAGGTTGGTGTTTGTGTAGTGTTAAGTGTTAGGTGTTAAGTGTTAGGTGTTAAGGAATTATGTCAATTATATAAAATCAGTGGAGCGACACGCGGCGCAAGCGCCTGCGCTGCGCGAGCGACTCCATAACTTTAGGCACTTGAACTTTGAACCGTGAACGGTTCTTGTATTTAAACCTATCTGCGTTAATCCTCCAGAGGCGGACAAGTCTGTGTGAATCCTCCAAAGGCGGACAAGTCTGTGGCTGAATAGTTATGATTATTCAAATTCCATAATAGAAATGCTTTCCTCAAAAAGTTTTATGGATTTTTGCATAACGTATTCAAGATCACTTAACTTAAGATCTAAAATTTCCCATGCTTTTTGATTAACAATCGGTACCCGTTTCTCTCCGCCTGATCCCATACGAAGAGCTATGCAGAGACTGTTTCCGATGTGAACGGCTGCAATCTCTTTCGTCAGGGTGTCCGGCATATAGGACAAATGATGGTGGGCTATCATGTTGACTGTTTCCTGGGGCAAATTCCATTTTTTAGCCAGGGCGCCTCCTGTCTGAGCATGATCAAAACCCAGTATCTTTTTTTCCGATTCAGACATCTGAGATCCGGTCTCCACAACATTGGCGACCACATCGTTAAACTCTTCGCACAAATAGGCGGCATGGATCAGTTTTCCTATGTCGTGAAGTAGCCCTCCTGTGAAAACATCTTCAGGGTTTTTTAAGTAGGCGGTTTCAGCCAGGACCCTCGATAGGATTGCGCATCCTGTGGAATGTTTCCAGAACTCCTGCATATTAAATGCGCTGCTCGATTTGAATTCTTTTACAATTTTATACATAGAAGCTGCGAGTACCATGTTTTTTATTTCGGTCAGCCCCAAAATTACGATGGCATGCCGCAGATCTCCGATTTTATTATAAAAACCATAGGCAGCCGAGTTGACAATTTTGAGTACCATGGCCGCTATAGCCTGATCTTCAGAGATGATATTGCTTATCATTTTGATTGATGAGTCCGGTGTATTCAGAAGACGTGAAAGCTTCATGTAAATAGTAGGTAAAATTGGCAGGTTACCAATGGAATTTATTATTGTATCAATCTTTTTCGATTTCATCAGTAGAACCATTGGTTTGATTTGCGGCCTGTCGCAAACTTATTTTTTTAACAATCTTGTATATTTCCTCCATGACAGGATTAGCTTCAACAGGTGGAAATAATTCGTCAAGCTTCCTTTCAATCGATTCAACAATATCAGTCGACAGGGCTTCCATTTCTTGTTTTATCACTTGATCGCCGTCAATACCCTTTATGTCAACTCCTGTGATTCCCCAAGTCTTAAAAGAATTGATATGTTTTTCAGTCAGCGCGTTACCTTTGCCCAGAATGACAGCGCCATGCCTGTTTTTGGTAGATTGCGCCAAAATCATACCGGTTTTCAGATCATTTATATTTAAGATACCCATAAACTAATTCCGTGTTGTAGAAAGTGGAAAATTGCTAATTAATCTTATATCTCTTTAATTTTTCTACAAAGGTTGTTCTGTTCAGGTCCAATAATTTTGCGGCCCTGTTTTTTATTCCACCTGATTTTTGCAGAGCCTTCCGGAGCAAATCTTTTTCAAATTGACCGATTATTTCATTCAGACCCAGACCGTCATCAGGGATATCAATGTCGCTTATGACTCTTTCAGTTCCATTTGAATTCAGTCTTATCTTATCAGGCAAATCCTCCAACTCTATATTGCCGTGTTCTTTCATGACAACAAGCATTTCAATCAGGTTTTGCAATTCTCTTACATTGCCCGGCCAGTGATATTTCGTGAGGTAATTCATGGCTTCAGGTGTTAATTCCTTAATATTTTTCTCTTTTGATTTATTAAATATTCTCAGGAAATGATTGACCAGTACAGGTATATCTACCTTTCTTTCTCTTAGAGGCGGAAGATGAATAGGTATTACATTGATGCGATAAAAGAGATCCTCCCTGAATCTTTTTTCTGCCACGGCCTTTTCTAAATCCTGGTTTGTTGCGGTAATAATCCTTATATCCACATCTATGGTCTTCATGCCTCCAATTCTTTCGAACCGTCTTTCCTGTATTACCCTCAATACTTTTACCTGCAATGAAGGACTCATATCGCCTATCTCATCGAGAAAAATTGTTCCCCCATGCGCTAATTCAAACCGTCCTGTTCTGCTCCGTATGGCTCCGGTAAACGCGCCTTTTTCATGCCCAAACAGTTCGCTTTCGAGAAGCTCTTCAGGAATTGCACCGCAGTTCACCGTAACAAGAGGGAGGGATTTTCTTTTGCTGTTGAAATGCAGAGCCCTGGCCACTAACTCCTTGCCGGTTCCACTTTCGCCGTATATGGCAACAGTGCTGTCTGATGAAGCCACTTTTTTAATCTTTTCAAAAACCTTTTTCATGCCATTGCTGTACCCTATTATCTTGCTGAAGTCATATTTCTCCTCTAAATGCTTCTTGAGCGTAATGTTTTCCTCTTTGAGTTTTGCATGGGCCAGCGCCCTTTCGACAGCCAGCTTGACAAAATCTTTTTTTAAAGGTTTTGTTATATAATCAAATGCCCCCATCTTCATGGCATTAATAGCGCTTTTTACGGTGGCATAACCGGTGACCATGATAACGACAGTTTCAGGACGCATCTCTTTTATGAATTTAAGCAACTGCAGGCCATCGACGTGAGGCATTCTCAGATCTGTTATGACCAAATCGTAGTTGTTGTAAGGAAAGACATCCATTGCTTCTTTTCCATTACTGACAGCCTTAACCTTATAGCCATTTTCAGATAACAGTTCCCTCAGATTTTCTCTGCTAAGATCGTTATCCTCGGCAATTAATATTTTAATTTTTTGCATATATTCTATCTGAAACCTTTGAAAATTAAAAACTCAAAATTATACTTGACGACTTAAGTCTGACGCAGTCTCTATCTGCCCTGCATTTATTACCTTGTATATCCTTATAAGCATAGCTTTTTTCTTCTCTGTGTCAAGATAATTTGTCCAAACCGATTTGTTCATGCACCTTTGGTTATATTTTCCAATCTCTGTTCAGGCTAAATTTTTCTTTACTTTTCTTTGGGTTATAGTTATATTGTCTTTGCGAGTTCATCCTTCTGCCCATTTATGGTTATGTCGAGTTGTTTTTAAGATATTATGTCAGAGCCAACAGAAACAAGCCGGGGAGAGACAATGGTAAAAGAAACGCCCAACGGAAAATCTGAGACAATCTTGTTGGTTGATGATGAAGAAACTATTTTATTACTCGGAAAACAGATTCTTCTCGGTCCTGGCTACACAATACACACCGCTTCTGATGCCGAGCAAGCCATTGATATTTATCGTCAAAAAAATGACGAAATCGATCTGGTTGTTCTTGATCTCATCATGCCGGGAATTGGTGGTCTGGATTGCATGAAAGAGATTCTCAAAATAAACCCCCAGGCAAAAATAATCGTCGTAAGCGGCAATGTTGACAGCGGATTAGTGTCCAATGTTATTGAACTGGGTGCAAAAAACTTCATCAGGAAGCCTTACAGGATAGGTGAGTTGCTCGATGTAGTTCGAAAGACTCTTGATGAGGCTTGATGGAAAAAGCCTGCCACCTAAACTAAGCAAGGCTGTCCTTTCGAACAAAACAAGAAATCTTATCAGCTTCGGCATCCCAGCTTTTTCCGTGGTCATTCTTTCCTATCCTTCCGTCAAAAAAATACAAACCGGCAAGTTTTTCAACTTAAACCTAAGTTGAGCAATTTTTGGGGAAGAAATGTGCTGAAGTCTTGATGCATAAGGGTTTGCGAAAACCGCAGACATACCCGTGGATATGTCGAGGATTTTTGCGAATCCTTGATGCGCAAGAGATCAGTGCAGATCGAGCCAAAAATTTTCAGACATAAAATGTTTTAAATTCATACCATGAACATTAAATCCATTCAAGACATCCTGCCGCTGGTTGAGAGACCAAGTCGATATCTGGGCACGGAAATAAATAGTATAAAAAAGATGAAAACAAGGTTAAGCTTATAGCATATTTCATATGACCTAATACTTTTTTTCTTACCACCCATGCATAGGTGGTCATTACGGAAGCATAGCGGCCCTACGAAGACCATGTATCCCTGT
>JAUVHU010000030.1 GCA_030593145.1 Desulfobacteraceae bacterium
CGTATTGCCGCGATTCCTGCTGCGGTGTCTATTAGCTTCATGATGGTGCCACCATGAACATTACCGGCCTGGTTGGCATCGAATGAAAACATTACCTGAGCCATTTCAACCCTTGATTCGCAAACAGTCTTTTTTCTTGTCATATTGTAAAACGCCCCCTTTTCACAACCAACCACTTTCCAGATCTCTTTCGCTCCATATAACATCGGTTTCCGCAATATCCTCAGCAAACCCTGCTTCTGATTTTATTTTCAATATCTCATCTATATTTTCCAGAAATACATCTACCACATCCGGATCAAAATGCCGGCCACGCTCTTTCCTGATAATTTCAAGAACAATTTTTATAGGATAGGGGCTTTTGTAAGGACGTTTGGACGCAAGAACATCAAAAGTGTCCGCCAAGGTGACAATTCTGGCTGCCTGAGGAATGTCATGCCCGGAAAGACCGTGAGGATATCCCTTGCCGTTCCATTTTTCATGGTGAAAAAGAGCTATCTGCTCCGCAACCCGCAATGTTACCGACTTGGAATTTGCCAGGATTTTTGCTCCTATGGTTGTATGCGTTTTCATTAAATCAAACTCTTCGTCTGTCAATTTCCCAAACTTCAGCAAAACACTATCAGGCATGCCGACCTTCCCAACGTCATGCATTGGAGCGGCATACAGTATGTTCTGAACCTCTTCGCCCTTCATTCCAAGCTTTTTTGCAATTAATGCGCTGTAACCGCTCATCCGAATGATATGACTGCCTGTGTCTTCATCTTTGTACTCAGTAGCTATTACAAGCCGGTTAATGGTGTCAATATAAGCTTCCTGCAGTTCTTGATTGACAGCTTTCAAATTTGTGACTGTTTTGTTCAAATCATCGGCATATTTCAAAAGTTGCCGATTGGCGGCTTCAATCTCTTTTTGTTTCTTCTTTTCAGATTTATAAACCTTAGCAATATCATCCGCATATTTTTTCAGTTGATCAGCATCTGAATAACCAGCGGATAAATTATCTGGACACATTGTAAATCTCCTTAAATTTACAGACCATCTTTAACCTAAATTGAGCGATTTTTTACTCGATCTGCACCAATCTCTTGCGCATCAAGGATTCGAGAAAATCCTCGACATATCCATGGGTATGCCTGCGGTTTTCGCAAACCCTTATGCATCAAGATTTCGGCACATATCTTCGCAATAAATTGCTCAACTTAGGTTTAACCTAAACTGAGCTGTTCAACTAACTTTGTGATCTATCAGTTGGCCGCCAATTCATCAACCAACGCCTTTGCCACCTGGATATCGTAAGCCTGATCAGGGTCAAAACTACCACGCTTAAAGATGCCGGCAGCCTGCTTGATAGCCCCGTACGGCACCCAGCCGTGGTCTTTCCACAGATCCTGATCATCTGCATTCCACAACCTGAACCATATCTCTCCTTCGGATTCACGCACATAGGTTCTTATCTGCCTGTTCTGGGGAAAAGGATAAAAATACAATCCTCTTTTATCTTTCATACTTTCTTCTCCTCTTAGGGTTCGTACAAAAATAAGTTCGCAATTTTAAGTGTTGAGGCGCCTGGCTGGCAAGGCGCGAAAGTGCAGGAATATCAAGCATATTCCGAGCGTTCGCAACACAGCCAGACGGGATGCATCGGCTCTTAAAATGTAAAGTTATTTTTGCGCGAGCCCTTACATCCTTACATGTTCAAGAACTACTTTCCTTTTAAGCGTAGCTCCCGCTATTTTTTCAAACTGATCTGTTACATCAGAGACAAAAAACCTGCATTCCCCTTTTTTACTCAGAAGACTGTCAATATCTTTATGCTTTTCTAGAAAACCCTTTACCTTCTCCGCAACAGTTATAGAAGAATCTATTATATTAACCCTTTTACCAATTTTACTTTGTATGATATTTTTCAAAATGGGATAATGGGTGCAACCAAGGATTAGCGTGTCTATCTGCCTGACTTTCAAAGGATGCAAATATTTTTTTACTATCATCGCTGTTTCCGGTTTTTTAAGCCAACCTTCCTCCACTAATGGAACGAGAAGAGGACATGCATAGGAATAAACCTTTGTATCAGGCTTCAGCTCCTTGATCTTTTTTGAATAAATACCGCTTTTAATTGTGGCGCGCGTTCCGATAACACCTACTCTCAACTTTTGGGAGGTTTTAACAGAAAGCTCAACAGCAGGGGTTATTACCTCGAATATGGGAATATCGAATCTTTTTGTCACATCATCTGTTGCGACACTTGAAGCTGTATTACACGCCATGACAATTATCTTTGCGCCTTTGCTTAAAAGAAATTCCGTGTTTTCAAGGGCAAACTTAATAACCGTATCCGGGCTTTTGTTTCCATAAGGGGTGCGGGCTGTATCGCCAAAATAGACGACATCATAACCTGAAAGCTCTTCCATAAGCGCCCGAACAACTGTCAGACCTCCAATTCCTGAATCAAATATTCCAATCATAATAAATAATTAAGTGTTATCAAAAAAAGTCACTTTGAAAGTTTTTTCTTTACACATTTCAGCACGACGCTGTCAGGAACATCAGTACGAATGCCAGGGCATTGATTTGCCATGATGTCCCAGTTGTCTGCATCAATCAATATGCTTTTTATAAAAGGCCACTGTCTGCACATGTGCGGCTTTACCGGATGAATCGTGCATAGATCGTCCCAGAAAATACAGTAACCGTTCTCGCCCTGGGCAAGGACAAGCTTGCTGCCGGATATATTGCAGTAATTATCAACAAAGCTTTCCGGATCCGTCTTGATATAACCGGCTATGGCTTCAATATCTTTCGCGGTGACATAAGTCCCACCGTACCCCTTACAGCAGTCACCGCATTTAGTGCATTTAAATATATCTGATGGTTTCATTTGATTTCCTAAAAGACGATATACTTATCAAAATATTATTAAACAGACAAACACATACTTTTATTATCTTGTCTGCGTCTGTCTATGTGAGTCTGTGGCTAATCTAAAACGCATGTCTTGTTTCCATAGCCTTCCTCAAAGTAACCTGGTCCACATATTTCAGATCACCACCAACCGGTACGCCGGATGCTATTCGCGTAACTTTCACCGGATAATCTTTAAGGCGCTGCGCAATATATGATGCGGTTGCTTCACCTTCAACATTTGTGCCGGTTGCAAGAACAATCTCTTTGACCTTGTTATCTTCTATCCTTGATATAAGCTCCCTGATCCTGATTTTATCAGGCCCAATACCATTCATTGGAGACAGCGCCCCCTGAAGGATATGATACAATCCTTTATAACATCCTGATTTTTCAATAGACACCATATCCGCAGGTTGTTCCACCACACACAACAGTGTTGAAACACGTGTACTGTCACGACAGATATCACAAATTTCTCCATCGCTAAAAGCACAGCATATAGAGCACAATTTTATCCTGTCTTTAACTTTCAGGATATTGCGTGAAAGCTGTTCAGCCTCGCTACGTGGAGCATTGAGTATATGCATTGCAAGACGCTCTGCCGTCTTTTCTCCTATCCCCGGCAACCTGCAAATATTTCTAATCAAATCCATTAGCAATGATGGATAGTAACTCATATTACATCAGCCCTGGAATATTCATTCCGCCTGTGAGCTTGCCCATTTCTCCGGAAACCATATCCTGTGCTTTTCCCAAAGCATCATTAACCGCTGCCATTATTAAATCCTGCAACATTTCCACATCTTCAGGATCGACAACCTCCTTTTCTATCTGAATTGACAAGATCTGCTGCTTGCCATTTGCTACTACCTTAATCATACCTCCACCAGAAGTTGCCTCAACACTTTTTCCAGCCAGCTCTTCCTGCAATTTCAGCATCTTGGTTTGAAGCTTCTGGGCCTGCTTCATCATGTTTCCCATGCCTTTCATAAAAAAAATACCTCCTATAATATTTTTACATCCACAACATTGCCATTGAAAATTTCAACCACGTCGGCAACCAGACGATGGCTCAAAGCTTCCTTTTTCAAACTGTCTTCCCTGTTATTGTTAGATTTGTTTTCAGCCTTTTGTTTCTTTTTTTGCGTTATAACAATATCCATCTTTTTCCCAAAAAAGTCTTCACACACCTTTTTTATGATAGTCATGTTTTTGCTGCGGCTGATCATCTTTAAGTTAAAACCATTGCCGTTCACCTCTATCTCCAGACCATGATCCGTCATCTTTTTCAGGGTGCATCTCGTCAGATTGGCGGCCAGAGAAGGATGATTTTTCAGAAAAACATCGAGAAGTTTTTTCCATGTCCTTTCATGATCTTTTACATCGTCCAGACAAGCCGCGGCAACAGATTCATTTGAGCCTTCAGTTTCTTTTGATTTACTTAACGAGGCCTTCAAATCTTTTTCGTTATCTTGAACACCAGGTCTTTTGTTATAATCGCCATAAGGAAGCTGATGTTCAAAAATTTCATTTCCCTGTTTTTCATAGACCTCGTTTTTTATAGTATCAAGTTTCTCTATCAGCAAATCTATAGGCATAGCCGGTTTAATCTGAAACATTTTGATAAAAATCATTTCAAGGGTCAGCTTTGGCTGAGCTGCAAACCTTATAGCAGGCTCCTCCTTAAAAAGAAGATTTAAAATCTGATTTAAATAAACAGATGTTACATCCTTTATCTGTTCCTGCGCCAGCTCAATTTCATGTGATGGGAGATCAACCAGTTTTTTTACATCTTTCCCCATCTTTACAACAATAAGATTCCTGAAGTGTTCGACAATATCTGAATAGAGCCTCTTCATTTCATAGCCGCGATTGTAAATCTCATCTAAAATACCGAGAAACACCGCAACATCTCCGCTTAAAATCGCGCTTGAAATGTCATAGATTTTTTTTCTATCAATAACGCTTAATATATCTAATACTTTTTCATGTGTAACAGATCCTTGGGCACAGGAAATTACCTGGTCAAGAAGACTTAACGCGTCTCTCATGCTGCCGCTTGCCACACGCGCAATAATCGACAGGCTTTCAAAGGAAATATCGACCCCCTCCTTATCGCAAATCATCTCCATATGTTTTGAAAGAGATTCAACATCTATACGTCTAAAATCGTATCGCTGACATCGGGAAAGAATGGTAATGGGAATCTTGTGAGGTTCGGTAGTGGCAAGAATAAACATGATGTGCTCCGGCGGCTCTTCAAGAGTTTTTAAAAGAGCGTTAAAAGCCGGGACGCTGAGCATATGAACTTCATCAATAATATATATCTTGTAAAGACTGTATGCCGGCATGTACTTGACATTTTCGCGCAGAGTTCTGATCTGCTCTACACCATTATTTGATGCGCCGTCAATTTCAAGCACATCCGCTGAACTCCCGGAAATAATATCCGTACAGGATCTGCATGAATTGCATGGAACAGGAGTCGGCCCATTTTTACAATTCATTGCCTTTGCCAGTATTCGCGCAACAGTTGTCTTGCCTGTCCCTCTTGGCCCTGAAAGCAGGATTGCGTGAGAAACCCGATTCGATGAAATGGCATTGGCTAAGGTTTTGGAAACATGTTCCTGTTTTATAACCTCTTCAAATGTCTGTGGCCGGTATTTACGAGCAAAAACAATATAAGACATATAGGTGATATTCCATTTAAACCACGGAGTACACGGAGATCATAGATAAAGTGACATTTAAAGTTACAAAAGAAGTTACAAGTGCCTAAAGTGAGTCCCGCCCTGGCGGGATTAATAAATCGCTGCGCTCCGTTTTTTATATATAAAATTGACAGAATTCATTAACTTTGATGGTCTCGTAAAAAGTGTTTTGTGAACGACTTTGAGCATTTTGGGAAAAAAGCAATTGAGATGTTCATCGTTAAGAAATGCAAGCTGTTTGAGGCCGTCAGGCCGAGTTCTTGCATTTTAGATGGACCTCTCAATTGCGCCCAAAATGGTCTTGAAGTGAACAAAATGGACTTTTTACGAGTTCATCATACCTTATATTTACCAAAATCATCAGAAGATAATTTGTTAAGATATTCCGCCCACTTTTTCCCTTCTTTACTTTTGTCCAGAACCTCAACATGACTATCTGACGCGTTTGATTTTTTAATAACACTGTCTTCAACATAAATCGGGGCCTGAAACCGGAGAGCAATGGCAATTGCATCGCTTGGCCGAGCATCCATACTGAAATCTTTTTTCTCGGAAGCAAAAAATATCTTGGCATAAAATGTGTTATCCCTTAAATCACACACTTCAATTTTCGACACAGCGATATTTTGTATATTAATAAAATTCTTAAAAAGATCGTGGGTCATGGGACGGTCGTATTTAATATTTTGAATGGTTGAAGCTATGGAGGTGGCTTCCAGCAATCCGATCCATATTGGAATAGACTTTCCATCCACATCCGACTTCAAGATGATAATCGGCGTGTTTGATGTAGGGTCTATGGTCAGGCCTGCTATGCTTACTTTATGCAGCATAACTTTTTTCTCCTTTCAAGCTATAAGTTGAGCGATTTTTTGCGAAGCCTTTATGCGCAAGAGATCGGCGCAGATCGAGTAAAAAATCGCTTAATTTAGGTTTAAATTAAATATCGGTTTAACCTCAATCGGTCTACCCCAAAGAGAGTGGGACAATGCTTTTTCAATTTTTATATTAACCATCCTGCCTGTAAAAATATCATCACGGACAATACAATCATCATTCCAGCTAAAGTTTATTATCTTGTTGGTTGAAGTCCTTCCTGTCCACTGGATATTCTGAGGTTTTATTTGAGCATTTTTCCCGCTCTGCTTTTTGCTTTTACCTTCAACAAGTGTCAATTCGGTTGATCCGACCAGCGATTTATTCCTTTTTTTTGTAAAATGTTCTTGCAGGTCAAGCAATTCCGTCAACCTGTCTTTCTTTTCCTGTTCTGAAATCTTATGAGAAAAACCGGACGCCGGAGCATTTGGACGGTCAGAATACTTAAAGGCAAACAGACCGTCAAATTCAACTGTTTTAATCAAATCAAGGGTTTGTTTAAAATCATCCTCTGTTTCTCCAGGAAAACCTACAATAAAATCGGACGTAATAGCAATATCAGGACAAACATTACGCAATTTATCAATTTTTTCAAGGTAAAGTTCTCTCGTATATTTCCGGTTCATCCTTTTTAATATACTGTTCGATCCTGATTGAACAGGAAGGTGAATGTGACGGCATAATTTTTCAAGAGTATAAAAAGCATAAATCAGATCATCTGAAAGATCCTTTGGGTGTGAAGTAGTAAACCTGATTCTAACAAGCCCGTCGATTCTATTTACAAGGGACAGAAGTTCGGAAAACGAGCACAACCGCTCCTTTCTGCCATAGCTGTTCACATTCTGGCCGAGAAGAGTGATTTCTTTTACACCACATTTAACAAGCTCGCGAATTTCATTAACTATTTTCTCAGGATCTCTGCTCGCTTCTCTGCCACGCACATAGGGAACAACACAGTATGTGCAAAAATTATCGCATCCCTGCATTATAGTTACAAAGCTTGAAACCTTCCGATGATCTTCCGTATCAATGAGAAATGCTGGCTCATCAATTCCTTCTATCATTTCAACATCGACAATCCGGCATTTTTTTGACTCAATCCGTTCAATATGCCCCGGCAAGCGGCTAATGGCATGTGTTCCAAAAACAAGATCAAGGAACGGAATCCGCTGCAGCATCTTTGAGCCTTCCTGCTGCGCCACACATCCGCCCACACTTAGAATCAGATCAGGCTTTCTAATCTTCAGGCGTGAAAGGCGCCCCAAAAAACTGAAAACCTTCTGCTCTGCTTTTTCTCTTATTGCGCATGTATTAACAATAACCAGATCAGCCTTTTCCAGAGATGAAGTAATCTTATATCCTAAAGATTTTAATAATTTTGCGATCTGTTCAGAATCATAAACATTCATCTGACATCCGATCGTGTTTATATACAAATATTTTGTCTTCATTCTTATAACAGTTAACAGTTCGGCCACAAAGACACTAAGGCACCAAGATTATAATATAACTGTCTTTTACATTGGTCGCCCACTCGACTACTCGCTTTGTAGCTACATTATTAGTCCTTTTTAAGCATTTTTCCATGAATAACGATACTTTTTATATCCTGAAATTCTATCCTGCAATTTCCGAATGAAGATACACCGTAACAGGATTTGCTTCTGTCCACGACAAGCTCAATAACCTTTCCGTCCTTTAAATGCAGCTTTGCCTTAACATCCTCATCATGCAACAGAAAAAAAACAGAGTCTATCCTGTCATAGTCAACCGACACCTCTGTCTTCCCCAAGTTTCCAACAAAATAGGTCATACCGTTACAGGAAAATTTTTCAAGCTCAATTGACACGTCGGATTGGTCTACAAGGGTTACGGAATAATTTTGCTCGGGCTCCGGTATATTTACAACATCATCTTCCCCCATATTACCCATTCCAAGGGCAAAGAAACATATCATAAGAACCAGCCCACAATAGAATCCTTTTCTCATTATTCCCTCCTCGATTTCACAAAATTTATAATCTCTCGCCCTAATCCCTGGCACCTGATCCCTTTCATAAAGCAACCGGTTCGATCATAATATTTTTTTTAAGATCCTGGATAATTAGCTCGACATCCTCCTCGCACCCCGGCGAAATATGGAGCCTGACAAAACCAGCCTGAGGATCGATTGTCGTCATCATTGCAATGCCGTCACAGGCCTCAAAAATATATTTTAAAAAGCAAATTTCTCTGCGGTCAACACGAAAATATTTCTGTATTGTTTGCAAGCTAAATCCAATATTGATTTGTAAAAATATTTTATCACGAAAGCACGAAAATACGAAGACACGAAACTTGATAAACTCGTAAAAAGTCAAAAAGCATGTAATTGCGATCAAAGAAATCTCGTATAAAATAACTCCCTGTATTTATCAGGTTGCTTTGTCGTCACACTCCTCGCGACGACTTGAAGCATGACTTTAGTCACTTTAAACTTTTTCTGTTTCGTGTTTTCGTGATTATTTTTATTCTTTTACATAAAAAACACAATTATTACTCTAAGAAAGATTAATTACCATTATACAAATCAATTTATCAATAAAAAAGTCCGTTACATCAGAAATTTACAAACTCATTTTTACTACGGAGCGGATAGGCAATTAAATTTGAAAAGGACTGACTGTTTGAACGCATTAGTGAGACTTAAGAAAAAACAGCCGATCATAAGATCTACTTTGATATGATGTATTAATTGTCAACTGACAAAAGCAGTTTTGTTATTGTATGCTGTTTTTTCTTTAGTCTCACTTGTTGCGTGAGTTTCAGACCTTTTCAAATTTAATTGTCTGTCCGCGGAGTAATGGAATTATAAAACCAACTTTTTTGAGTTTGTAAATTTCTGTTTTATTAAACCATCATATCGGATATATAATCATTGCAATGAAAAAACACTGGCAAATCTTACAACCCGACACCAATTCGGTTGAAAAAATCTCAAAGAGTTTAAAATGCTCTCCTGTCATGGCAAGCATCCTGGTAAACCTTAAAATTTCATCTCCGGATGATGCCTGTGCTTTTCTTAATCCCTCGCTTAACAATATGCGTCCGCCATTTTCCATAAAAGATATGGATGCCGCAGTAAACCGTATCTATTTTGCCATATTAAATCATGAAAAGATCCTGATATTCGGCGATTACGATGTTGATGGAATCACCGCAACAACAATTCTTTGCGAGTTTCTCGGTTATACAGAAGCAGATATTTCATACTATATCCCACACAGGATAAAAGAAGGATACGGCCTGCATACAAAACATATAACAGATTACGCAATACCAAACAAAATAAACCTGATAATAACCGTTGACTGCGGCTCAAGCAGCAACGATGCTGTAAAGGCGGCGCGAAATGCTGGAATAGATGTAATAATAACAGATCACCACGAAATATCCGGCAAATCGCCCGATGCTGTTGCTGTATTAAATCCAAAGCGTCATGACTGCACGTCCGGTTTTGATGGTCTTGCCGGTGTTGGAGTAGCGTTCTATCTCCTTATCTGCCTCCGAAAACACTTGCGCGACAATAATTTTTGGGGCCAAAAAACAGAACCTAACCTGAAAAACTATTGCGATCTTGTAGCTCTTGGAACCGTAGCAGATATGGTTCCACTTGTTGATGAAAACAGGCTGTTTGTCAAAACAGGGCTTGAAAGAATTAATTCAGGCAACCGATGCGGCATAAAAGCGCTGGAAGAACTATCCGGAATAACAAATCGTTTATCTGATACAGAAGATATCGCGTTCAGGCTGGCTCCCAGATTAAACGCCGCAGGCAGGATCGACCATGCTTCAATTGCGGTTGATTTGTTAAAATCCAAACAGATTGAGCCGGCAAGGCAAATCGCAGTATTACTCAACAATATGAATATAAAAAGACAAGGTATTGAGAAAAAAATACTCGATGAAATCGATAAATATTTAGAGAAAAATCCGCATCTGCTCCAAAACTATGCGCTGGTCTTATCGGACCATGAAGAGCATCACGCATGGCATGAAGGAGTCCTTGGGATAGTTGCATCTAAAATTGTGAACAAATATTTCCGTCCAATAGTCCTTATTGCCGTAAAAAACGGTATTGGAAAAGGATCGGCGAGAAGTATACCAGGATTCAATATTTATAAAGGGCTTGTGTCATGTTCTGACCATCTTGAAGCATTTGGCGGTCATTCAATGGCCGCAGGTTTGAAAATAAAGGCTGAACATATAGATATATTTCAAAAAAGCTTTGAAAACGCTGTTAAACAGATGACCTCGCCGGATAGTTTCCTGCAGACACTCAACATAGATTATGAGCTTAATTTTGACGACATTTCAGATGCTCTGATCAACGAGCTTGAAGCCTTAAAGCCTTTTGGAACAGGCAATCATGAACCGGTTTTCATGGCCAAAAATATCAGGGTAATAAATTCCAAAATCGTTGGAAAAAATCACAGGCAAATGGTTTTAAAGCAGCCTGATTCCAGAATGAACAAAACTTTTAATGCCATCCATTTCAATATTGATAACGATAATGACCTGCGGGAAAACTTTGATCAAATTGCATTCAGACTGCGCTGGAACCACTGGAACAGGAAAAAAACAGCTCAAATTGTTATTGAGGATGTGAAATAAAGTGAGGTTCCCATATCCTACTTGAATACATGATCCGCACTCTCATTTTTTTGTTCAAAGAATACTTTTACTCAACCACCCAAACCGTACAATTACGCGCATAGTTAACGATCTTGCTGGACACACTGCCAAATAGAAATTCCTCACTTCTTGAAAGCCCTTGTCTTCCAACAACTACGGTGCTGTATTCTGTCTCATCTCTTTCTTCCAGAATACATTGTGCCATGGATGGACAATAGCGCAAGGTAGAGCGAACCGAAACTACGCTTTGATCAAAACCATGCTGTATCAATATCTGACGGTAGTCTTCAAGCATTTCATCAACTTTCTTCTTATACTGGCTGAGCCATTTCTCCTTTTCATCGGTTGTAGGAAAGTAATCTTCTTCAGGTTCATTAATTACATGCAGAATAGTAACCCTGAAGCCCTCTGCGCCTTCTAGAAGGTGAGCCACATATAAAACCGCACGACGGGCATTCTCTGACTCATCAACTGCAATAAGAATATTCTTATTAAAAGTATGCTCTTTATTCATGCTCTTTTCCTCCTTCAGACCTCGTTATTACTCCGGCAATTAAATACCCCAAGTACGTATCAGCACTAACGCGTTTTTCATTGTGTCTGTATGAACTCTTCTAAATCCTCCAGCAACTGGCTGGTGTTATCATAAAACCAGTTGGCTCCTCGCGAAAAATGCAGGAGCACCCTGTTAAGGGTTTCAGGTATATAGGGATAAATCTTTTTTAAATTTGCCACACGATTGTGAAAAACAATATTAACATCATCATCTGTAAGCGAACTTAAAGCAGGATGGTTTTGATTCGTAAGATCAGTCATCATTAGATCGCCCATTCCCGTCAAAAATATTAAAATATTACCCAGCCCAAAGAGATCATAAGCATATACATTCTCTCTCTGCTTATAATTATAGTCAAAATCTATCCAGCGGAAATCTCCGTTGTCTCTGTCAATTAAAATATGATCCCTACGGATATCGCCGTGTTTCTCACCATTTTCGTGTAGAAATTTAATAGCCTTAATACACTCAATATATTTACTTAATATGTCGGGGAACTGTTCATAAAAATAAGTTTGATGATCAAGATTTAAATTTTGCACATAATCATGGATAGTTTTTCCACTAATTATGTCTAATACTCTAACAATGTTTCCCTTTTCATCCTCTACTGCATATCCATGCATGAAATTTTTATGAGCCGCCACCAGCTTCAAGATGCGCGCTTCTTTTCTGGGGCTTCGAAAGCACTCAAAATCAATCCCCGCAATATTGGCCACAAACTTTTCATGAAAAACAAGCTTTAAGATCTTCCTGCTCCCATCAGTCAAGTCAATAGATCGCTTCACCCAAAATTTTTCCTCATCATCAAGCCCGAAACGTCCTTCCTTTGCATTATGCAGAATTAGAAATGGCCTTTCATTAAGAGCAACCACACTTCCATATTCTACACGAAAAAAATCCGAGGTATCTATATAAACTTTAAACCGATAACTTTCCGGGCGAGGAGAAGCCCATCGCGCAACCATTTGATGAAGAGTCTCTTGAGATATAGATTTTGCCATAACTACCTCTGTCTTATGAAAATCATTAGCATTATCTTAAAACCTCAACCGGTTGGTGTCAAATCATAACTCGCTGTTACCAATATTTTAAAAAGAAGAATCTATGAGGAAAATCAAATCGCTCTTGACAAAAAGAATAAATCTGAGAAAATAGAAAATTCGACCTGGTCCTGAGGGCCAGGTTTTTGTTTTTCAAGACAAAACAATTATAGTCCAAAGCCTTATTTAATCATGGTTAATATGGTTTTCGTGACAAAAGGAATAAATTAATGACTAATCTTGTAAAAAATGAAAAAGTAAGAAATATCGCAATCATATCCCATGTTGATCATGGCAAAACCACGCTTGTTGATGGTATGTTAAGACAAAGCGGATTGTTCAGGACCGGGCAGGAAGTAGATGAAAGGATAATGGACAGTATGGATCTGGAACGCGAAAGGGGGATTACCATTGCTGCCAAAAACTGTTCCGTGGTCTGGAAAGAGATAAAGATAAATATCATAGACACCCCCGGCCATGCTGATTTTGGAGGTGAGGTAGAAAGAGCCCTTTCCATGGCAAATGGCGCGCTCCTTTTGGTGGATGCTTCGGAAGGCCCTCTGCCCCAAACACGTTTTGTATTAAAAAAGGCGCTTAGCGCCGGGCTTACAATTATAGTGGTAATTAACAAGATCGATCGAAATGACGCCCGCCCCGATGAAGTTCTAAACGAAATATACGATCTCTTTATAGACCTTGACGCCACGGACGACCAGCTTGAGTTCCCTTTGCTCTATGCCATAGGACGAGACGGAATTATTAAAGAATCATTAGATGATAAGGATGATAATCTAAATTTACTTTTTGATACGATATTGGATAATATCCCGGCCCCTTCTTATGATCAGGAAGAACCTTTCCAGATGCTGGTATCAGACCTCGATTATTCTGACTATCTCGGAAGGCTTGCCGTAGGCAAGATATCTAACGGACATGTAAAATTCAACGACAATCTTGTCTGTATTAATGGAAAAAACGAGCCTGTACCACTTAAAATCTCAAATCTAAAAGTATATGACGGCCTGGATCTTAAAGAGGTTAAAACAGCCGGAGCCGGTGATATTGTTATACTTTCAGGAATAGAAAATGTCAGGATCGGAGATACCATCTGTACAAAAGAAAGTCCAAAAGCCTTAAAAAGGATAAAAGTCGATGAGCCCACCGTATCAATGAAGTTTGCTATAAACAATTCTCCTTTTGCCGGAAAGGAAGGAAAATATGTTCAATCAAGCAAAATATACGAACGGCTTGTAAAGGAAACTTTAAGAAATGTTGCTATAAGGGTTGAAGAAACAAAAGATAAGGAAAGCTTTATTGTCAAGGGAAGAGGCGAATTCCAGATGGCTATCCTGATTGAAACGATGAGGAGGGAAGGTTTTGAACTTTGCGTAGGCCGTCCTGAAGTAATCTATAAACATGAAAATGGCAAGAAACTTGAACCAACAGAACAGCTCTTTATCGATTGTGACGAAAATTTCTTGGGAATTGTTACGGAAAAACTTTCCATAAAAAAAGGAAAACTGATCAATCTTTTTAATGATGGAAAAGGAAGGGTTAGGATAGAATTTAATATTCCTTCCAGGGCGCTTATAGGTTACAGGGATGAGTTTTTGACCGACACTAAGGGCACTGGTATAATGAATTCTATTTTTGCAGGTTACGACGAATACAGGGGGGATTTCAAGTCAAGGGTCACCGGCTCCCTGGTCGCGGACAGAAAAGGAAAGGCGGTGGCGTATGCTCTTTTTAATCTTGAACCAAGAGGACAGATCTTTATTGTCCCGGGAAATCCTGTTTACGAAGGCATGGTTATAGGGGAACACAACCGGCAAAATGATATTACCGTTAACGCTTGCAAGGAAAAAAAGCTTTCTAATATGCGCGCATCAGGAAAAGATGACAATATTATCCTGGCCCCTGTAAAGCCTGTAACGCTTGAGCAAGCAATAAATTTCATAAAAAACGATGAGATGGTCGAGATCACGCCAAAATCGATACGCATCAGGAAAAGCATCCTGTCCGCACAAGAAAGGCGTGCGATGAGAGAACGGTAAAAAGAGACCTTTGAAAAAGGTTCAATTTTATTCGATCTCAAGAAAGGTGAAAATATAGCGCTGACGCTTCACTTCGTGCAACCACAGGAATACATTGAATATTTCGAGGATTGAAATTTGAGCCTGACGCAGTAATCAGGCAAAACCAGGCCTGTGCTTGTGATTCAAAACGACATTGGTAACATGCACTCACCAACTACCGTTGTAACCGTACTCACTGAATATTCAGAAAAAAAATCCATCTGTGTTGCCATCAAGAAGGGAAATGGTACTGGGGTGTGTCTGTGGCTAATTCCAGCTTTTTTCTCAATGCGTCACCCCTTCCCTTCTAACAACCTTCACAAACGTCATCCACAAAATCTTAAAATCAAAGGGAAACGACCTGTTTTTCAGATAATACTCATCAAACTCAACCTTTACCGGAATCGGCAATTCATCCCTGCCGTTTACCTGTGCCCATCCGGTAATTCCCGGAATAAGTTTATGTACCCCTTTCCCTGTTCTAAGCTCAACCAGATCATCCTGATTATATAATGCCGGACGTGGCCCCACAAAACTTATGTCCCCTTTTAAAACACTGTAAAGCTGCGGCAATTCATCAAGACTGAACTTTCGTAAAAATGCTCCAATCGGTGTAAGGTAAACATCAGGACTTTTCATGAGATGTGTCGCAACAGCAGGCGTATCAATCCGCATCGTCCGAAACTTGGGCATCTTGAATATCCCGTTATTTATTCCCACCCTGTCCGACCAGTACAGCGCCGGTCCCTTTGAAGTCAATTTAACCATCCACCCGACAATAAACATGGGCACAGTCAAAAAACATAATAAAAAACCGGCCAAAGCCAGATCAAAAATACGCTTCAATCCACAGCTTTCGCAGATTTTCGCAGATTTAAAAAACAATTTCATTTAATTAATTCGTGCAAGCTGTGTAATTTGCAGACTGGTTATCCATTTTTCAATCCGCGTAATCTGCGGATGGATACAACCACTCAACCTCACTCCCTATCCCTTCCTCAAGCGTCTCAACCGGCGCATACCCAAGCACCTTCTTTGCCTTTTCACAGGAAAATGTCAGCGGGCGACTTAACTTCCTCACCCTGTCCGAATCAACCGGAAACGAAACATGCGCCCATTTCCGTAAAACATCACCGAACCTTCCAGCCAGATCAGCCAACGAAACAGGCACATGATAAGGCCGCCAGCTTATGTCCAATGCATGACAGATGGAATCAACCAGCTCATTTATTGTGTAATTCCGCCCATCTGTTACACAAAACACCTCACTTGCGGCTCGTGACACAAGGGCTGCTCTTAATGCGGCCTCTGCAGCATTTCCCGACGAAATCATACTCCGCAAACAGTTACCATCACCGAAGTAGAAAAATAATCTACTATGAATAGCCTTGATCAGTTTAGCCACATTCCCTCTATCCAACGGCCCATACACAACCGGAAACCTCAAAACAACCCCTTCCGGCCCGCCATCATTGGAGCTGCTCAACACTAATTGCTCTGCCAAATATTTGCTTTCGGCGTATACAGTGCTTGGTCGGCAAAGAGAAAGTTCATCCCCGTGAAAATCCGCATCCTTTCCATAAACCCCGACAGTGCTGTAAAAGACAACTCTCTTAACCTTGTTTTTCTTTGCGGCCTCCAATAAATTCCTAGTCCCTTCGACATTAACCTGATAGAATTCTTGCTCTTCTTTCCCTGTCCCCGGCACTGAATGAACCTTTCCTGCCAAGTGAAAGACAAGATCGCAATCCATGCACAGCCTATCTAGGGCATCAGGTGAATTTAGATCCCCTGAGATAATTTCGACTTTCTTATCAATGGAGGTTATGGAAGGAAGGACTAAGAGTTTTAGGTGAGAACCACCTTTGATCAGTTTCTCAACCAAGGGCTGACCAAGGCAGCCAGTCCCGCCTGTAACAGCAACTCTCATATTTATCCCGAACTTACATCATGAAAACATCTGTTTAATTAAGTAGTAGTATCTTTTCACACAGTTCATTTCCAATAAAACCGCTGGTGCCTGTTATCAGATGTGGCTTTTCAATTTTCATCGCTCTCTAACCGTGAACTGTGAACCTGAGTAATTACCATTTATTTAGAAAGAACTTTAAAAGCCATTTTTGATTTCATTAGAAATTGCTTAAATCCCCGAGTCTTTTTTATTTCCTGCAACACAATCATAGGGTTTAAATAAAACCTTTTTTGAATTTTATTCTGCATATCACGTAACTTTTGCGTGTCGAAAAATTGATTAAAGAAAGGGGTTTTAAAAGCTGGATCAGGATTTTTTGCAAACGCAAGCCAATAATCTTTTTTAATAATTCCTTCCTCCAGCATCTTATTATACAAAAATGTCTTGGGCATAGGAGTACAAATAGAGCAGTGTAAATGTTCCGGCCTAATTTTTTTTACCAAACGTAAAGTCTTATCAATGTCATCCCGGCTTTCAGGATAACTGCCAATTATAATATAGGCGCAACGGTCTATCCCATGTTTTTTTGCTAATCGAAAAGTATTTTCAATCTGCTCAACAGTTATCCCCTTTTTCAGGTAATCCAGAATTTTCTGAGAGCCGGACTCCACTCCAAAATAGATTCTATAGCAACCTGACCTTTTTAAATAACCAAGTAGCTCATCATCAAGATAATCTACCCTGGAACTGATTTTATATTTTATATCAAGGCCCGAATCAATTACCAGTCTGCAAAATTCTATAGTTCGCTTGCGGCTTATGGTAAAATTATCATCTTGAATAAAAAACTCCCTGACATTCTTTCCAACCCAGAACTTAATTTCCTCCAATATATTTGCCGGATTCCTGAAACGATATGGAGTACGTCGCAAATCACAGAAAGCACATTTCTGAGGGCATCCACGGGAAGTCATAATAGTCACCAGATTTCCGGTGCAGGCCAAAAGGTTCGAGTATTTGGTTGTATCAACAAGGTCATACGCAGGGAAAGGCAATCCATCTAAATTTCGCACTATCTTCCGAGGAGCGTTAATCTTGATTTCCCCGTTCTTGGTCTTGTACCCAAGTCCTTTTATTCCATTTAGCTTATGACCAGAATTCTCCTTTTTTTCTTTATAGTAACTAACCAGCTCTGAAAAAGTCTGCTCACCCTCTCCAACTACAATATAGTCCGCACAACCTAATTCAAGAGTTTCTTTCGGATAAAGAGTCGGGTGCCAGCCACCAAAACAAATCTTTGAAAGAGGGCTTTGTCTTTTTATAATTTTACAGACTTCCATACAATTCAACAAATTAAAAGTCAAAACACTAAATCCAACAATGTCAGGTTTTTCTTCTGCGATAATGCTCTCAAGGTCATTAAGGGTCAGGTCATCGGCATTAGAATCAATAATGCGTGTTTCGATTCCCCAATCACGCTTTAATACAGCAGCTACATAAAGAAGTCCTAAACATGGACGAACGGCATTGCTCTTATCAGCCTCAACATAAGCATACGGTTCGATATAATGAATATTGGGGGGGATAATAAAAAATATTTTCATTATGTTACCTTAAAAATCTATCAGGCTTTTTTCAACTAAACTGGAGAAGAACCAAAAAACTTAACTTGAGAGATAAATTGATTAATTAGATTTTCTTTTGAAAAATGTTCTTTGACATAATCCATGTTTTTATTACCAATTTTATTCCATTGATCGTGCCCCATATTAGCAAATGAACATAGTTCTTTGGCAAGAAGCTCTTTCTGGTTATGTTCAACGCTTATATTTCCCTGGCAGGCATTAAGTATATCAATTATATAACTCTGCTTCGGGCCAACATGCAAAACCGGGCGACCAATGGCCATAGCGCTGTAAATCTTACTCGGATGTGTATACCCGGTGCATCCATTTCCAAGAACAACAGCATGAATGTCTGCTGAACTCAAGGATAAATGGATCTTGCCACGACCTTGAAGAGGTAATTGAACGATATTGGTCAGAAGATGCTTTTCTTTGAAATCAGTCACATCCCTTTTTCTCACACCACCACCAATGAACACAAATAAAAATCTCGGATCATCTTTCAAATCCAGAGCTACATTTAATAACATGTCAAGAGAATGCATTACCGAATGATTGCCTGAATACATTATTACCACTTTATCTGCAAAACTATGTTTTATCCGAAAAGGATTGTCAAGACGGTTCCCCGCATAAATATCGTACATGACCGGCCAGACAGGAATGACTTTAATTCGCTCTCCCTTTGCGCCTCTCTTCTTGATGTGTTCAGCCATATATTTATCTAATGTAATGATTAAATCGGATTTCTTATATGCGTAATCACCCATTAGTAATAGCATTTTGGTGAGACAACTGTTTTTATTCAAATATCCGGACAGAATCGCCAGTTCCGGTTGAAGGTCCATTGCCCAAAACAAAAACTTAATTTTTTTTAACCTCGCAACTATTATTCCAAAAAAGGAGATCAAGGGCGGTACCGATAGTGAGATCATTAATTCATAACGCCCTTTTCTAATAAACAATAGGGAAAAAAACAATTTAACATTAAAAGTAAGGAAAGTAATGAACCGTCCTAACCTGGAGCCTTTACCAAACCAGCTGGTTCTCAATCTCTTGATATTAATACCCTTGTAGTCCTCTTCCTTAGGATAAAATATATTGTGGTTTTCATAAGCATTACCACTTGTGATCAAATCAACTTCGAATCCATTTTTGATCAATGCTTCGGCAAGGTCGGTAAGAATTTGGGACCCAGCTGATTCATCAGGCCAAAATACCTGTGAAATAATTATTATTTTCATAACAAGAACTTTGCCTGACAACCGAAATCTGACATTTTTAAACGTTCCTCATAATAGAGTTCTTGGGACCATAGTATATCCGTCAATACATAACTTATCAGAATGTAAGAAAGTTTGTAATACAAAACAATATCCTTGATATGATTCCACCCCCGCTTCGCTTGTTCTACTTTCTAAAAAAAGAAATAATATTTGTAGGGATTTTAACCATAGCCTTCAATGAATAATGTCTATACAGAGGAAGTGAGTGTTTAAAATTAATGAAATTATATAAAAAGTGAGCGTGCGACTGATACTCAAAAAAGACTGATATAGTCTTTTTTACTGATTTTGTATTATAACCAAAAGATACCAATGATTCTAAAATCGCTATATATTCTTCAAACTTTAGTTTTAAAATTCGCTTTAACCCAGAATAACTAGCATTATCAGGATTAAAATATACCCAATAATCTTTAGATAAAAACACCGGTCCTTTTGCACATGAATAAAAAGAGTACAACATGGGAGCAGATAACCACATAAACATTTTGTTTTTAGATAAATCTAACAGGTGTCTTCTTTTATAGACGCAAGCAGTCATAAACACTAAAGAACCATAGGACTCCTGAAACACTTCAAGCGCTGCCTCTTTAGAGTCAGATCGATATCCAGACTTCCCATTAAAGCCTTTCTTGCCGGAAAAAAAATAGTTCAAAAAAATAAATTCTGGTCGGTTTTTCTGATTAATAATTTTAATTATTTCTTCAACTACACCATCCTTAAGCTCATCATCATCGCTGACAAACCAAACATATTCAGTAGTTGAAGAATTTAAAAGAGCGCCAATATTTCCTACTAATCCAAGGTTAGAGGGATTTATAATATATTCAAAGAAATTGTTGTTTTTTCTATATTGTGAAAGAAATTTTGCAGTATTATCAGTGGAAGCATTATCCGCTACAATAAATGCGACTTTTTCGATAATTTTTTCATTTTTTTTAATTTGACTTTGGAAAAATGACATTTGCTTCTTAATGAAGTCAATTCGATTAAAGGTCGGAATACATACAGTTAATATTTTATCCATCTTTAATCACATCACCCATCCGACCCAATTCTCCACTGGACGTGAAGCATGTATGGTCTTTGTTTAACAGGTCTGTTACGCTAACTCCACGGACAGCGCCATTAATTATTTTGGTTTGATAGGTCGCGTTGTAATAATGGTCAATAATCTCGTAGCAATTTACTCTGACTTGTTCACGAGGGATATCCCGTTCCAGCCATTCCTTGATAACCCGCGCTAAATTTCTCGAATCTCCGTGCTGAAAAAGCGCACCTGTAACGCCAAGCTTGATTGCTTCCCACTCCGGCATCTGCAAATCCAATTTATCGTGGGTTATTACGGGAATACCATATGCAAGTACGTGCATACAGGTCAACCCGATCTCCCCAGGAGCGACACAGATGTCGGAAAGCATTATCAACGGTCCTATTTCCTCTTCATCGTAACAGGAGCCGTAAAAAACGATATTTTTTGTAATACCGCAACGAATTGCATCTTGTTCAAGACTATACCTCTCCGGGCCATCTCCTACTAAAATAACATTAAGATCAAAACCACTCTCTTTCAGGATATGTGCAGCTTTAAGTAACATTGACAACTTCTTCTGTGGGGTTAGGCGGCCTATATAGATAAGCACAGGTAAATCTGGTTCGACAAAAAGCTGTTTTTTTAAGTTCCTCAGTTTTTCCCTGGTTGTTTTTTCTCTAACCCTGCACTGCTGTTCATAATTTAAAGAGTTATATACTACATAAATCTGCTCTGAGTCAAAACCACGTTTCAGCAAAAGACCCCTCGAACGGTGCCCATAGATGAGAAGACCATTCGCAAGTCTGTAGAATTTTTCACGTACCCATCCCTTAAAGCCTTTTTCTTCACGAAGATAGCCATGGGTCCACATCAGTACTCTTTTCCCTCTGATACGTGCAAGAATTGCACTTATCCACGTTGAAAGGTGGTACATGATTCCGAGAAAGATAATACAGTCAATTTCCTTATCCAAGGCAAGCCTTATCGCAGACGATTGCCAAAGAAAAATCTTGCCGAACCAGACGTTAGAATTTTTTTTCCAATGTAGTCCTCCGTTTTGTGGCGCGATTTCAGACTGTTGGAAGTCAATCGTTTTAATTCCATCGTTACCGACGATATCAGACAAAAACGAATACCTTGGATTCGGATACTCCTGTCTACATAGCAGGTTAAAAATTGGTTTCCGATAGTGACTGAGAAAGGGTTGAAGCAAAACTACACGCAACCGCCTCTTTCCATTATGTTTCCCACAAAGTTCTTTTTCGTTCATATTGACCGTTTCTTCATAGATGGAGTCTCGCTTTTGATAATCTGGCAGATTGATCTTCACCCAAAACCTAAAACCTTTTCCCCCTCAATCATCTTTTTTAAACCCGCACTCAGATCATATTTCGACTTCCAACCAAGCTCCAAAAGCTTTGCAATATCCGCTTCTGAATGCATTAGCTCATGCTCACGGTATGCTTTCGCTCCAAAGGCAAATTCGGTATTGGCTCCGGTTAATCTCTTTGCCGTTTCCACAAATTCCCGAATGCTAACCGCTTTGCCGCTTCCCAGCTCAAACTCCTGAAAACCAGCGCCTGATTGCCTGCCCTTTTCCACCAAGAGCTTATAGGTGCTAACAACATCATCAATATAAATAAAATCCCTTTTCTGCTCTCCGGGAGTCAGCTCTATTTTGTCGATATTCTTGATACAGCTTTGCACAATCCAGGTTGTGAATTTTGAAAGATCGTCTCCGGGGCCGTACATATGTTCCAACTTGATGTTCACAAATTGAATCTTGCCCTGGGTTGCAAATATCCTGCCCCAATCTTCAAACTGCCTCTTGCTCAATGCGTAGTAATTCAGATAGGCGTATAATATACTCGCTCTATTAAAAAAAGTCGCTGTATTAAAAAAAGCTGCTGTATTAAGAAGGCGCAGAGGAAATGATAGGTTGCCTTCAAACACTTCGGTCACTGTCTCCCCATGTCTGCCATAATTTGTCGCTGTATGAACCACACAGTCAAACTGCCCGCATTCCTCAAATGGCCTTTCAAGGGGCACAAGATCAATATCAAAACTTTTCACCCTGTCAAGATACCCCCTTATACGCCGTATATCTGAGAAACTGCGCTTGAGGATAACAACATGGCAGCCGATTTCAAGAAATGCCTGAAGGAGATGGCTGCCGAGGAAACCCGTCGCACCGGTGAGAAGTATCTTTTTTGATTTAAGACCTGGCATGTCTATTTGGCCCATCTTGTGTTTTTCTCCAGTGCAATATCGGTGTATTCATGAATTTGACTTAAGGAACGTTCCCTCATATCCTTTCCGCCCTGGCGCCAATCTTTATACCAGTTTACTGTCCAGTCTATTGCTGTTGAACCGTTTAGGACGGGAAACCAGCCAAGTTCATAGGCGGCTTTGTCTATTGAAAGCCTGAGTAGATTAGCCTCGTGAGGGGCGGATTGGTTCGATTTCGCTGACTGAATCCTGCCTTCTCCCCAGGCCGCGACAAATCTCTTTGTAAGTTCTTCGACATTGATGTGCTCTATATCCGCAGGCCCAAAATTCCATGCGCCGGCAAACCTGTCAGGGGCCTCTATCAGTTGTTGCGCAAGAAAAAGATAGCCTGAAAGGGGATCAAGGACATGCTGCCAGGGACGGGTGGCATTCGAGTTCCTTATTACAATGGGTTCATTCTTTGACAATGCGCGAACACAGTCGGGTATAAGGCGATCTTTAGCCCAGTCGCCGCCCCCGATTACATTACCCGCACGAACGGTCGCAAATCCTATGTGGGGGCCGCGCCCTGTCTTGTCAAAGAAGGATCGGCGATAAGCAGAGCAGACAATCTCGGCTGCCCCCTTGCTTGCGCTGTAAGGATCATAGCCGCCCATGGGGTCGTTTTCACGGTATCCCCATATCCATTCGCGATTTTCATAGCACTTGTCTGAGGTGACAATCACTGCTGCTTTAACGGATGTGGCCGCGCGGACGGCCTCAAGAATATTGACGGTTCCGCCTATATTGGTGTCAAAAGTCCCTTTTGGATCATCGTATGAATCCCGAACCAGGGCCTGGGCCGCCAGGTGAAAGACCATCTCCGGATCGGCTGTTTTAAAGGCCTTATCCACGGCACGGGGATCACGGATATCGCCCTCGATATGGTTTATGGTATCCCTTAACCCGATAAGTTCAAAATGGGACGGCCCGGTATCGGGCGCCAAGGCAAGTCCGGTGACCTCCGCTCCTAAATCGTGCAGCCACAGGGCAAGCCAGGAACCCTTGAATCCGGTGTGGCCGGTGATAAGGATACGTTTTTGGCGGAAAACATCCCCGAATATTTTCAATTCCATACTTTCCATGGAGCATTACCTTCGGCCCAAAGCCTGTTGAGGATCTGATATTCCCGATATGTGTCCATAGGCTGCCAGAAGCCGTCGTGATTGAATGATACCAGTTTCTCGTCTTTTGCGCATTGTGAAAGCGGGGCCTGTTCCAGAATCAGATCAGGCTCTTCGCTCAAATAACGATCGATAAATTCCCTGCGCATGACAAGGAATCCGCCATTGATGCGGCCCTCGGAAACTTGGGGCTTTTCCGCAAATGATTTGACCATGTTGTTTTCAGCAAGTTCCATTTCGCCAAAGCGGCCCGCGGGATGCACACCGGTTACGGTTACCATCTTCCCATGGGATTTATGGAATTTCACCAATGCCTTTATGTCGATGTCGGCAAGACCGTCACCGTAAGTCAGCATAAAATCTTCGTCATTGCCAAGATGTTTTTTAACCCTTGCAACTCTTCCGCCTGTCATCGTGTCAACACCGGTATCGACAAGGGTGACCTTCCAGTCCGCGCGACTGTCGCCGTCATGATATTCGATTGCGTTAGGCGTAGACAGATCTACGGTAATATCACTTACCATTGTATAGTAATTCAGAAAGAACTCCTTGATGACCTGCCCCTTGTAACCTAGACAGAGGATAAATTCATTGAAACCGCAGGCACTGTAAATCTTCATGATATGCCAGAGTATCGGCTGTCTCCCGATTGGGATCATTGGTTTGGGCATATTTTCATTCACGTCGCGTATACGGGTGCCCTGACCGCCGCAAAGAATGACTGTCTTCATCTTGACCTCACAAATTTTTCGATGATATTCATTGTATATTCTATCTGTTCTTTACCGATTCCTGGAAATGTGCCGAGAAAAAATGTGTCGTTCATAATGCGATCGGTGTTTGCCAGATCACCAATTTTGCGATGTTTGATATTCAGATAGGCGGGTTGGCGGAGCAAATTGCCGCCAAAGAGGTTTCTGGTTTCGATGAGGTTTTCACTTAGATACTTCGTTAATTCCGTTCTGGAGAAGCCCGCAGTTTCTTTGACTGTGACAGGAAAAGCAAACCAGGCGGGATTGGAACCGTCTCTTGCTTCGGGCAGCATAAAATACTGTTCATATTTTTTAAATCCATTTATCCACGTTTTGAAATTATTGCGCCGCACCTGGCAGAATCCGTCGAGTTTTTTTAACTGTTCCACACCTATCGCTGCCTGAACATCTGTCATCTTTAAGTTGTAACCAATATGTGAATAGACATATTTATGATCGTAGCCGTATGGCAACGTGCCGTATTGTCCGGAAAACCTTCGCCCGCACATATTGCTTGCACCGGGTCCACAATAACAGTCCCGCCCCCAATCTTTAAGCGACCTGACTATTCTGGCGAGTGTGTCATCGGATGTAAGCACCGCTCCGCCTTCGCCGGTTGTAATGTGATGGGCAGGATAGAAGCTGAACGTCGCTAACGCTCCGAAAGAACCGGTGTAACGGAAGTCGCGAGGTTGTGAGGGTGACGCGTACCGCGAACCCAGTGCGTCACAGTTATCTTCTATGAGATATAAGTCATATTGTTCTGCTATTTTCATAATCTGGCTGAGATCAAAGGGATTACCCAGGGTGTGAGCTATAAAAAGGGCTTTTGTTTTAGGTCCGATTGCCGCTTCTATTTGGTCTACATCGATATTATAGGTTGGAATATCCACATCCACAAATACCGGCACGAAACCGTTTAGGATAATCGGGTTCAGTGTTGTGGGGAAACCTGCCGCGACGGTTATAACCTCATCGCCGGGTTTTAGTTGTTTTTCTGACAGCAAAGGAGATGTAAGAGCTGTGAGGGCAAGTAGGTTTGCCGAAGAGCCTGAATTGGTTAATAAGGCGTATTCTACGCCAATTTTTTCAGCAAGCTCAACCTGGAATTCTTCCGCAAACCGGCCTTCGGTCAGCCAGAAATCAAGCGACGCTTCCACTGCGGCCTGAATTTCTTTCTCGTCAAAAACCCTTCCCGCATATCTTATCGGTGTTTTGCCGGGAATGAATGTTTTCTCCGTAGTTATAGTCTTGTGAAACTCGGCCACAAGTCGCGATATTTTTTCTCTTAATTCTTGTTTTGTCATTATAGCAGCATTCATGATTTTTTTCTAATCTAAGCTTTGTTTACATGCCGAAATAAACTGCTCCGGCAGTTTTTCTTCCTCGGCACACTCAATCTCTAACAAAGGGTTGTCATAGTAAAGACGTTGAGTCAAACTGCCTGACGGCCATATTACAGGCATTCTACCTAAAATGAAGCCCACTGACTAAATGTTGAGCCTGCGGAACCAATTAAAATATGGGCTTTACTTAAAGCAAGCAAGTCAGCCAAACTCGAGCCAAATGTCAACCGCGTAGCATTGGGTAACCTCATTACCGGCATCAATTCTTCATCAGTACCATCTGAAAAAATATAGATCGGCCAATCATGTCCCACATCAGACCTTAATTTATTTAATGTATTGACATACCACTGGATTGGCGTTGCACGAGAACCTTTGAAATCGCCCAAACGTATGTGAACCGACATGGTTTTTCGAAAATCAAAACATAATCCCTTTTTGTGTTCATCCCTTGTTATTTTTAACAGTTCGCCATAGATTGTTCATCCCTTGTTATTTTTAACAGTTCGCCATAGATAGAGACATGTTCCATGATGATCGAATTGAAATAATCTCTAAGGCCCGTAAAGACAATTATTTTGATATTGTTTTTACGGGGAGGGATGCCGGATTTTAAATGCTCTACATAATCTTCTGCAACTATAGAGTGCCTAAGAAGAATAATCGGCTTTCTAATACCA
>JAUVHU010000063.1 GCA_030593145.1 Desulfobacteraceae bacterium
ATTAAGATGTTCATCTAAAATAATGCAAGAACTCGGCCTAACGGCCTCAAACAGCTTGCATTTCTTAACGATGAACATCTTAATTGCTTTTTCCCCAAAATGCTCAAAGTCGTTCACAAAAGACTTTTTACGAAGCCATCAACTTTAATGGCGTCGTAAAAAGTCCTATCTATAGTTAACTTCGTGACTTTTTACGATTTCATCAACTATTAAATAAGGAAAAAAATGTTGCTTTGTAAAAATAGTTTTGGAACAAAATCGATTCTTAACACACCTGACGGCCCTGTCACATATTTTAGCCTTAACAAATTATCAATATCCAATCTTGACAGTCTGCCTTTTTGCATAAAAATACTACTTGAAAACCTGATCAGAAATGAAAACGGTATTCGTGTAACTGCCGATGATGTTGAAAACATAACTAAGTGGACTCCAACTGCGCCAGGCAAAAGCGAACTGCCTTTTATGCCCGCGAGGATACTGCTTCAGGATTTCACCGGAGTACCATCCCTTGTTGATATGGCCGGTATGCGTGATGCGGCAGGCCGCCTTGGTTTTGATCCGATGAAAATCAATCCGGATATCCCTGTTGAGCTTGTAATTGACCACTCTGTACAGATTGATTCATTTGGATCCGCCTCCTCGTTTGAATTTAATATTGAAAAAGAATTCCAGCGCAATTCGGAACGGTATGCCTTTTTGCGCTGGGGACAGGAAAAATTCAATAATTTTAGAGTAGTTCCACCCGGAACCGGTATAATACATCAGGTTAACCTGGAATACCTTGCGAGGGTCGTGTTTTTAAAGGAAGACTCCGGGCAAAGGTTTGCGTTCCCGGACAGCCTTATCGGCCTTGACTCTCACACTACAATGATCAATGGAATTGGCGTGCTTGGCTGGGGTGTGGGTGGAATAGAAGCCGAAGCTGTGATGCTGGGCCAGCCATATTATATGCTCCCTCCACAGGTAGTTGGATGCCGGTTAAGCAACAGTGTTAAAGATGGAGTAACGGCTACGGACCTCGTGCTTACAATTACCGAGCTGTTACGTCAAAAAGGAGTGGTTGGAAAATTTGTTGAATTTTACGGTCCAGGCATTAAAAATCTAACTTCGGAAGACAGGGCAACAATAGCAAATATGGCTCCTGAATACGGAGCTACAACCGGTTTTTTCCCTGTAGATGACGAAACAATAAATTACCTGCGTTTATCAGGCCGACCTGATAAAAAGGTCTCCCTTATTGAACACTATTGCAAAGCACAGGGGCTTTTCAGAACAGAAACAACGCCGGAACCTGTTTTTACCGATACCATCCATATCGATATGAGTACGATAGAACCAAGCCTGGCAGGACCCAGCCGTCCACAGGAACGCATCCCTTTATATAAAATAAAACAGTCTTTCCGTAATTCTTTCAAGGAATCATATTCAAACAAAACAACCATATCATCCAACCATCCAAGCCCTGAGCTTACCCACGGTTCTGTGGTTATCGCGGCCATAACGAGCTGTACAAACACTTCAAACACATCTGTTATGATCGGAGCGGGACTGCTCGCTAAAAAGGCTGTTGAGCGTGGACTATCTGTAAAACCGTGGGTTAAAACCAGCCTGGCTCCAGGCTCAAAAGTAGTTACGGAATATCTTGAAGCAGCAAAGCTTATGCCTTTTTTCGATGCTCTCCGATTTAACCTGGTAGCATATGGATGTGCTTCCTGCATAGGAAACAGCGGCCCCCTTTCTGAATCTGTAATAGACGCGATAAACAAACATAATCTTGTCGCGGTGTCTGTTTTAAGCGGCAATAGAAACTTTGAAGGAAGAATTTCTCCTCATACACGCGCAAACTATCTTGCCTCACCACTTCTTGTTGTCGCCTATGCCATTGCGGGAAAGATAGATATCGATTTTAAAAACGAGCCGATTGCCAATGACTCCGATGGCAACCCCGTATATCTGCATGAAATATGGCCATCCAAAAAAGAGCTCCTAAAAACAATAAAAGAAGTTATTAAGCCGGAAATGTATTCCAGGGCATATGCGTCAGTGTTTGAAGGATCAAATCGCTGGAAAGCAATACCTGTGCCCAAAAAATTATTCTACGATTGGGATTCGGAATCCACCTACATAAAAGAGCCGCCTTTTTTCAAAGACATATCTCCTGATGCCCCTGAACTTCATGATATCAATGAAGCCAGGATTCTGGCGCTTCTCGGTGACAATGTAACAACCGATCATATCTCACCTGCCGGCGTAATCCCCGCAGATGGCCCTGCCGGCCGTTATCTTATAATCCAGGGAGTTAAGCCATCAGAATTCAATTCTTTTGGATCACGCCGCGGAAATCATGAAGTCATGCTGCGCGGAACATTCGGAAATATCCGTCTTAAAAATCTGATAGCGCCGGATATTAAAAGCGGATTAACCGTGCATCTGCCGGAAAATAAAAAAATGTCAATATATGACGCCGCAATGCAATACAAGAAAGAGAGAACACCCTTGCTGATTATGGCAGGTAAAAATTACGGCGCCGGCAGTTCACGTGACTGGGCTGCTAAAGGAACAGCGCTGCTTGGAATAAAAGCAGTAGTCGCCGAAAGTTTCGAACGTATTCACAGAAGCAATCTTGTTTGCATGGGTATCCTGCCACTCCAGTTCATGCCGGGAGAAAACCATAAATCATTGAAACTGGATGGAACCGAACTCTTCAGTATTAATGGAATTCAAAATGGACTCAAACCTAATAAAGAACTTTTGGTTTCCGCTTACGGAAAAGACGACAGAAAAAAAGAATTCCGGGTTATTGCCCGCATCGACTCTCAAATTGAAATAGACTACTACAGACATGGCGGAATACTGGCCTATGTCCTACGCAAGCTAAAAGAGGATAAGGAAACATAGGTGCTAAGTTGTTTTTACCCGGGAGGGACTGAAAAAAATGAACATCGAACATCGAACATCCAACATCGAATGTTGAATGAGAAAAAATGAAGAAACAAAGGAATTAATTAAGATTTTCGTTCCGAGTATCAAAACTGCTGAAAAGAAAGAGAAATAGCTGTTGAATGTTTGGTGTTGATTTTTTTATTCGATTTTAAAATAATTTGAGGAGCAGAGCGACATCATTATTCGACGTTCGACGTTCAATGTTCGATGTTGGACGTTCGTCTTTCAAACAACCCAGTATGGCATAAATGCAACCTGTTAGCATTTAATCCCTCAATCCCTCAATCCCTCATTTATTGTTTGACATTAATACGCCGCCTTCTTATAAAACTTTCCACCATGAACGTTCTTCTGATTGAAATAAATCCATTTATCCAGACAAGCACGCCAATATCCTTAGGATATATTGCCGCCTACCTCAACGCAAACGGTTTTAATACCAGGATACTTGTTATCGGACAGAATACATCAATATCATGCGCAGAGCTTCACAAACTTATTACCGAATTTCAGCCCGCCCTGGTCGGTTTTTCAGCCTATCAGAGAATCATGCTCTATGTTAAAGGGCTTGCCGGATTTATAAAAAAAATCAACAACAACATAAAGACAATCATCGGCGGACCACAGACTACCTTTATGCCTGCGGCGGCTTTTGCCGATCTGGACAATATCGATTATATCTCCAGAGGTTCTGGTGAAAGAACGATGCTTCATATTGCCAGGGCAATCGAAAACAACACCCCTTTTTCAGATCTTCTCGGCGTCAGTTACAAGGACTCTGCAGGCTCGGTTTTTGACACACAACCACTTGAAAGCTTTACCGACCTTGACCAATATCCATCCGCTTATTTAAATGATGTCTTTGATTATTCCAATATGAGTGAAGCCATAATGCTGACATCCCGCGGATGTCCTCATAACTGCATCTATTGTTATACTCCAAACGCATTTGGACATAAAATAACCTTCCATTCTGTTGACAGGGTTATTGAAGAAATTAAATGGATAAGCAAAAAAGGTGTAAAAAAACTCTGGTTTGCCGATCCGAATATCTCCTTTAAACCGAAAAGGGTAATCGAACTCCTTGACAGGATAATTGCTGAAGACCTTAAAATGGAAATATGGATGCAGACACGGGCAGACCTTGTAAGCACAGAGTTGATGCAAAAAATGAAACAGGCAGGAGTGAGTACAATTGCCTTTGGGCTGGAATCAGCCTCGGAAAAGGTTCTGGAAAAACTGGACAAGAAAATTTCACTTGATAAGATAGCTGAAGCAATAAGACTGGCCCAGCGTCAGGATATAGAGGTTGAGCTTTTTACGATTTTCGGCCTACCGTATGAAACATTTGAAGATGCCGTAAAAACACTGGAGTTTGTGAAAAAAAACAAGGTTAAGATTATGGGCAATACAAATTCTCAGCAGATGCAAATCTATTTTGGAACACATATGGCCAAGCATTACAAGGATTACAATATCCGACCGCTGAATAATGACCGCCCTGCATATCTATCCATTGGATCTCAATACGAAACTGACTGCATGAAATCAAAAGACATGCACAAAATACAGGAACTATGGAAAGCCAATTCACTTGATGGTGGGAAACGGATTGTTTCTTGATGAAAAACCTTACCACAGAAATCACAGAGTACGCTGAGATTTTATATAAACTCCCGTTAGAACGTTAGAAAGAACGGAGCTTTCTAACGGAGTAAAAAATATAGGTTTCTCTGTGTTCTGGTGAAAATGTTACAAACAAATAATGACTACTATTGCCATACAAAAAATATATATAATATTAAGCAAACCCGACAAAACGGATTTTATTCGCCTTTCCCGGTTTTTACAATCTGCGTTTTATCATGTTAACATGACATCCAGTCTTTATCTGATTACAGAAAATCTTTCTGAAAGCATGCCGCAAATTAGAGAAATCCATAAAGAGATCGGCAGGTTCCTAAGCGAACATCTCTTTGCCAGACTCTATGTCCATTATGTACACCCTGTTAATTCTTTAGATATTGAGGATGTCAAAAGCTGCTACCAGCATATAAAGCAGGCAGCAGTCAAGTTCGATCAGGAAGGGTATATGCATCAAGAAATGCCAAGACTGATGTTGCTGCCGGTTATTGCCCCTGAAAACAAACTGGATAATAAATCGGACAATAAACCGGATAATAAAACCAAACCCTCATCCCTTAAACCCCTCCTTGAGGAGTTAAAAAACTCTTTTTTATTGTCCAGCCTTTATCTAAACAGAGCTGCATCTGATCTGGCGCAAAACAAAGAGATCCAAAGAGTTACGGAAAAGTTTTATTTCAGCCCCGACGATTCAAGAAAAATGCCGGACATTCTGTGCAACCTGTTTTGTCACGACATCCTTGATGATTCATTGGACAAGCTAACGTCTGATTCTTTAGATATGTCCGAACAATGCCCGGCTTCAATTGTTGTCTCAATACAGGAAGGAACGATTTATAAATGCATAGATGCTTTTCGTAAAAAGATAAGCTTTGCAAATATCGATGAAATAAATGACAGGGACGATTTCACTTCTATATACAATGAATCAGGCGAATCAAAAATAGACTGCCTCAAATGCAGAGAACGGGTTGCCGATTCCTTTGCTGATTTACCAATGCCGCAGGACATAAGGGAAGAAACCGGAGCACTTCTCTGCCATTTTGGAACTTTGCGCCAGGATAATGAAGACTATTCGCAGGCTGTAGAAAAGTATAAGAAATCCCTGAAATTGTCTCCGGTTGAAGAAGCCGGACACATCTATTTCAGACTGGCTGTCTGCTACACGATGACAGACCTTTATGATCAGGCTCTAAAAGCATTTAGCAGTTGTGAACTAATATATAACAAACAGTATTATTTCCATTTCTATAAAGGACTTTGTTATTTTGGGAAAGGCGACTACAACGGGGCTATAGAAGAATTTTCCGATGCGCTACGTTTAAAACCCAACAAAGAAGACATGATCAGAATTCTAATTTATAAAGGAACATGCTTCAATAATATCGGCGATTATGAGCAGGCTGTTGTTGCGCTTGAAAAAGCCGGAGAAAAAGCCGGCCGTGTAAAAGAAATATATAATGCGCTCGGATTTTCTTATTTTCAGCTTAAAAACTATGATAAGTCTATTGAAAATCTAACCACGGCTGTCGAAATAGATCCTTATTCTGCTCTTGATTATGCAAGCCTTGGATCGAATTATCGCGAAAAAGGCGACTTTGACATGGCTATAGTCATGTACGAAAAGGCCCTAACACTGGACCCGGATATGATCCTGGCAAGGGAAAACCTCGAAAGGCTGAAAAAGAAGACTTGAGAATACAGCTTGCTGCAGAGAGTTTCAATATTTTTCAACCCAAATTGAGCGATTTCTGCTGGTCAACAATAGGAATTTCTATTGCGAAGCATGCACCTTTTCCCTGGTTGTTGGCCACAAAGATATTCCCCTTATGCTCCTTGATGATTTCATAGCAAATACTTAAACCAAGCCCTGTGCCTTCTCCTTTTTTCTTCGTGGTAAAAAGAGGTTCAAAGATTTTCTGGAGATTTTTTTCAGGGATGCCCGGGCCTGTATCAAGGAAATTGATACGTATTACTTTTTCATCAAATGAGCTTTTAACAGTCAGTGTTCCCGTTCCGGCATGCATTTTCATCGCCTGGTGCGCATTATTAATTATATTCAGAAACACTTGCTGGAGCTCGTAGAAGTTAGCCGTTGTACCGAGCATATTATCTGCTAATTGCTTGACCACCTGAATACCATCTACTTTGAAATCATGCTGTTTAAGCTCAAGGATGCTTTCGATAACCTGATTGATCTGGATATATTCCTGTTTTGCTCCCTCTTTCCTGGAAAATGCAAGCAGCTTTTGTACGATATTCTTGCAGAGCAAAGAGCTTTCGTTTATTTTTTCCAGGTAGTTTCGTGTTCTATCAGATGAGCCTTTTCTTAGAAGAAGAATCTCTGAAAAACCCATAATCGTTGTTAGAGGATTATTTAATTCATGGGCAACCCCGGCTAACAGTTGCCCAATAGCGGAGAATTTTTCCGATTGTATCAATTGTGCTTTGACAAATGCGAGTTGTTCTTTGGTTTTTTCCACTCCTGTTGTATTGCTTCGGCGTTCTACACCTTTGCGAATTGATGCAACTAATTCAGCATTACTGAATGGTTTGTCAATGTAATCGTAAGCCCCAAGTTTGAGAGCTCCTCTTGTCGATTCAGCGTCTGAGTGAGCTGTAACGATCAATACTTCCGTAGAAGGGCTTAATTGTTTTACAGCTTTGAGTGATTCAATGCCTGACAGTCCGGGCATTTGCAGATCCAATGAAATTACATCAAAATCCATGCCCCGCCGGATTTTTTTGACTGCTTTATCACCAGTTTTTGCTACAGTAACATCAAACTCTGGTTGGAGTACTAAAGACATTGCTGTCAGAATATTCGACTCATCATCCACCACTAAAATATGCGGTTTTTCCTTACACCCGTTATCTTTATCCATTTTAACCCCTCTGCCCCGGTTGTTTTTTTTACATAGCCGAACCAAAAAAAGAGCGAATTCCCAAACAGCATTTCTTTTTGTATTTATTGTTAATTCTATGTGGCCTCTTGCAGAAACAAAAAAACTTTTGAATTATTTTAATCAGCAGAGGAATAATTATGATAAAGAAGCTGCCTCTATAATACATTACGACTAATTGATTTAATTGAACAATTAGTTGAAACAAGGAGACAGCTTCATGAGAAAAGTATCACAGATTTGGTTTAATATCCAAGGATTTCTTTTCCCTTTTATAGAAAAAGAAATTGAGTAGCCGCTTACTGAAAAGTTAAAGCAACTGGTGACGACTCTGGAATTAATACGAATTGAAGATTTTGTTTATATTCCGGAGTATTGGCACGGACAATCCCCCAAGAATCGCAAGCAAATAGCGAGGTCATTTGCAACAAAAGCGGTTTACAACATGACCACTACACGGGAATTAATCGACAGATTAAAAACCACACCTGGTCTGCGAACATATGTAACGCAGCTATGAAGCAGTTTAAAATGTTTGGAGCAATACATTTACAATCACCCCGAAGGATGGTACCAGTGGAAAAAATATCCGGCTATCGAACAGGTCCCGTCATCCGGCACAATAATTGAAAAACCATTATATCTGCCACAGCTTAGACCCTCTTTTGGCAAGGTTGCATAGAATCGGATAAGTACTTGATGCAAATACAATGAGGTATGTTACATGGAAAAAGAAGTAAACTGTATAAATTCCAAGGCCCTTATAAATTATATAAAGGCTTATAACAACGGCGATTGCTCCGAACTGTTATATGATCTTGATCCTGAAATAGACTCCCTTTCCGACCCTGAAAGTTTTTTAACTGATTCTAACAACTGGGTTTCTACTGTCATAACTGTCGAATTGTTCAAGAGAGCCAGGATTATGCTAAATGATGAGATGGTTGCCTATAAGATTGCCAGATATGCTGTTGAGAATTCATCTCTTGGCTATATCCAAAAAATATTTATTAAATCGTTCTGGTCTTCAAAAAAGTGCTTCAAACATGCACAGGAGATAAATGATAAATTTAACCGAACCAAAAAGGTCGAACTTGTAACAATAAGAAGAAATTGGGCTCTATTTCGTTTGCACTGGAATTCTTCAATGAAACCTTCTAAAGATTTATGTCTTTTCAATCAAGGAATATATACATTTTTGCCAACTATCTGGTCAGGAAAGCCTTATACATTAAAAGAGAAATGTTGCCATTTTGACGGCGCTCCATATTGTGAGTACCATATAACATGGCCATTTCAAAACAGAGTTCGTGAGTATCTTTCCAGATTTTTTATGTCCAGAGCAATGCTGAAAGATATTATTGCCGAACAGGAGAAGGACAAAGAGATAATCGAACAAAAATATGAAGTCAATCGGCTGAATATGGAGCTAAATCAAAAAATCAAACAGCTCACGGCTATACAGGATACAGGGAAGGCAATTCTCTCCATACTTGACTTAAAACAGCTTTTAACCATCATCATGAATATTTTATCAAATATATGTCAAATAAACCGGGCCATAATCATGCTTGTAAATGACGAGAAAGGGTGCCTTGAATATATGTATGGAGTGGGTTTTGATGGTGAAGTTCCGGACGAGATCAAAAATTATACAATTGCCCTGGATCGTTTGAGCAACATAATAGCAAGGGTGGTCAACACAGGACAATCCAAGTATATTCCTGACATAAAAAATTCAACTCTGAGAAAGGAAAATATCGTCTTTAATTACGCTAATCCCACCTCGGCATTCATTGTTCCTCTTATAACCAAATCCAAAGTAATCGGAATTATTGCAACAGATGCTATAGATGGAAAGGAAGTTCCAAAGGAAACAAGGGAAAACCTGGAAATGTTTGCTCCCCAGATTGCCATCGCTATAGAAAACGCAATGCTATACAACAGACTCAGCGAGCAGATGGAGGAACTCAAAAGATCCCAGGCTCTTTTGAGCAGAGCTGAAAAGCTTTCCTTCCTTGGTAATATGGCGGCAAGACTGGCTCATGAGATTAAGAATCCAATGACCGCCATAGGGACATTTATCCAGATGCTGCCCCAAAAATATGAGGATGAAAAATTCAGAACCGAATTTTATAAGATTGCAATGGAGGAAACCGCAAGAATAAATAATCTCATTACCGAGCTCATGGACTTGACCAAAACAAGAGAATCACACTTTGAGTTAAGCGATGTTAATGATCTGATAGACAAGATGATTCTTCTTACTTCACCTCATAGCAAGGCAAAACATATCGATATTGTTCGTAATTATGATCCAGGCATGAGGCTGGTATGGATGGATTCGGGAAAGATGAAGCAAGTTATTTTAAACCTGCTTTCAAATGCTATAGATTTTACTCCAGATGGAGGAAGAATCGAATTTACAACAAAAATAATTATGAAAACTGGAAAAGGTGAGACTGTTCAGATAGTAATCAAAGATAATGGTCCTGGAATACCTCAGACTATAATTGACAAGATATTTGACCCCTATTTTACTACCAGACATAAAAGTAATATGCACAACGGTACAGGATTGGGCCTGTTTATTGCCCATAAAAATATGCAGGATCATGGTGGAATCATCGAAGTAAAGAGTAAGGTTGATGAAGGGACCACGTTTACGCTAACCCTCCCCAAGAAGACGCGCCACGATCATACGTAACAGGGGAATCACAAGAAAGTGCTACCAGAAGTATAAAAGGTTTCATCTCTTTGCGCAAAAGTTATTTTTTCATCTGCAGTGCCGTGAGCGGCATAATATAGCTTTTTACTCGTAACATAATACCATCAAAAGTACCTATTGAATTTTTATTGACACATACAATATATTGTTATAAGAAATAGCAACATATACTATATGTTGTTATAGGAGATAGCGAAATAGATTGTTGAAATACTTATTTTGTGGTATTTGTTCAAACACCTTGCCACAAAGACATCAAGATCACAAAATTATTTTTTCTCCTATATATTGTATTGACTATTGTTCTTACTGTGTAATTTCCTTCTCCAGATAAATGTTTTAAAATTAGATTATTATTCACTTCATGCCTTAGTAGCTGAATAGTTACATTTTTAAATATAGGGCAGGGAAAAAAGATGGAAAGCCCTCACAAAATTCTCCAATTAATCAACCCAGGTGCCGAAACCGGCGATCAGGAAAAACCAAGGCCGGTCAAGAAGAAAGATTTAATCAATATACTAAACTACTTTAATTTCCAGGACCGGACTGTTCTGATAAATCTCAAGCACATTAAAAATAACCGCAACATCTCCTGCCGTGCCAAACCCCAACCCTGTTTTGGAGACCAGCTTGACTGTCTTTGGACGGAAGATACAAAATTTTATCAAAATCTGAATTTGTACAAGTTCCAAAATATCATGATAAATGACGGTCTGAAACTTATCCTGGTAGAATCAGAATTAATAGACCTTAGTGTAAGGGGAATAAGCATCCTCATCCCTGAAACGTGCCGCGAAATCAATTCCAGAAAAGCAATAAGACATTTATGCAAAGGCATAAATGTTCAGTTGATTCAAAACAGCGCTCTTTTTTACGGCTCTCTCATGAATTTCAGCGCGTTTTCCTTTCATGTTGAAGTGAAAATAGTTCCTCCCCAGACAGACCAATGGATTGATTCTGACTCTCCAGCGACTATCATTTTTTATAACAACGCAGAAACACTTTATTCAGGTGAGTGCGGCATACTCAAACTAACCTGCAGCAAGGCTCATAAAACGATAAACCTGGTGCTAAAACCTCTTGATCGCCAGTTGCATAGATTCAAACCAAAAAAATTCCGCAGCATGCGCCAGGAACTGACGCCATCACCAGATATTGTCTTCAGACACCCTCTTACTCAAAAAATGGTTTTTCTCAAAGCCGGTAACCTGTCAGGATCAGGGTTTTCGGTGCAAGAGAGTCAGGAAAACGCTGTTCTTCTGCCTGGCATGATCATACCCAAACTCGATCTGGCCTTTGCAAACAGCTTTAAGGTTAATTGTAAGGCTCAGGTTGTCTATAGAAAAATTAACGATAACGGCAAAGAAGACAGATCTGTGAAATGCGGTCTGGCCTTTCTCGATATAGATGCTAAAGATCATATGAAGATGTTGGCTCTCATGCACCAGGCAGCGGACAGTAAGTCTTATATCTGCAATAAGGTAGATCTAGATGCCCTGTGGAATTTCTTTTTTAGAACAGGTTTTATCTATCCGGAAAAATATGCTTTTATAAAAGCATATAAGGAAAAAATCAAAAAGACTTATGAAAAACTCTATACGCCAAATCAGAATATAGCCAGACATTTTATATTTCAGAACAAAGGTCGTATTTTAGCCCATATGGCCACACTCCGTTTTTATGAAAATTCATGGCTGATCCATCAGCATGCTTCCGATATATCAAAATCTAAAATGGCCGGGCTTGTTGTATTGAACCAGATGGGACGGTTTGTAAATGATTCACGCAATCTCTACTCTATTCATATGAATTTCTTTTTCTGTTATTTCAGACCCGACAATAAGTTTTCCAACCGGGTTTTCGGAGGGATTGCAAGAAAAATAGGAAATCCCAAGGGTAGTTCTCTTGATACATTTGCCTATTTTCATTTTTGCAGATTAGGTAATGATGAATCAGATATGCCAAAACCCTGGGAATTGACTAAAACCGGACCCGAAGACCTTATGGAGCTGGAAACTTTTTATGAGCATGAGTCAGGGGGACTTATGCTCAATGCGCTGGACCTTGGACCGGACATGGCTGATTGTAATGAACTTTCAGAAGAATATAGCAGGCTTGGGCTTAAAAGGGAGAAGCATCTTTTTTCACTAAAAATGGCCGGCAGCCTCAAGGCGGTCATTCTGGCGGATATCTCTGATATTGGCTTGAATCTCTCTGATCTGACAAACAGTATCAAGATCATTGTAATAGATCAGAAGGGACTTTCGAGGAATATCTTTAATTTAATGTTAGCTGAATTGTCAAAAAAACTCTCGCAGGAAGAAATAACCGTACTCCTCTATCCTCTCAGTTATGCGGAAAATCAGTCCATACAATATGACAAATTATATAACCAATGGACACTAAATGCGCCGTATTTGGATGATTACTTCCAGCATCTAAAAGATTTACTCAGGCATATTCAGCACTAAAGACATCTATTGGGCTTGCGCCCCCTGCATGAGATTAGAGGTGTATAGGTAAATCTTCTGGGATCGGCAAAAAAACTCTCAAGCTCTTCAAAAAATTTTTTATAATCACCTGCGTATTCTTCGAACCCATATCCTGAATTTCTTGCCGCAACTTCTACCTTCATCGTCCAGTTGTAAGCGTCTTTTTCTTTTAATCTTCCAAAAATCAGGTGATGCGGAGAAATATCTACATCAATATCCTGATAGCCGAGATCATAAAGGTAAGAATAGAGTTTTATTCCTGCATAAGGATCAAAGTCAGCATCCTTTTCCAGAGCGCTCATTATTCCGCAAATGGTTCTTTCAACTCTTTTAGAGTGCCCGAAATGTCTCAGGCAGTTATAGTCCAAATCTATCAGGCATAAAATCCCTCCTGGTTTCAGGATGCCTGATATGTTCTTTACTATATCAAAACTCTTTGAGCGATTATATTCAAGGATAAAACGTACCCATATAAGATCGAATTTTCCCAGATCATCCAGCGGCATACTTATATCCCTGCGTATAAATTTTATTCCTGCGCCGCTGAAATGTCTCCTTGCATATATCAATCTCTTTTCAGAGCAGTCCACACCAACCACCTCACCGTCAGGCCGAACAAGTTTTTGCAGGCAAAAGGTGGTTTTCCCCGAACCACAAGCAAGATCGGCCACGCGCATACCAGGCTTTATACCGGCCCATGCAGCTTGCTTTTGAACAGCTTTTTCATCTGTCTTCAAATCAAGACGAAGAGACTCTTCGTCACTTTCCATTATATATCCATGATCATGCATAAAAGACTATACCTTTCCGCTTAATTCATCTCTAACAGTTATCCCGAGCTTTTCTATTAAATACGGCTTTTTCACATAAGCTCCCGCGCCTAATTTTTGAGCCTCTCTGGCCCGGTCGGTTTCCATAAATCCACTCACGATGATTGCTTTCTGGCCGGGACATAATTTACGAATTCTTTTGTATGTTTCAAGCCCGTCTATTCCGGGATCCATAATCATATCCAGCACCAACAGGTCTGCCGAATTCTCTTTCATATAATCTATTGCTTCTTCGCCACTTGAAACAGATGTAACAACATAACCTAATTTTTTCAGCATTTCAAATGCTATCTCCCTCTGTTCTGCCACATCATCAACAACCAGAATCGACTCGCCCTTGCCCTTATAGTCTTCAAAGGTCAATAAGGATTTTTCTCCGGCGGATTCTTTTCTGGTTGCCGGAAAATAGAGTATAAATGTAGTTCCCTCTCCTACAGTACTTTGAATATCAATATATCCATTATGGTCTTTTACTGTCCCCCATACAACAGCCATACCTAATCCTGTTCCGCTTCTTCCCATAACCTTTTTTGTATAAAAAGGCTCAAATATCCTCTTCATATCATTAGGAGCGATACCTATTCCGGTATCTGAAACTGTAAGGACAATATAATCGCCTTCATCTACAGCGTCATAATCGCTTATTGGTCTATCAATATATCTGTTTTCTAATGATATAAAGACATTTCCACCATCCGGCATCGATTCGGCGGCATTATAGAGCAAATTCATGACAGTTTTGGACAGATGTACCGTAGAACCTAATATATTTAACAGATTCGACTCAAGAAGGGTCTTCACTTTAACTTTAGGATGATATGATAGTAATCTTTTATGCTCCGGACTCTTTAAATATTCGGAAACAATCTTTCTCAAATTCACAACTTCCGTGGCAACGACCCCTCTTCTCGACAGGGTTAACAAATCCTGCACAATAGCCGCAGCTCTTTCACCTGACTTTTGTATTGTCAACATAGGCTTTCTCAGGCGGCTTTTCTGTGGCAGATCCATCAATAACAGCTCAGGATAGCTTACAATCCCTGACAGGATATTATTAAGATCATGAGCCACCCCTCCTGCAAGCATTCCGATAGCCTCCATTTTTTCTGCTCGCTGGAGACGGGCCTCTAAACCCCTTTTCTCTTCTGCCGCTCGTTTGAGTTCCGTGATATCGTTACCAATAGAAAGTATCTCTCTAAAGTCTCCGTTGCTGTCAAAGATCGGCTTGTATGTCCATGCAATCCAGACGGTTTTGCCATTTCTGAGTATATTTTCGTTCTCGCTGACGATATGCAGGTCAGGATCCTGCCGGAGCAGCCCTGTTATCTTCTTCAGCTCATGCTTTGTTGATTCTCTGCTTGGGAAAATGGTCCCTTCTACATTCCTTCCAAGTATCTCATCTTCTGTGAAACCAAAATATTTCTGCGCAAATTCGTTAAAAAAAGT
>JAUVHU010000027.1 GCA_030593145.1 Desulfobacteraceae bacterium
AAAAAGCAATTAAGATGTTCATCGTTAAGAAATGCAAGCTGTTTGAGGCCGTTAGGCCGAGTTCTTGCATTTTAGATGAACATCTTAATTGCGCCCAAAATGGTCATGAAGTGAATAAAATGGACTTTTTACGAGGCCATCTGTTATTGCATTCGGTAAAGGCTATAAAAAAGGCTCACCCCGTGTAGAAGTGAGCCTTTAATCATTATAACGGTGTGACTATTTTGCAAGATCGGGTTGGTAAATCAGTTTTTTGTTTATGCTATAGGTCCACGGAAGGCCAAAATTACGCCAGCCGCCAAGTTTGCGCTGGCCTGAGTAAGAGCTTGCTTTGCATTTTATCTTGTCACCTTCAAAACCGCCCATTACATTAAACACCTTGTCTTCTGCAAATCCTGCCTTAATCGCTTCGTTGCATGCGTAGCAGCTTCTGCTGCCGCTTCTGCACATAAACAACAATGTGTCGGTCTTTGGATTAAATCGCGCCATAATATCCTTGCCAAAATTCGGATTAGCAGCCATTCCATACTTTTTTTTTCCGAACTTGCCGGTCCAGAATTTTAAAGGGATATTGCAGGCTCCTTTGGGGTGGCCGATCAATTGATATTCGGCGCTGGTTCTGCAATCAATTAGAAAGGTATGGCTTGGATCTTTTTTGATCATCTCAACGGCTTGCGAGGGCGTGACATCCCCGCCTATATGAGCCTTTTTTACCTTGTAATCGAATCCTGCAAAGGCGAGTCCGCTCAAAATAAAAACCAGAGCAATAGATAATACCAATGTCTTTTTAATGTGCTTCATTTTTCCCTCCTTTTCTTAATTGATGGTTCGATAATCTCGTAAAAAGTATGATTTGCTTAACAGTTCAGTCACTAAGGCTCAAATCCTTGATGCGCAAGAGATCGGTGCAGATCGAGTAAAAAATCGCTCAATTTAGGTTTAAGTACCGAATACTGCGGTCGGCCGATAGGGATGGGCGCCTTCAATAACTTCAACTCCTGCTTTGGCCTTAACTTTCTTGATAATAGTATCTGCATAAGGACAATTGTCTAACAAACATGTCCCTATATGTACAACATCAATGGTTTCTCCTGCTGGCGCCATCCAACACTTCAGATTGGCCAATCGAACTACCGGAGACATGCCGGGACATCCACCGCAATGAAGCAGAGCCCTGAGCTTGGCATCTGTGCCCTTGTATCTTTCAAATTCGCCTTCTCTTTTGTCGAAAGCCATCAGGCACTTATGACAGCCAAAACAGCTTTCATCCTTGATGTTTTTGCAACTCAAAATCGCAATGTTCATAATCCATTTCTCCTTATTGTTGTTAGTGATTACTCACCGGTTTAGGGATTTTGCCGGCTGGAACGATTACTTTGGCATTGGCCTTGCGTTCCCATCCGGTTACGTCTTTTTCCTGTAAAAAGAGAGCAGCATTGCCGTGGCAATTATTACATGTCTTGTTCTGCGGGGTTATCCGCTGAATACTATGGGGCGTATCGAGTTTCCAGGTAGGAAGCTTATCAAAATCGGTCAATCCATTCTTTACATAAAAATCAAACAGACCGGGATCTGCCGGCGGGTGTCTCAGAACCACATAGTTATAAGGTTTCTTCTTTGTCTTGTCGGGATTGAGTCCGATTTTAAAAAGCATTTTGGTTTCTCCGGACTTGTAAAAGGTAAGCCCTTTTTTGTCGGTTCCTACATGGCAGCCAAAGCAGTTTTTATTAGCTACAGCATGACAGACCTGACATGCAACTTTTTCTCTGTGAATGCTGTGCGACCTGGTCTCAGGTTTTTCGGACAGAACATTTGGGTGGCATTTCTCGCACTCTGGTCGTTCGGGAAGATCAAACCTGCTGGATACTCCTGTGGCATCAGCGTGCATCTCTTTTCCGGTGTGGCAGTCCATGCATGTCATCTCTTCTTTTTCATAATGAACATCTGCTGGATATCCGTCGTTTAAGCCGGTAAATTCTCCGTACACCCTGCCGCCGTGACAACTCGAACAAGTAGTATCCATACACGGTTTTTTCTGGAAGAGATGACCGGCCAGAAAGCCGCCTTTGGCATAATCAGGACGGCTTACATGGCACTGACCACAACTGGAGTGACAAGCGTTGCAGTGTTTATCTTTTGCCAGGCAAACCTTGTTAAAAACCTCTTCATCTTTTTTGTTGGCTCGCTTTTTTATAATACTTGAAAATGGGGCTAAGGTATAATGCAGGCTGCTTGCAGCAGTTGCGGCAATATCTTCGTGGCATTCTCCGCATGACTTGTCGGCCTCAGGAAAGGTGGGATCTTTAACGATATTGGTGTGAGCAGTCTGCCAGTCCGGATCACGGGGATTTCCGTTATGGCAGGTCTCACATCTGATTTCTCCATGTGGGGTTTTTAAGAAAGAAGGGTTGACATAAATTTTTTCATAAGGCTCCAACGGAGCCAACGGTCCGCCTCAGCCTTCACCTGATGTTTCAGCGGATTCGGCTGGTTTTGGCCTGATCTTTTCGATTTCCCAGCTAAGACGGATCAGTTTTTTAAGATTTGTATGGCAGTTTATACATTCGCTATCACTTGTGGTTGTTCGGGCAAATGAGACAATTGGGGTGAGGCTCATTAAAAATAATGATGACAAAATAAAGGATCCAAAAACAAGCACTTTGACTTTTTTCAAAGATTTTTCCTTTCAAATATTGCATTGACATATAACTTTTTTCCCAAATAAGTCAATACTTAACACTTAACACTTAACACCTGACACTTTTTTGCTATGCACATGGGAATATTTTCCATGGGGGTGTGCGTGGAGATGTTTGTGGATGTATGCCTCTTTGTCTGAAATGATTTTTCCGCTTTGCATTGCATAAATGGAATTTGTTATTTCGGAAAGAAAGTCGATTTCATGAGATATCAATATAAAGGAAAGATTCAGATCAGATAGAATATGTAGAAGCTTCTCCTTTGTATTATCATCAAGGCCGGATGTCGGCTCATCCAGGAGAAGCGCTTCAGGCTCCATGGCAAGAACCGTTGCGAGGGAAACAAGCTTTTTTTCTCCTCCGGACAGCTTGTAGGTTATCCTGTCTTCAAATCCTGCCAGGCCCAGCGACTTTAACGTCATGCTCGCGATATCCATAGCTTCATTCCGGCATTTGCCCAGGTTCAGAGGGCCGAATGCGACATCCTCTATGACGGTTGGGGAGAAAAGCTGGTCATCTGCATCCTGAAAAAGAAGTCCGATTTTTTGGCGGACATATCTGAAATCTTTATCCTCTTTAACAGGCCTGCCGAATATCTCTATTTTGCCTGAAGAAGGCTTTAACAACCCCATAATAATGTGAAACATGGTGGTTTTGCCGCTTCCGTTCGGTCCTGTTAATCCGATCCGGTTGTATTGGTAAAACTTTAAGTTGAGCCTGTCCAGAACACTGGATTCGCCGGGATAGCCAAAGGATATATCTTTTAGATTAATAATCAGGTTATTTGTGTCCATTCCAGAATACCTAATATCAGGATAACTGTTGCCATAAAAGCAAAGGCGAGTATGTCTGCGCCTTTGATGGAGAACTCGCTGAGGCTGTAAAGCTTTCCACTGAAACCGCGGCACATCATGGCGTTATGAACCCGCTGCGCCCGGTCAAAACTCCTGACGAGAAGCATTCCTGTCATGTGAGCATAGGTTTTGTAAGTATGTAGATTTGTGCTGGGCCTGAAACTACGGATCTTCATGGAATTTGCAAGCCGGATATATTCTCTCTGTATAACGTGTATGTAACGGTAGGTAAAGAAGAAAAGGTGAACCAGTTTTTTGTGCATGCCGAGTTCATGCATGGCATGGCCTAAGGTGAAAATCGGCGTGGATGCGGCCAGCGCAATAAGCATCAGCATCATACTGTTTGATTTAACACTGATTCCGGCTGCATACAACACTCCTTCACGGGTAACGGAAAGTGTGCCGACTGAAAAGAGATGCTCTCCTGCGAATGTAAAGGGGAGAAAGAGCCACAGAAAAAGCAGCAGCATATTAACAGGTATCAGACGCCTGAAAACCTCCCTTATCGGTATCTTGGTGGCTATTACAATGAAAAGGCTTAGAATCAGGGCTGATATTAGAACTAAAAATTTGCCTGATACTGCTACTACAACCGAAAAAAGAAGAGCCGTCACGATCTTGACGCGGGGATCGAGACGTTGAATAAAAGAATCGTAACTGTTGATTTCTTCGATCATCTAACCTCTGTTATTCCTTTTCCAGAAATTTACAAACTCAAAAAAGTGAGTTTTATAACTCCATTACTCCGCAGACAGGCAATTAAATTTGAAAAGATCTGAAACTCACGCAATAAGTGATCCTAAAGAAAAAACAGCATACAAAAACATAACAAAACTGCCCTTGTAGATTGAAATTAATATATCATACCAAAGATGTCTCATGATAGGCTGTTTTTTCTTAAGGCTCACTAATGCGTTCAAACAGTCAACCCTTTTCAAATTTAATTGTCTGTCCGCTCCGTAGTAAAAATGAGTTTGAGTTTGTAAAATTATGATTATCATTTAATCCAGCAAAAAACAAGAATATCGTATAAGCTGATTATGCAGATTTATTGTAAACCGTATATATTTCTGTTAAGAATAGGGCAATAAGAATTCAAGGATTCAAGGGTTCGAGTGACACGAAGTGGACCATCAATAATAAATATCAGAAAAATGCGGGGTTATCTGTCATCAAATCAAAACCCGACAATCAACAGAGCAGTTGTATTCGATGCGGTGCCTGCTGCGAAAAGGGCGGGCCGTCTTTTCACCATGAAGATAAAAACCTGATTGAGAAAGGAATAATTCCATCAAAATATCTTTATACAATCAGGGAAGGGGAGCTTGCTTTTGATAATATTAAAGGCGGGCTGTTCACTGTAACTTCCGATATCATCAAAATAAAGGGCCGGAAAGGTTCATGGATGTGTATTTTTTTTGATGAAAAGGAGAAAAGTTGCGGAATTTACGAAAACAGACCGGTTGAATGCAGAGTGCTTAAATGCTGGGATACAGAGGAGATTGAAAGGATTTATTCTAAAAACCGGCTTGTCCGCAGAGATCTTATTTCAGAAATTAAATGGTTGTGGGACCTGATAGAGGATCACCAGACAGTCTGCTCATATGAGAAGATAAAAGGTTTTGTAGATAAGCTGGATTCTGATGAAAAAGATAAAGCCCATGAGGCTATACTCAATATTATCCATTATGATAAACATATTCGATCTTTGCTTGTGGAAAAAGGGAGGGTAGATGCTGATATGATGGATTTTCTGTTTGGCCGTCCCCTTACAGAGACTGTCAAGATGTTTGAACCTAAGTTGAGCGATTTATTGCGAAGAAATGTGCTGAGATCTTGATGCATAAGGGTTTGCGAAAACCGCAGGCATACCCGTGGATATGTCGAGGATTTTCGCGAATCCTTGATGCGCAAGAGATCAGTGCAGATCGAGCCAAAAATTGCTCAATTTAGGTTGAATTAAAGGAGATGGAAAGCCTAAACTAAAAAGTGTTGTTTGGCGAACCATACTTTCCCGTCTTTTATAACACTTCCTGTTTTATAATTTTTTTTGAGATAAGAGGATATTTCCTTGAGAAAATGGACCTTTCGGACTTTTTGAACTGCTCAGATAGTGTTGTAATTCTACAAATTTCTTGACATATGCAGTGGTGCTATAATATTTTAGTATGCACAATTAATTCAACATGTAATGGGCTATCTAAATCAATTGTGGTAGGTTATGAATGAGGGGAAGAGCATGATATTTTAACCGTAAATATTAGGAGGTTACTTATGAGAAAATTGATATTTATTAGTTTAATAGTCATATCTACTCTATTTTTTGTTGGCCACTACAAAGATAATTTGAGGGCGGAATCCAGGCAAGCAATAGAAATGAGCGAGGAAGCCACAAAGGATATCGGGAAAAAATATGAATTGATTATAAGTCCTTGCGGCAAACCTTCTATGGTATTCAGGAAATTCAGGCCGCTTGCGAATTATCTTTCAAAAAGCACAGGCCTTAAAATAGACCTTGTTGTTCTCAAAGATTTCAATGAATTTGTGACCAAAGTAAAAAATCAAAAGGCAGGTTTTCTTTATATGGATCCGGCTATTTATTTAGATGTCGAGAATCTTGTAAATAAAGATTATCTATATGTTGCGTTATGCGGCTTCATTGATAAATATCAAGGCAGACCTATTGAGACCGGCTGCATTATTACAAGAAACGACAGCAACATAAAAACCATTAAAGATGTAAAAGGGAAAAGGGTAATTTTTGGTCCTGAAAATTCCGCGACTAAATGGATAGCGGCAAGAAAATACTTTATAGATAATGGGATCGATTTAGAAAAGGATTTAGCAGGATATAGTTTTGGAGGGTCGTGTATTGATATTGTTTTAGACATATTTTTCAAAAAATCTGACACTGGTTGTGTTAGAACATTAATGTGTCCGGTTTGTAACTCTTTATTCTATTACAAAAATTTTGGATTAGATGTAGCTGAATTATCACATGTTGCACAAACATCGCCTGTTATTACCTGGGTTTTTACATGTACTAATAACATAGATGAAAAGGATATGGGAAAAGTAGTTGATGCTTTGCTTAGAATGTCTGAATTGGACTCACAAAAAAGAGAAACATTCTCTGCGGATATAAGACATGGCTTTATCAAGGTTAAAGATAGTGACTTTGATGACTTAAGAAAGATGGGAGAGTGATCGGTGATTAGTTTAACTTTGAAAAAAAAGATAATAAGCTTTGCGATAATATTACTGTTCTTGATTATTGGTTGCTCAACAATCGCAATATGGGGTTTGCAGCAAGTAAACATTGTCAAAAACAATGCTGCGTTTGTTGATAAGATCCATGATAACTTTCAGGAATTAAGGGTTTTGTTTGAGCAAATCTTGATGGGACCGCATGATTATCTAATACATGGGAACGCAGATGAGAAAGAGATATTTGCTGAGGATTATGAAGAACTGATCGATATAATAGACAGGCTTCATGCCTTGATTTTAAATCAAAAGATGAAGCATAAACCACAGTTTGAAAAGATATTGAGTGATGGAGAAAATCAACTTTTGACTATAGCGGAAAAGTTGCCGGTATTTAAAATGCAGGTTTTGGATATTTTTAACCTTAAGCTTCCGATGGAAAGTTACAGGGCCGGTTTTTATATGGAAGAGATGGATCTTTTTGTTCGAGGATTAGAATCTGACTTGAAAAAAGAGGGAAGAGTATTGTTGGAATTGTCAGATAGAGCAAAGAAGCAAATTGATATAATTCATACTCGTGTTCTTTTCATATTGATAATACTTTCCATAACTGCCGTGTTCATTGCAATCTTTCTAAGCAGTTATCTTATCCAAAGCACCACAGGTTCTTTAGGCAATCTGGTTAACGCTGCCCGAAAGATAATAAGCGGCAATTTGACTACAAGGGCAAAAGTGGAAACAGATGATGAAATCGGCGAATTGGCAAATTCGTTCAATAACATGGTTAAAAAACTGGTAAGCGCCCAGGACTACCTGTCAGGCATATTCCAGGGTTCAGGAGATGGCATACGCGTAATCGACAAAGATTTTAATGTCGTCGAGTGTAATATGGAAATGGAAAACCTCACAGCCGGTTCCAGCGGAGAATATAGTGGGGGAAAATGTTATGAACAGTTCAATCATGAATCCTGTCACACAGAGATGTGTACTCTCAAACGTATCATGATGGGCGAAGAACTCATTAAAATCGAAACCATCATGACAACAGAAGCTGGCCGGGAGGTACCTGTTGAGTTCATTGCCACCCCTTTAAAAAAGGAGGGCGAAATTATAGGTGTCATTGAGTCCTTCCGGGATATAAGCGACCGCAATGAAGCTGAGGCGGCTCTGCAAAAATCGCATGAAAAATTGAAACAAACATTGCGAAAATTAAAGGAAACCCAGACGCAGATGTTGCAGTCCGAGAAGATGGCCTCCATAGGTCAATTGGCCGCAGGTGTAGCCCATGAGATAAATAATCCCACCGGCTTCATCAGCAGCAACCTGAATACCCTGGCGGGCTATGATAAGGATCTAAGGTCCTTAATAACTCAATATAGCAACTTCATTGCCGGGTTAAAGGACGACATGGCTACCGAAAAAGGCCGAGCTTTAATTTTGGAGAAATTGGGCCGTATCAACGAACTTGAAAAGGAAATCGACATCGATTTTGTCCTGGATGACACTCCGAACTTGATCAAAGAGTGCAGAGGGGGGACCGAGCGTATCAAAAAAATCGTGATCGACCTGAAGGATTTTGCTCATCCGGACGAACAAAAACTCCAATATGCGGATATAAACAAGAACATGGAATCGACCTTGAATGTGGTTTGGAATGAGTTGAAGTACAAGGCAAAAGTCATCAAAGAATACGGGGACCTGCCCCATGTGAAATGTTATTCGCAGCAACTGAACCAGGTCTTTGTAAATCTATTGGTGAATGCGGCCCACGCCATAGAAAAACAGGGCGAGATCAGGATTATGACCAGGGCACTGGATGGGAAAGTGGAGATCAAGATAAGTGACACGGGCAAAGGTATTCCCGAAGAAAACCTCTCCAAGATATTCGACCCATTTTTCACTACCAAGGAGGTCGGAAAAGGAACCGGTTTGGGCCTTAACGTTGCGTACAACATCATCGAGAAGCACAAAGGAACTATTGATGTGGAAAGTACGGTAGGCAAGGGGACAACCTTTACGATTCGGCTCCCGATAGTTGAGTAGGAGTGGTCGAGTGGTCGAGCAAAGAGCAGAGAGCAAAGAGCGGAGAGTAACCTGCAGAAGGTCAGAAGATTAGAATGTGAGAGAAAAAAAGATGAACGTTGAACACCCGCCGTGCCCGCGCCCGGTCGCGGCAGTCGCGACAGGTCGAACGTCCAACTCGCCACAGGCGAGCAAGCACTTGTCCGCCTTCGGCGGATCGAATGATGAATGATGATGTCGCTTCGCTCTTCAGTTTGGGGAAATAGCAACCAGCAACGAGCAACGAGCAATGAAAAACAAAGATATGCAAAATGTTCTGACGGAGAGCAGAAACAAGCTTAAAATTGTATTTGATTCCTTGCAGGAAGAAATTGTTTCTATTAATAAAACATATCATATTGTTTCAGCAAACAGAGCATTTCAGAAGAATGTAGGACTTTCTTTTGGCGAGATTGTCGGTAAGTCGTGTTTTTCGAATAAAAGCGTGTTGTCTTCAGGATGTTGTAAAGAAACAGAGGCATCTCTTGCAAAACATGTCCAAAAAGTTTTTGCTTCAGGTTTGCCTCAAAATTATCTTGATATTGCAAAGGATAAGGATGGTCAAACAAAGTACAGAAGATTTAGTTGTCTGCCCATAATCGATGACGACGGCAAGGTTTTTGAACTTGTAATTGTTGCAAGGGATATAACCGAGCGTATGCAACAATCTAAAAAAATAAAGTTTCTCAATAAAAAACTTCAGGATACTGTTAATCAGGTTCAGGCAAAGAATGAGGAGTTGAAAAATACTCTTGAAACATTAAAGACTACCCAGGCACAAATTTTGCACTCTGAAAAGATGGCCTCTGTTGGGCAGCTTGCTGCGGGCGTAGCCCATGAGATCAATAACCCGATCGGGTTTGTAAGCAGCAATCTGAGAACATTATCCGATTATCAGAATGATATTAACAAACTCCTGGAACATTACAGACAGCTCATTGCAAATCTTAAAGGCGCTGCAAAAGATCTGCCTTTTTACATTGGAGAAAAGATAGATCAGATAGCAACGCTTGAAAAGACAATCGATATTGATTTTATCCTTGATGATGTTATGAATCTGGTTGGAGAATCCAAAGACGGAACTGAGCGGATTAAAAAGATTGTGCTTGATCTGAAGGATTTTGCTCATCCCGGCGAAGACAAAATTTATGCGGCGGATATTAACAAGGGGATTGAATCAACATTGAATGTTGTTTGGAATGAGATTAAATACAAGGCTGTTGTCACGAAGGATTATAGAGACCTGCCTCTTGTAGAATGCTATCCCCAGCAACTGAACCAGGTCTTTGCAAATCTATTGGTGAATGCAGCCCACGCCATAGAAAAGCAGGGCGAGATTAATATTGCAACAAGGGCGCTGGATGGAAAGGTAGAGATCAAGATAAGTGACACCGGCGCGGGAATTCCAAAAGAGAACCTGTCAAAAATATTTGATCCGTTTTTTACCACCAAGGAGGTGGGAAAAGGAACAGGCCTCGGCCTCAACATTTCATATAAAATAATTGAAGGACATAATGGAACCATAGATGTGGAGAGCACGGTTGGAAAGGGGACAACTTTTACGATTCGGATCCCGATTAGTCGAGTAGTCGTGTAAGGAAATAGTTGATTAGGGGAACTTTCGGGGCATCCATTTGCAAATCAGTTTGCGATCTAACGTATTGATGATATTGAATTTATTTTGTCCTGAAAAACCTGGTCCTTTGGGCCAGGTCAGAGATAGATGGCTTCACGCGGCGCAAGCGCCTGCCCAGCTCCGTGGCTCCGGCAGATTATTCAAATTCCATAATAGAAATGCTTTCCTCAAAAAGTTTTGTAGATCTTTGCATAACATATTCAAGATCGCTTAACTTAAGTTCCAGGATTTCCCATGCTTTTTGATTAACAATCGGTATCCGTTTCTCTCCGCCTGATCCCATACGAAAAGCTACGCAGAGACTGTTTCCGATGTGAACGGCTGCAATCTCTTTCGTCAGGGTGTCCGGCATATAGGACAAATGATGGTAAGCTATCATGTTGACTGTTTTCCAAGGCAAATTCCACTTTTTAGCCAGGGCGCTCCCTGTCTGAGCATGATCAAAACCCAGTATCTTTTTTTCCGATTCAGACATCTGAGATCCGGTCTTCACGACATTAGCTACTACATCGTTAAACTCTTCGCACAAATAGGTAGCATGGATCAGTTTTCCTATGTCGTGAAGCAGGCCTCCTGTAAAAACATCTTCCGGGTCTTTTAGGTAAGCGGTTTCAGCCAGAACCTTTGCTATGATCGCGCATCCTATGGCATGTTTCCAAAACTGTTGCATATTAAATGCGTTGCTTGATTTGAAGTCTTTTACAATTGTAGACATAGAAGCCGCAAGCACCAGGCTTTTTATTTCGTTCATCCCCAAAATTACGATGGCACGCTGCAGGTCTCCGATTTTGTTGTAAAAACCATAGGAAGCTGAATTGACAATTTTGAGTACCATGGCCGCTACAGCCTGATCTTCAGAGATGATGTTGCTTATCATTTTGATTGATGAGTCCGGTGTAGTTAGAAGATGTGAAAGCTTCATATAAACAGTAGGCAAGGTCGGCAACTTGCCGATAGAACTTATTATTGTATCAATCTTTTTCGATTTCATCAGTAGATCCATTGGTTTGATTTGCGGCCTGTCTTAAACGTAGCTTTTTAAGAAGCTTGTATATTTCCTCCATGACAGGATTAGCTTCAAAAGGTGGGAATAATTCATCAAGCTCCCTTTCAATTGATTCAACAATATCATTTGGCATGGCTTCCATTTCTTCTTTTACCAGTTGATCGATATCAATATCCTTTATGTCAACTCCTGTGATTCCCCAAGTCTTAAAAGAATTGATATGTTTTTCAGTCAGCGCGTTACCTTTGCCGAGAATGACAGCGCCATGTCTGTTCTTAGCAGACTTCGCCAAAACCATGCCAACCTTTAGATCATTTATATTTAATATGCCCATAAACTAATCTCATGTTGTAGGATTAAAACTTTCTATTATATTTTTACATTTTCCCCACGATATGTCGAGTGTTTTTTACTTTCCACCAGTTCCAGGAGGCTGTTCGAGAATGAGAAATTTTTTGTAAGGTCAAGTAAGAGGATCCGCCTCTTAGGCATTTTTAGATTCGCTCGCTATTGCGGTTCAAGATTTGACCTGCCCGTTAATGTGTGAGACCAATAGTTCCTAAGATTTCTAGAATAGAGTCATCTTTATGTTTCCGCATGTCAAATATTGAATACTTCATTTTGGGTTTTTTGCTGTAATAAAGGGGAAAAATCCTTAAAATGGACAACTTGAACAGAGAGAGATGCAATCGTAATGTCCTGCTATAAAACCTTGACTAAGAATAAGGATTGCATTAATTATAAGGCTCAAAACACTAAGGACTCGTTCAAAAGCTTAATCTAATGGAAGCTATTTGGGATGATCTGACGAGTGATGAGAAGACACTTGAAACACCGGCTTGGCATGAAGATATCCATAACGGCGTTATACACGCAGGCCCAATAATCTCCCGGCAGATAGCAAAGTATGCTGAAGGCGAATTTCACCTCCACCTTCTCTTCGGCAAGGATGAGGTTTTTTCTACAGGCAATGCAAGCGACAAAGCACACAAACTCCATAGTGTAAATATACCACTGCGTGTAGTAAAGCAAAAGTATCGGTTGGAAACTAATAGTCGGCATGCTCACGAGGTGGTGCGGAAAGTCTTTAAGGCCGGGTCAGTTTGGGATTATGAATTAGTCATGAAAGGTCAGGATGAAACAGATACGATTGTGCTCTATAATGCTTCTGTTTTAAGCGACATGTCCAACCTGATAAAAGAGTCACAGGTAGAGATCAAGATAAGTGACACAGGAATAGGCATCCCCGAAGAAAACCTCTCTAAAATATTCGATCCGTTTTTTACCACCAAGGAAGTAGGAAAGGGAACGGGTTTGAGCATGAATGTTGCTTACAACATAATCAAAAAGCATAAAGGGATTATCGATGTAGAGAGCACGGTAGGAAAGGGGACAACATTTACGATCAGGATACCGATTAGTCAAGTAGAGAATTAGTCGAGTGGTCGAGTAGGGAAATAGTTGAGTGGGGAAAACCAGTAACGAGCAACGAGTAACGAGCAACGAGTAATCAGCAACGAGTAAGGAGGGTTTTTGGTGACACTTAAGTATAAACATTCAATTTTGCTTGTGGATGACGAGATATCTATTACAAGATCGCTTGAACGGATTTTTCGCAAGGAAAATTACAGGATTTTCACAGCTTCCAGTGGAAAGGAAGGGCTTGAGCTGCTTAGTGTGTTAGAAGAGCCTGTTTCACTGATTATCTCTGATCAACGTATGCCGGAAATGAGTGGCGCTCAATTTCTGGAAAAGGCAAGGAAAATTTTTCCTGATGCGGGCAGGTATCTTTTGACCGGTTATTCCGATATGGATGCTGTTATTGATGCTGTTAACAGAGGAGAAATTCATAGGTATTTGACCAAACCATGGAATGATAATGAGTTGCTGGTTCAGGTTCGACAGTCGCTTGAGCGGTATGAACTGGTGCTGGAAAATCGGAGGCTTTTAGAGCTTACGAGTACACAAAACAAAGAACTCAGTGAGCTTAACAAAAATCTTGAGAAAAAGGTAAACGAAAGAACCCTGGAAGTCAGGCAAAAAAATATAGAATTAGAAGAAGCTAACAAAAAACTGGAAAAGAGCTTTTTAGGCACAATTCGATTGCTGTCTTCATTGATTGAAACTTTAAATCCCGAACTGGGAAGTCATATGAAACATGTGGCACAACTTGCAAGAGATGTTGCCGAAGAATGTGAGTTGGACGGTAAAGAACTAGACCAGATTGAAATGGCTGCTATGATACATGATATCGGCATGCTGGGAGTATCCCCAGGAACATTATTAAAGGACGAGGAAAATATGGGCGAGGCGGAATTAAAGATGTATCGCCAGCATCCTGCTATTGCTTCGATTTGTCTCGAAACTGTGGAAAGTTTGGGCAAAGTAGCTGAAATTGTACTTTGTCACCATGAAAACTTCGACGGCAGCGGTTTTCCTAATGGGTTAAAAGAAAACGACATTCCTTTGGGATCGCGTATCATAGGAGCTGCAGCGGATTATTGCGACATAATATACAGGTGGCCGAAGAATATAAAATATATTTCTGACAAAGCAAGAAAATATTTTGGTCCGGCAGCCAGAAAATTTAATTTTACAGAGCCTGAAAAAATGATCGAAGAAGTCGCGCCAAAAATCATTATGCTTGGTGCTCACCATAAATATGATATCAATGTCATAACAAAATTGCTAAAAAAAGCAGGAGAAGCAAGATCATTTGAAGAAGAAAAGAAAAAACAGGATATGTGGATTAGTTATAACGAGTTGAAAGAAGGTATGGTTTTGGCGCGAGATCTTCGTTTAAAAGACGGCAGGCTTTTACTTGCGAGGGGTATGAAAGTTAAGAAATCGTCAATCGGCTCTATTCAAAAACTTGGAGAAAACAAATTTATAAACAATCGGATTAACATATATTGATTGTTGGGTCAGGGATCAGGCTATTGGTGGCTGGTTGCTTGTTGTTGGTTAACTACTCGACCAACTAAAGGAAATTTAGAATGAACGATAACCGACATACAATTTTATGTGTGGATGACGAGGAGAATATACTGCATTCTATAAGACGGTTGCTCCGAAAGGAAAACTACAAGTTGTTGACAGCTTTAAGCGGCGAAGAAGCGCTGAAGATTCTTGAAGAAAATGATGTTCAGCTGGTGCTTTCCGACCAGAGGATGCCACAGATGAGCGGCATAGAATTCCTGTCACAAGTAAAAGAAAAATATCCTGATGTGATCAGGATCATCCTTACAGGCTATACGGAAATAGATTCAATCACCGAATCGATCAATAAGGGGAATATCTATAAATTCTTCCTGAAGCCATGGGATGACCAGAATTTAAAGCTGGAAATCATCAGGGCACTGGAACAATACGACCTTATTTGGACCAATAAGATACTTCATGAAAAGGTTCTGGAACAAAATGAAGCGCTAAAAACAACAAATAGAAATCTGTCGGAGTCGATCCAAAAAAGAACACAGGAGCTTGAAACCAAGAATCATGCTCTGAAGCTTTCACGTGCCATCCTGAAATGCCTACCTGTTCCGGTCATTGGTGTCAGCGTCAGAGGAATGATTGTGTCGATCAATCAAAAGGCGCAATCCTTGTCAGAGAGCGGCAAGAGTATTGAGATTGGGAAGAAGCTTTCTGATTGCTTTTCAAATGATATGAGAGAAAAGATCGATGAAGCGATGATGTGCCGCACACCCATAACACTAAAGGGATGCCGGTTATCAGGAACAAACTATGATATTGATTTAATACCACTTTCCGGAAAGTTCAGCGGCAAAGGAGTTGTTTTGTCTTTAAGAGAGGTCATTGGATGATCGGGGGAATGGTCAAGTGGTCGAGTGGGGAATGGGGAACAGAAGTCAGAGGTCAGAGGTCGGAGCGCGGAGAGTAACGAGCAATCAGTGACGAGTAACTCGATATGGCTGAACTTAACGAAAGAGAGAAGAAGCTGGTGGTCAAGATTGTTTACTACGGTCCTGCATTAAGCGGAAAGACCACCAATCTTATGCAGCTTCATGAGATCCTGAATCCGGCGAGGTGCGGTGAATTTATGGTCTTTGAGACCAAGGGGGACAGGACCCTCTTTTTTGATCTTCTTCCAATGCTGATAAAATCGGAAAGCGGCTTCAAAATCAAGATAAAACTTTTTACCGTCCCTGGACAGCCGGCGCATGATGCCACACGCAAGGAGGTGTTGTCCAGAGCGGATGCCGTGGTTTTTGTGGCCGATTCCCAGACAGACCAGGCAATGAGCAATTTTGAGAGTTTTGACAACCTGGAAAAAAACACCGCTCGTGTGGGCCTTGATTTCGACAAGCTTCCTCTGGTAATCCAGTTCAACAAGCGGGACTTAAAAGATATCATTGCCGAAGAGGAGGCATTAGATCTCTGGCAACCCACAGGTCTTCCAATTACTTTTAGTTCGGCGCTTTATGGTCGTGGTGTGAAAGAGACCTTTGAAATAGCGCTGAAACGGACATATCTGAGGTTGAATACCATTTATCAGTTAAATAAAAAGCATTCAGTGACGGAGGAAGATTTCTTGAAATTGATAGAATCATAGCTACGAGACAGGGGACAATGAAGTGATGGTTTTACATGTCGGAGAACAGAAAAATTTTGACCGTGAATACGGGTTGACCGAACTGGTTTCGACATCAGTGCTTGATGACCTATGTGTTGAAATAGAGAAGATAGCGCCTGTTTCTCTTATTATGTTGTTGCCTGACGGAACGCCTTGCTATGCTAACAGATCTCTTTCTCCGGACGAGGAGGCGTCTCTTCGCAGGATATTGCGCAGGGAGCAGATCGACACAATTAAAACATTCGGATCATCACCGTACAAAATTACCATCTTCCCCCTAATACACGAACTTGAAACTATAGGTTATCTGCTTCTCCGGTATGAAAAGACCGGGGATCGGCAGCCATATCCGATCATCTCCTTAGGCTCTCTTATTATAAAGCTTTTGAACCATCTTGTAGTTTCTAAGTACAAGAGACTTTTGACAGCGGGTCTTCACGGGCAAGTGGTGGAGGACTCGTATGCTCAGCTCAAGCAAAAGGCTGCTCTACTTGAAAAGTCGGAGCGAAAATACCGGCTTCTGGCCGAAAGTCTCGAAAAAGAGGTGGAAAAGAAGGCTAAAAAAATAAAAGAAACCCAGGCTCAGTTGATGCAGCAGGAAAAGTTGGCCGCCACAGGGCGGCTGGCCGCAGGAGTGGCTCACGAAATCAACAACCCGCTTGGATTTATAAGAAGCAATCTTGGAATTCTCGGTGAGTATATTTCAGATCTCTGCGAGCTTGCTAAAGAGTACAACCCCCTTGAAAAAGCTTTTTATGCCTCTGAAAACGATTGTTCCATGACAAAAGAGATCGAACAAATGTTTCAAAAAATCAATGTTGTTAAAAAACACATTGATCTTGATTTTATATTAAGCGACACAACACATATTGTATCGGAATCCAAAGAAGGGGCGGATCGAATAAAAAAGATCGTATCAGACCTGAAAGAGTTTGCCTCTATAGATCAGCCCGGTGAAACCAGAGCCGATATCAATGCCTGCATTGACAGCGTATTAAACATTCTTGCTCATCTGTTTGAAGGCAAAACAAAGATTGTCAAAAATTATAGTGAACTTCCCACAATAACCTGCTATCGTGAGAAGATAAATCAGGTTTTTATGAACCTTTTATTAAATGCCGCAGATGCGATTAAAGACCAGGGCGACATCACTATTACTACCAGGGCGGTCAAAGGCGGCAAGCCGTATGTCGAAATATCCATAGCCGACACCGGCGTGGGTATTTTGCCTGAAAATCTCAATTGTGTCTTTGAACCATTTTTCACAACAAAAGATATTGGAAACGGGATGGGGCTCGGACTTTCAACTTCCTATGATATTATCAAAAGCCACGGTGGAACCATCAACGTGGAAAGTCAGCCAGGTCGGGGCAGTATTTTTACAATTAAAATACCGGTGAGGAATTAAAATCAGCAAAATATTTTCAATCCCTTAATTCTTATCAACAGGAGAGCTATGTCAGGATTAGCATCCCTTTTTATGGGGAAAACAAAAGAATCAGAGCGTCAGGGCACACAGGATGAGCCGGAAACGTACAAAAAGAATTATAAAATCCTGTTTGTTGACGATGAGGAGAATGTTTTAAGGGCCATGCGCCGCATTTTCAGGCGCGAGAATTATACCCTGCTGACAGCGGGTTCCGGTTCGGATGCTCTGAAGATTCTTGAAAAGGGGCCGGTCAATGTAGTGGTCTCCGATTACAAAATGCCGGAAATGAACGGATCAGACCTGTTGCGCAAGATTAAGGCCATGCATCCTCAGACTATCAGGATTATGCTGACCGGTCATGCGGATGTGAACGCGATCATGGGGGCTGTTAATGAGGGGGCTGTTTATAAATTCATCACCAAACCCTGGAATGACGATGACCTGCGTCTTACCGTCAGCCTTGCGCTTGAGCAATATGATTTGATCGAGGAAAATAAATCCTTAAAAAAACAAAAGGATGTTCAGCAAAAGAAGATCAAGCAGTTAAGCCGCTACGTAAACTCCAACCAGAGCCAGGTTGGACAATTTTTACTCCGGAAAAAAATTATACGCAAGGATGATCTTAAAAAAGCAGAGGCTATTCAGACTAGGACAAATAAGATTTTGCCGAAAATTCTTGTTGAAATGGGAATAGTGGATGAACAAACCATCATAAAAACGATTCAATCAGAGATGAACATCAACCGGGTTTATCCAAAGGAGTTTACAGTTCCAAAGGAGCTGGCATTTCTCATTCCAAAGGAAATATGTGAAAAAAATCTGCTTGTTCCACTCAAACGCTCAGAGGGTCGATTAATTGTAGCCATGGCAGATCCCACTGATTATATTAAGGTGGATGAATTGAAGTTTATTGCAAGTCTCTCGATTCAACCTGTTTTGTCTACGCAAAAAGAGATTGTCGAAAAGCTCCGGGAACTATATGACGACAATGAGCTTTTGAATCATGCGCTCACCGAGCTTGATCTGACAGACCCTTCTGAAACCCTGGAAATTATTATAGACCAGGATGAAGAAACTGATATTGATGAGCTTTTGAGCGCCAAGGACGAGCCTTCAGCCGTCAGGATTGTTAACGCGATTATTTCTGACGCCCTTCGCCATAATGCCTCGGATATCCATATAGAACCAAAAGTAAAACATGTTATGGTCCGTTACCGTATTGATGGTCTGCTCTCCGACAAGATTCATATCCCGCTTTCAATGCATTTTGCAATTGTGAGCAGGATTAAAATCATGAGCGAGCTGGATATATCCGAACGTCGAAAACCCCAGGATGGCAGGGTGACCGTGAAAACTTCGTCGAGGATGGTCGATATGCGCATTTCCACGCTCCCGACCATTAACGGGGAAAAGGTGGTGCTGAGGATACTGGACAGAAATGCGGCTATTATGGATATTGAAAAGCTGGGTTTTTCGGACAGGGATCTTGAAATAATCTCCCGATTTATTGATATGCCCCAGGGAATTATCCTGACCACGGGGCCGACCGGCAGCGGCAAGACCAGCACACTCTACTCGCTTTTGATGCAAGGCGCCACCATAACAAAGAATTTTACAACAATTGAAGATCCTGTAGAGTACTTCATGAGCATGGCGGAACAGGTTCATATCCGGGAAAAGATCGGTCTTGGGTTTTCGACTATTTTACGTGCTCTTTTACGTCAGGACCCAAATGTAATAATGCTGGGTGAAATCCGGGACTTTGAAACTGCTGAAGTCGCTTTTCATGCGGCGCTGACAGGCCACTTGGTTCTAAGCACTTTGCATACAAACAGCAGTATTTCTTCGATTATACGCTTGAAGGATATCGGGATTAAACCTTATGTGATCGCTGAAGCTCTGGCCGGTATTGTGGCTCAACGGCTGGTCCGGAAAATCTGTCCACAATGCAGGGTTGACGATGACCCATCCGAAAAGGTACTGCGAGACCTCAGGCTTGATAAAAATAAGCTTTCCTTTATGCCTCAAAAAGGGGCCGGATGTGAGCATTGCAATCATACCGGATACAAAGGAAGAGCTGGTATCTTTGAGGTGCTTCAGATTGATGGGGAACTCAAGAGAATAATTCATGAGGATGGGGCAGAGAAAGAAATTATGACGGCAGCACGAATGGCCGGCATGACGACTCTTTTGGATGATGCTGTCAACAAAGTGAAAGCAGGCATTACAACCTGTGAGGAAGTGTTGAGAGTTATGGGGTCGCAAAACAGACTGGAAATTCCATGTCCTAAGTGCGGGACCGGCCTTAAAGAAAGATTCCAGTTCTGTCCGTTTTGCGGAGCGGCAATCAACCCGCGCTGTGCAGGATGCGGCAAGTCTTTGGAGTTGGGCTGGAAAAACTGTCCATATTGCGGGAGTAAGGAGAATCTCTCATAACCGTTAAAAAGAAGAAATGAACATCGAACGTCCAACGTCGAATAATGAAATCGCTCCTGCCGCGACGGGCGCGAACACGGCGGGTCGCTCCGCCAGTTTATAAATTGGCAGAATTCCTTATTCAAAATTCGATGTTCGATGTTGGACGTTCATCTTTTAAAATGCAACCTGTGAATATGTACAAAATAAGTTAGCGCTTATAGGAGAATCTCTCCAATGCTTAATCGATCTTTACTCATAGTAGATGATGAGCAGAATACAATCAACAGCCTTGAACGCCAGCTCAGGCACGAGAGCTATTTTATTTATTCGGCAAATTCAGGGAAAGCGGGACTTGTACTCTTAAAAGAGAATGACATAGGAGTGGTCTTGTCCGACCTGATGATGCCTAAAATGGATGGCATCACCTTTCTGGAGACCGTCAAGCAAATCAAACCGGATGTTGTCAGAATCCTCCTTACAGCCCACGGCACTCTTGAAAATGCTATGGACGGTATCAACCGTTCGCGGATTTTCGGATATTTGACCAAGCCCTGGTCAGTTGAGGCCCTAAGTGGGACAATTGAAGGAGCTTTTCAACATTATAACTTAGGTCTGGAGAATAAACGACTTCAAAGATTAACCGAAGAACAGAATAAACAACTAAATATCGTCAATGAAAATCTTGAAAATCTGGTTCATGAACGAACTTTAGAACTTGAGGAGGCCGTACAAGAAGGCGTTGTAATGCTCGCCATGGCAGCAGAGGCAAAAGATGACGATACCGGAGAACATATTTATAGAATTCAGAGGAATACTCGCGATATATGCACAGCTCTGGGCATGTCCTCTAAGAAATCAGAGCAAATCGCATTTTTCAGCATCATGCATGACATAGGCAAAATCCATATCCCTGATAGTATCCTGCAAAAACCAGGTCCATTGACCATTGAAGAATGGGTGATAATGCAAACACATTGTATTGCAGGGGGAAAAATTCTGGGCGATAAACCATTTTACCAAATTGCGCGTGAAATTGCCAGAAGTCATCACGAACACTGGGATGGAAGCGGATATCCGGATGGATTAAAGGAGGATTCAATTCCTCTGCCTGCCAGAATTGTAACTGTAGCTGATGTCTTCGATGCCTTGACCCATGAGCGGCCTTATAAAAAGGCATGGCCTTTTGAAGAAGCATTAGCGGAAATGAAGATGTTGTCCGGAAAAGTATTCGATCCGGAGATCTTGAAAGTATTTTTTAGAATACAGGGTGCGAAGAGCGAAGAGCAACGAGTAACAAGCAACGACCCTTCTGTGTAGGGGCGGGTTTATCCCGCCTGTGTTCATTGTGGCGCAATGTTTTTGGTGTGAATGCCAATCTCGGTGTTAGGCTCAAATTTTAAACTTAGAAATACTCAATGTATTCCTACAGTTAAAATTTTAGCCTTCCTTGAGATCGAGTAAAAAATCGCTCAATTTAAATTATAACATATCTGCATTAAATAGCTTGCAATGACCGTGTCCTGGGTAGATATGTTTTATGCCTTGCATGTTTTTTATTTTATTAATTGAATTATCCTGATCCTTCCTGCTCGCCACAAAGGTGTTGTTTACCAGTTTATCTTTTATCACCACAATAAAATCTCCGGAAACAAGTATGCCGCTGTCCTGGTCGAAAAAGGAAACCGAATCAGGCCTGTGGCCCGGAGTATGTATTGTAAGAAAGCCCGGCAAGACATCCTGCGTACTTGAAAAGAATTCTACGCGATCTAAGGGGAAGCCTTTTTTAAATGGAGTTCCATAAAGCCCGCCTTGATATAGGTCCCTGAAACCTGGAACATAGCAGTATTCTTTCATGCATGGCAGGAGCATTTTAATATAATCGGCAAGAGAAGGATACGGAATACGCTTTTTCCCTGTAACAAAGGGCTTAGCTTTTTCATGCATCCGGATTTGACAATCTTTAAAAACACGCCTGAGATTTATCCATCCTGAAACATGATCCACATGAAAATGGGTGCAGACAATGCGCTTTAGAGGTTGTAATGGGTGCAGGATATCAATAAGAGCTTTGCTGTCAGAGGGCATTCCGCAGTCAATAAGAAATGTTGCATTTTGTCTTTTATCTTCGATTATATAAATATTACTGGTTTTTCCCCGGTATTGGTGGATAACCCTATCATGTGTCAAGTTTTGAGTTTTTGTAATCATTTTTACTCCATGAGATCTTTGCAAAACGCCCCCTTTTGCCTAATCTTGGTGTCAGGCTCAAATTTTAATCCTCCAAAGGCGGATAAAGCTTCGAAATACTCAACAGCAAGCCAAGTCTGAAAAGCTTCAACTTCAGGTTCTACCTGTTCCGATGGAATGATATAATCCTTGCATTTTCATTGAAAGTAATGCTTTATTAATATACGACAGAAATCAAGAAAAAATTGGCTAAAAGCAGGTTGCAGGTTCGCAAGGTTGAATTTTTTCAAAAAAAACTAAAGTCTTTCAAAAAAACAAATTAATTTACTTTGTGATCTTTGTAGTAAAAGTTTTTTTGCATAAGGCTAAAATGTTATAAATAAATATTTTTCAAAGGTCTAAAAGATGATTATAGATGAAGCTATAGAGGTCCTCAAGATAGAGGCCGAAGGCATACTGAAATTAACAGATCGTATTGATGACAGTTTTCAGAAGATGGTGGATCTTATTTATAATACCAAAGGACGCGTTATTATAGGGGGAATAGGAAAATCCGGGATAGTGGGTCGCAAAATTGTTGCAACTTTAAACAGCACTGGAACAAGGTCATTATTTTTACATCCTGTTGAAGCCATGCACGGGGATCTCGGTATAGTTAGCGGTGATGATATCTTTCTTGCTCTTTCCAATAGTGGTGAAACAGATGAACTTAATATTCTTGTCTCAAGCATCAGAAGGATAGGGTGTGTTGTTATAGCCTTTACGGGCGATAAGAATTCAACTCTGGCAAAGCACAGCGACATAGTTATCGATGTTGGCGTAGAAAGGGAAGCCTGCCCTTTAGGCCTTGCGCCAACAGCAAGCACTACAGCGCTTCTCGCCATGGGTGATGCTCTCGCTGTTGTGCTTATCAACAAGAAGCGCTTTAAACCAAGCGATTTTAAGAAGATCCATCCAGGGGGCATGTTAGGCCAGCGGCTTTCCAGCGAAGTCAAAGATATCATGTTAACCGGAGAATCGGTTCCGCTTGTTTTTGTTGGAGCGTCCATGGATGAGGCAATAAAGATAATTGATCGTTTTGAACTTGGCGCGGTGATTGTCGTAATGGACGATAACATCCTTGAGGGTATAATTACAGACGGCGATATAAGGCGTTGTGTCGCAAAGAAAAGACCTGTTTATGAGTTGTCTGTAAAAGATGTCATGTCAAAGAAACCCCGGACTGTTGGCCCGGATTCTCCGGCTTATGACGCTCTTAATATAATGGAACGACACGAGATTACGATACTTCCCATAACCGATTCATCAGGAAAGGTTGAGGGAATTTTGCATTTACATGATATTTTTGGAAAAGGTGATTTTAAGTTTAATGGAGCATAAAATTAGAAAGAGGATATCATGAATTATGATGCTTTAGATACAAAAATATCAACTCTTGGCAAGGCACGAATCCAAACGCCTTTATTAGGGCAGGATAGATTTCATAATGACAAGAATTTCATATCCAATAACACCAGAGTTGTAATTGATGTTAATGTGGATAATCTTGTTAAGGCTGTTAAAAAAGGAAATAAGCTGCCTTCTTTTGAATTGGCCGGGCCAAGAAAAAAAATATACTTTGATCCGAGCAAATTAAGGTGCGCTCTTGTGGCATGTGGCGGGCTTTGTCCGGGCCTGAACGGTATTATCAGGTCAGTTGTGCTGGAGCTTTATTATGGATATGGTGTGCGTAATATATATGGCGTCCGGTATGGTCTTCAAGGATTTATTCCAAAATACGGTCATGATATTTTGTCGCTGACACCGGACGTTGTCGGCGATATAATTAGAAAAGGGGGATCATTTCTTGGATCTTCAAGAGGTCCCCAGGATATTGAAGAGATTGTCGATTGCCTGGAAAGAATGAACATCGGAGCGCTTTTTATGCTTGGTGGGGACGGAACCCTTATGGCTGCTACGAAAATAACAGATGTGATATCAAAAAGGGGCTTAAAGATAAGTGTCATAGGGATACCAAAGACAATTGATAACGATATATTTATGGTGTCCAAATCTTTTGGCTTTGATACTGCTGTTGATGTGGCTACCCAATCGATCATGGCGGCTCATAACGAAGCAAGGGGATTCCCAAACGGAATAGGTCTAATAAAGCTGATGGGCAGACATTCCGGCTTTATAGCGGCCACAACTTCGCTGGCCCAGCAGGATGTTAATTTTGTGCTGGTACCTGAAGTCGATATTGATCTGCATGGGCCTGGCGGGTTTCTTTTTGCTCTTGAAAAACGGCTGGAACTGAGAGGGCATGCGGTGATAGTGGTGGCGGAAGGCGCTGGCCAGGGTTTGTTTGAAGACAAAAAAGAACTTCGTGATCCGTCAGGAAATATAAAGTTGCAGGATATAGGCCTGTTTCTGAAAAATGAGATATTATCCTATTTCGAGGCAAAAAACATAAAGATTACACTTAAATATATAGATCCAAGCTACATAATAAGAAGCCTTCCAGCCAATTCCAACGATCATGTGTTTTGCAGCTTTCTTGGACGAGATGCCGTTCACGCGGCCATGGCCGGGAAAACAGGTCTGCTTATAGGCCACTGGAATAATCATTTTGTGCATATTCCCATTAAAGCATCTGCGGGAAAACGGAAAAGGATTGATCCTGACGGTAAGTTGTGGCTTAGCATTCTTGAGGCAACAGGGCAGGGTGCATTGAGGAATCAATGATTAAGGTAACCGTTCACAGCTATCAGTTCACGGTTCACGGTTTTTTTATTGAATTATGTAGCGCCTAAAGCATTTTAATCAGAAATACCAACCTTTGAATTTTTTCAGAAAATATTTTAACTTCACATGCAATATAAACTTGAGTTCTCAGTTTAGCATCAAGGCTTTTTGCCTTTATGTTTCAATCAACCGTAAACAGTGAACCGTTACTGATTAAGTAAGTGGTATATTACCAGCGCATGTTTATTTGCTGCTCCCTTGTGTGACATCACGGCATTTCTTGCCTGTTGCCCGATAATATGAGCCTGATGTGGATTGGCGAGATAGTATATTGCTTTTTCAGCCAGTTCGCTGCCGTCCTTTACCTGAATGCCGCCGCCTGTTTTATCAAGAATATTCTTTGCGTCAAGAAAATCCTCCATTGAAGGCCCGTAAAGAACCGGTTTCCCCCAGACCGCTGCTTCAAGAATATTTTGGCCGCCTAACGGCACTAAACTTCCCCCGCAAAACACTATTGAAGCAATGCTGTACACGGCTTGCAGTTCTCCGATCGTATCCATAATAACTACAGGCGCTGTTCGTAAACAATCTTCGTTGCCAAGGTCGCTTCTAAGCTGGCATGAAAAACCGTATTCCTTAACGAGAGCTTCTATGTGCCGGGTCCTTTCTACATGCCTTGGCGCAAGAATCAATATGGTTTTGGGAAATAGTTGAATAATCCGGCGATAAACATCGAGAATAATTTCTTCTTCTGAGCTTCGCGTGCTTCCGGCTATAAAAACCGGAATATCGTCATTTAAGTTATATAGAGCCATATATTTGGCTTTAAGAGTGTCATCGGTTGTGTTTAATAAAAGATCGTATTTTGCATTTCCGTTAATTACTATTCTGTCCTGAGAGGCACCGATTTTTCTTATTCTGCGCGCATCTGCATTGTGAATCATGCTAAAGGCATCAACATGTTTTAAGGTTTCTTTTATTAAAGGCCGGATTTTTAAGTACCTGTTTACAGATCGAACCGAAATTCTGCCGTTTACAATAGCTGTTTTTATGCCTGCTCTGTGAGCCTCAACAAGCCAGTTCGGCCAGATTTCGGTTTCAAGGCATACAAGGATGTCAGGCTTTAATGTGGACAGAGCTTTACGTGCGGAAAGAATAAAATCGATTGGCGCAAAAATCGGAGTTACCATTGAGCGGAATTTACAGGCGCGGAGCCTGGTCAGGGCAAATTCCTGTCCGTGCCGGGTTGTGGTTGAAAGAATAATTGAGCAATCCGGCATTAAAGAGGTTAGGGATTCAATAATCGCCATAGCAGCGCCAACCTCTCCTACAGACACAGCATGAATCCATATTCGCGGTGAACCTTTAATGCTGTTGCCAAGATTGCCAGGATAAATTCCGAGACGCTGGTTTATGTTTTTCAGATGCCGACCGGTTATATATGAATAAAGCCAGAATGGAGGGAAAAGTAATAGAAAAATAGCTGAGCTGAGATATTTGTACAATAGATAGGCGATATGCATGGTTTTACGAATTCATCAATGTTCAAGTTCAACAAATTTATCTCTTTTTATTCGAAGAAGATAAAGTTTTTTCTGGACATCACCGTTATTGTCAAATGAAGTGAGCCCTGTTATGCCTTGGAAATCGCGAAGGTTTATAAGCTCATTTTTCAGCTCGCTTCTGTATTGGATGTCAGGCCGGGTTGCCAGTTGAAATAATATTATGGCTGTGTCATAAGCCACGGCCTCAATAAATTCTGGTTTTTCCCCGAAGGTTTTTTCAAAATTTTCTACAAAAGACCTGACTTTTTTTGAAGAGCTTTCATTAAAGAAAATATCCGGCATTACGGAATTCTGCATATAGCGTCGTGCCATACTGATTAAAGAGTCGGAGTGCCAGAGGTTTGTGCCAAAAAGATATACATCCCTGATATCATAATATGCTAACTGCGGAATAATAAGCCCTGCTCGTTCCGGTGCATCGGGAATGAAGATGGCATCAAAATCTACAATAGCTTCAGGTTTTTCTTCAACCTTGTTTTGTGCTTCGTCTTCTTCAATTTCTTTTTGTGCTTCATCCTCATCTTCGAGATCTCCTTCTCCTTCTCCCTCTTCTCCCTCTTCTCCTTCTTCTCCTCCTTCTCCTTCTTCTTCATCTCCTTCTTCAATTTCAGTTAATATGCCCGCATTTTTCAGGTCTTCGGGTACTTCATAGTAAAGTCCAACGAGCTTTTTAATAGGGTCTGCGAAATCTGTATCATCGACATTATATGATTCAATCCCTACAACCTTTCCTCCATAGTCTATAACACCATCCCAGAATAGATTCATAAAGGTTTTTCCATAATTGTCATCTGGATACAGAATTGCAATTCTGTTTATGCCAAGGCGTTCAAAAGCGTATGCCGCTATAGTTTGAACCTGCATCTTCGGGGTAAAGAAATTCCTGAAAACATAATCGCCGATATCTGTAATATTACTCTTCTGGGTAATAGTAATTATCGGTATCCTTTTGTTTTGCGCCTCAAAAGCCGCCGGCTCAGCAGTAAAAATCGGGCCGATAATCGCCTCTACCTGTTCTTCAAACAATTCATTAACAGCCACGACAGCCTTTTTTGGATCGGAACATGTATCCTTTATTATTATTTTCACAGTTGATTGTATGTCTTGAGAACTGAATTGATTTAGCGCAAGTTCGATACCTTTTAATGCCCTTTTTCCGATATTGCCGGAAGGGCCGCTAAGGGGAAGCAAACATCCTATAGTATATTGGGCTTTCTTACCGAGTTTTTCGATCAGGCTTTTTGCCTGCTTTGCATTTTCGTGTAATGGAAATTTTTCTACAAACTCGGATAGTGTTTTTATTGCATCATCATACTGTTCTTTTCCTGCTTTGTTAAGCCCTGACCGGTACATAAGATAGCCGGTTATCAGCCTGTCTTCCTTTCTGCTTAACATGGATGTAACATCAGCCGTGTCAAGCATGTCCACAGCTTTTTTCAGCTTTGCGAATACTTTTTGTTTCATCGGTTCTTTTGCCTTGTTATAAGACAGAATGTAGTGATCAGCGGCATCCATCGGAAAACCGGTTGCCATATATGTATCCCCGATTAGTGCGTATATTCTTAGAAGATGAATCCTGGAAAGATCGTATTTCAGCGTGTTTTCCGAATGTTTTATCACTTTGCCGTACCGGCCTTCGTTGTAAAAGGTGATAAGTATTTCAACCCTGGCATAAGCTACAAAGGGGCTTTTCGGATATTCTGCAATTAGCTGTTTATAGCTATTGCGCGCGTTTTCATTTTTGCCAAGCTTTGTAAAGATTGCGCCTGTTTTTATTAACGCGGCATCGGCCAGATGGCCGTCAGGGAATTTGGAAAGATATTTGTTGTATATTGCAAGCGCTTTTTTATAGGATTTTGACTGGAACATTTTTCCCGCACTTGAATAGAGGGCGTCCCCTGGTTCGAGCTGCACATGTCTGGAAGGAATAATTTGTTTTACCGCACATGCCTGGAGAAAGAAGACAGCAGCAATTAATATCATTTGGTATTTTGGTTTCATATGTCAGTTGGAACTTCGGATCATTGATAAGCCGACCAGATAATGCCCCTTAAATAGTCCCTGATCATCTTTTGTAATATGTTTGATTACTGTTTTTGAGAGTTGTTCCTGTTTAACAGGTGTATCTTTAAAATATTTCAAATCCAATATATCCCCGACTTTTAAATGGTTCAATAGCTCGGAATCATCTTTAGCCAGAATACACATTCCATGTTTGGAGATATTCCATATTTTAAAGTGATAAGCATAATCAAGGCCGGTTTTTGAGATTTCTACCCGATAAAATTCATCGATTGTCATTCTGGGTTTGGATCTTTTTTGTTTCCGTTTATTGACGACGTTGTTATTTCGCATATTTCCCCCTTATACACTCGATTTTTTACGAGTTCAATAAACTTAGATAATTATTTTTAACAATATAAAAGCAATTTCAAATAAAATCAAGGTTTGAAGTTATTATGACTATTGCGTACCTTTTAGCTTTATTTTGTCATAAAAGATGCGGAACAGATAAGACTTCTGAGATACTCTCTATATAACCCAAAAACCTAATAAATAGTATATTGTGTTAATCCGCTATGTTAGGATGATTAGTTTGAATGTGGAAGCGTTTTTGAGAATGTATAGGATATGCTGGAGTAGAAAAATTTGATATTTTTGAGAAAAGAAGGCATAATGATAAAATAATGAATTCGTAAAAAGTCAATTTAGGGGAATAATATGTCTAAAAAAGTGTTGGCGCCAATAGCGGACGGCATCGAAGAAATAGAGGCGGCTTGTATTATTGATGTGCTAAGAAGGGCGGGCGCTTCTGTGACAGTTGCATCCGTGGACAAATTACAGGTTACCGCAGCACATGGAATAAAACTGGTCGCAGACAAACTTATTTCCGACTGCACTAAGAGCGTGTATGAATTAATTGCTTTGCCGGGCGGTATGCCTGGGGCGGAGCGCCTGCGTGACTCGAAAGAACTGGAACTGATGTTGAAATGCCAGCAGCGCGAAGGAAGATTGTATGCGGCTATCTGCGCCTCTCCGGCAGTTGTTTTTCAGCATCATGGATTAATTGGCCGGCGCAAAGCGACCTGTTATCCAAGCTTTGCGAAGCAGCTTGATAATACTGATGCGGTTGAGTCACGGGTAGTTGTGGATGATAAATGTATTACAAGTCAGGGGCCGGGTACTGCCTTGGAGTTTGCTCTTAAATTGGTTGAAATGCTTTACGGCAAAGAAAAAGTAAAAGAGGTAGCCTTGCCTATGTTGGCCGGATAGAGGATTTTTGTTCAGCCACTAAATTAGATTAACGAGGTGGGACCTGTGAAAATTAAATATTTCTTTAAGTTCTTAGTATGTAATGCCTGCTTGACCATCATCTTATTTTTTACTTTGATGACCGCATGTATTGCTCTGGCAAATGACGATCAGGTCAAAATCGGCGTCCTTGCTATAAGAGGACATGATCTATGCATGCAAAAATGGGCGCCCACTGCTGAATATCTTACATCTAAGATTCCGGACAAGACTTTTGTGATTATACTGCTTGATTATGACCAGATTTACTCTTCTGTTGAAAAAGGAGAAGTCGATTTTATTCTGGCCAACTCATCCTTTTATGTTGAGCTTGAACACTGGTATGGGGCAAACCGTATTGCTACATTTAAAAACCAATGTCTCGACAGCTTTTGTACAAAATTTTGTGGAGTGATTTTCTGTAAGGCGGATCGAAGCGACATGCGGCAGATCAATGATCTCAAAGGAAAGACCTTCATAGCTACCGCGGAAGGCTCTTTGGGGGGCTGGAGGATGGCTTGGCGGGAATTGAAGGAAAAAGGTATTGATCCGTATATCGATTTCAAAGATCTTAAATTTGGCGGCACGCAGGACGTTGTCGTTTATGCGGTCAGAGACGGCAAGGTTGATGCCGGAACAGTAAGGGCCGATACATTCATGCAAATGCATGATGAAGGAAAGATCGATATTCAAAACTTTTATGTGCTACCTCATGAACCCGTTCGAGAAGACGGTAGCTGCCAGGATTGCGTGCCACTTCTTCACTCAACCCGAGGATATCCGGAATGGCCGATGGCAAAAGTCAAACACACGCCGGATGGACTGGCGGAAAAAGTTGCAATAGCCCTGATCGAAATGCCCTCAGACTCTTCCGCGGCCATAGCAGCAGAATGCGGCGGATGGACCATACCACTGAACTACCAGCCGGTGCATGAGTGCTTAAAATATTTGCAAGTTGGGCCTTACAAGGATTTTGGTAAAATAACCCTGGCAGATGTTGTTAAAAATTACTGGTACTGGTTTTTATTCGCGGCAATAATATTTGTTGTTATGTCGGGTTTTATTATAGAAATACTGAATTTAAACCGGGGTCTTTCAGCATCCCGCGTCAGATTAGAGGAAGAGGTTTCCATTCGTGAGTATACAGAGAAAGACCTTGTTGAAGCAACAAAAGCGGCACAATCGGCCACTAAAGCCAAGAGCGCTTTTCTTGCCAACATGAGCCATGAGATCAGGACTCCGATGAACGGAGTAATCGCTGCTGCCGATCTCGCGCTGAGTGAGGATTTGCCTCCCAGGGTAAAGAACTATCTGGACATCATACAATCTTCAGCCTATTCTTTGCTGGAACTGATTAATGATATTCTTGATTTTTCAAAGGTTGAAGCCGGCAGGATTGAGCTGGAATCACTGCCTTTTATGCTTGACGTGGTACTGGATAGAGTAACGGACATGTTTATCAAAAAGAGCTCCGAGAAAAGGATCGAACTTCTCGTTGATCTCGATCTGAAAACGCCAAAGGCTCTGACCGGCGACTCGCTGCGGCTCCAGCAAATCATCAAGAATTTAATAGACAACGCAATTAAGTTTACAAAAAAGGGCGGCATCATCCTTGTGGGAGTGAAGGCTTTGGAGAAAACTTCAGACCATGTGACACTTGCATTTTTTGTAAAAGACACAGGT
>JAUVHU010000034.1 GCA_030593145.1 Desulfobacteraceae bacterium
CTTCCTCCACTTTCCCCGCATCAGATTTTTTATTATTTAGTAGTACCTATTTTAATTAGAAATAACTAATCTTCAAAAGAAAAAAATTTATTCTACGATTATCTTTTCCGCCATCCCACGACCAATGGCCAGCCTGGAATCCTTTACTGCAATCATAACAGGCCCTGAACCGCTTCGGCTTAAGATTTTAAGGGTTATCCCCGGAACAAGCCCCATACTATAAAGCTTTGACCTGACCCCTCTTCCTCCATCGATATCTATAAGAGTAACCTCTTGCCCCGGATCAATCATGCTTAGGGTTCGCATAAAAATAAGTTCGCAATTTTAAGTGTTGAGGCGCCTGGCTGGCAAGGCGCGAAAGCGCGGGAATATCAGGATATTCCGAGCTTTCGCAACGCAGTTAGGCAGGATGCATCGGCGCTTAAAATATGAAGTTATTTTTGTGCGAGCCCTTAGCACCATTATTTTTCTTCCCCCACCTCTTCCATGGTGTTTATTCTGACTTTGAATCCACCTGCAAATTCTTTCATCCTGGCTAAACATTTATCCGGATCCTGACCATGCAGCCGGTATTCATCAAAATATTTCAGCCAGTCCAACCCTACCCTTGGGCAGAATTGAACAAATTCCATAAACTCTATAAACCTGTCCAGCGTTGAGGCGCTGACAGCATGTTCCATTTTGCAGGCCTCTTCATCGGCTTTTTTAAAATCTATATTTAAGATATCCGTCAGAAAGCTCCGTAAGATATGATGCCTCCGATGTATTTCTCTGCCAACATCAATCCCTTTTTCTGTCAGTTCCAGGTACTCATATTTTTCGTAATCGATTAATTCCCTCTTGCTAAGGACCTTAAGCATACTTGTAACCGTGGGCATCTTTACCCCAAGCCTTTTGGCAATATCCTTTACCCTGACAACTCTTTTTTCCTTACCCAGATTAAAAATTGCTTCCAGATAATCTTCCATGGCCGATGTCAGAGGTTTTTTCGAAATGTCGTCTGTATTTTGCATAACCACCTTGAGACCTTTGAAAAACGCTCCCTTTTGCCCAATTGCTGTGTCAGGCTCAGATTTTGCACGAAGTGAAGCTTTAGCGCTATCCTCGAAATATCAATATATTCCTCCGGTTAAAATCTTCGCGTTGACTCAGGGCATCCATGCCCTTCGCCCTAACGGGCAAAATGGCTTTTGTCCAATTCCGCTGTCCTGCGGAATTGCCCTTACACTTGAACAAAATTGAGCATTTTTCAAAGATCTCACCTTATTAGAAGTAGCAAACTATGTTTTAGATGCCTAACTATCACCTGAAAAGTTCCAAGTCAAGCTTTTTTATTATGAAAGCTTTGCAAAATACCTTTTTTCTGTTATTCCGGCGAAAACAAGAGTCCAGTCGTAATTACACTTGAAGCAGCCATATTTTCAAAAAGCTAAAATATTACAAAATATCAAATTCATCTGTTTTTTTCTTTACTTTACAATCGGTTATTGATAAAAAGTAATTTTCAGTAAAGGTAAATTGATTGGCTATTAAAAAGATTTTTTTATGTAATAATTACAATGACTTTTAAAAAAACGCTTCCCGCTAAAAACAAGATTCAAGTTCAATGATGGCGAAATGGAGCGTTTTGCAAAAGTCTCTTACGTTCACAGGAGGTTAACATAATGGACATCGCCAGAAAGTTAGGTATTTTGGTTTTTTGTGGTGTGCCGGCCATTGTTGGCGGAGGTATTGTTTACGCAATTTTTGGCAGCTATCCCCCGGTTTTTATATTTGAAATCCTTCTTTTTTTTACAGCTCTCGGCATTATCAGCAAGTAAAAGAGAGACCTTTGAAAAATGTTCAATTTTGTTCGAGCACAAGGGAGGCGTTCGCCTTTGGCTGATCGAGGATTGAATTTCGAGCCTGATCCACCAAACTCTGGCGGAGGCAAAAGAGGACGCTTTGCAAGGGTCTCCAAGCTCCTATGTCAATAATTTGGGCCTTAAAATTTTGAACAATACATTTCTGATTACAACCACGGAATTCACTTTCAGTTATATTTATGCAGGAAATCTTTGAAAAGGCCTCTGTTGATGCTGAGATCTTGATGCGCAAGAGGTCGGGAACAGGTTAATTTATAATGAATCAGGCAGACAATAATATTTTGCTCAACAATTCTTCGCATCAGAGTCGGAGATACTATGCCTGATAGAGCTTCATATAATATTATTTTCTGGTTCTTTCTTATCCTTTTTCTGGCTTCTATTGTCATGCTTGGATGGCTTATATGGCCATTCATATCAATTATCGTTCTGGCCGCTGTTGTAACAGGTATTTTCAATCCGGTTTATCGTCTTATTATATTTAAAGATAAGATAAGCTCGCCTTTTGCGTCTTTCTTAATCTGCATGCTGATATTTTTTGTGCTGTTTATCCCAATTGTCTTTTTTGTAGGCATATTATCAAAAGAGGCATTTGATTTATATACAACTGCAAAGAGCGCGTTATTAAATGATCAGATAAAAGATCTTCTTGCAAACAGCAGGGTTTTGGAAAAAATAAACTTTCTTCTTTCACATTTCAACATAGAGTTTACCGGTGAACATCTTAACAAGGCTATTTCAGAAATTGGAAAAATTGTAGGCCTTTTTCTATACGAGCAAGCTATGTCAATCGCCTCGAATATGTTTGCATTCCTGGTAAACTTCTTTCTCATGCTCCTTGTTGTCTATTTTCTGTTAATCGACAGCGACAGGCTTGTTTCATTTATAGTTAATCTCTCGCCTTTACCCAAAGAACAGGATGAAAAGCTGATTCAAAAGTTTAAAGATATGGGGGGGGCGATTCTTATCGGCAACGGCTTGGGCGGTTTAATTCAGGGCACACTCGGTGGAATCGTTTTTATGCTGTTTGGTTTTAAGTCACCATTCCTGTGGGGTGTCATAATGTCCCTGCTTGCATTTCTTCCCATCGTGGGGATAGGAGTTGTATTTATTCCAGCGGCCATTTACCTTTTTTTAACAGGGTGTATAGGTTCCGGCATTTTTTTCATTATATTTTATGTAATCCTTTCCGGCAGTATTGAATATATATTTAAACCAAAACTGGTTGGCCACCGCGTTAAAATGCATCAGCTTCTGGTATTTTTTTCAATTATCGGAGGATTAAAACTTTTTGGCATCCTCGGCATTATCTATGGCCCTCTTGTTGTTACCGCCTTTTTAACCTTAACAGATATTTATCATGCCAGTTATCAGAAACTGGTTGGGAATAAACAATTGACGATCAATGATTGATAGTTCGTAAAACAGCCTCTTTCGGGGTCAAACCAAAGCCTGGCCATTTGGGCCAGGCTTCTTTATTATAGGTGTTAAAATAATGTATACTGAAAAACTTTCTGAAATCAGCATAGAAAAAGAGATGAAAAAATCTTATCTCGATTATGCCATGAGCGTCATCATCGGAAGAGCTTTGCCGGATGTACGCGATGGCCTGAAACCTGTTCACCGCCGCGCTTTGTTTGCGATGCGTGAGCTGAAAAATGACTGGAACAAACCCTATAAAAAGTCTGCCCGCATCGTCGGTGATGTTATAGGTAAATATCATCCACACGGCGACACCGCTGTTTACGACACTATTGTGCGAATGGCGCAGGATTTTTCTTTAAGGTATCCGCTTGTTGACGGACAGGGCAACTTTGGCTCCGTAGACGGAGACCCTCCAGCCGCAATGAGATACACAGAGATCAGAATGACTCTCCTGGCTTATGAAATGCTCGAGGACCTTGATAAAGAAACTGTAGATTGGACGCCGAATTATGATGAATCGTTAATAGAACCATCTGTTCTTCCATCTAAATTCCCGAATCTACTGGTCAACGGTTCTTCAGGCATAGCAGTCGGCATGGCAACCAACATACCACCTCATAATCTTTCTGAGATAATTTCGGCAATAATCGCCATAATAGACAATTACGACATTTCATTACAGGAGCTTATGGAGCTCGTTCCCGGGCCTGACTTTCCCACAGGAGGCATTATTTGCGGGACAAACGGGATAAATCAAGCATATAAAACCGGCCGGGGAATAATCCGTATCCGTGCAAAATCTTTTGTTGAAAAGGACAAAAGAACGCAAAGAGAAACAATCGTAATTACGGAACTCCCTTATCAGGTCAACAAGGCAAGGCTTATCAAAAAAATATCGGACATGATAAGACATAAAGAGGTCGAAGGAATAAGGTTTATAAGGGACGAATCGGACAGGGAAGGGATGCGGATCGCCATCTGTCTTAAAAAAGATCAGATTGCAGGAGTAGTGATTAATCAGCTCTATAAGCACACACAGATGGAAAACAGCTTTGGTATTATCTTTCTCGCAATAGTAAATAACCGGCCTGAGCTGCTTACTTTCAAAGAAATCCTTGAACATTTCATACTTCACCGTAAAAATATAATTCTAAGGCGAACAAGATATGATCTGAAAAAAGCCGAAGCGCGTGCCCATATACTTGAAGGCCTGAAAATTGCCCTTGAAAATATTGACGATGTTGTCGCCCTGATCCGAAAATCAAAATCGCCAGGTGAAGCAAAAACCGGATTGATTCAAAGATTCGATCTAAGCGCTATACAAGCTCAGGCAATACTTGACATGCGCCTCCAAAAGCTAACCGGACTCGAACAGGAAAAGATATTAGAAGAATATAAAAATATCATCAAAGATATTGCCGGATTCAAAGAAATACTTGCCAGTGAACGCCTGGTGGAAAATATTATCAAAGATGAGCTTTCCGGAATACAAGACAGGTTTGGTGATTCCCGCCGCACCGAGATAACACAATCTACCGAAGAGATAACTATAGAGGATATGATCGTCGAAGAGGATATGGTTGTTACAATTTCCAACACCGGTTATATAAAACGCAATCCGATCACACTTTATCACAGCCAGCGCCGCGGCGGCAAAGGCAAAACAGCTATGGGAACAAAGGAGGAGGATTTTGTCAAACATCTGTTTGTTGCCTCCACCCATCACACACTTCTTTTTTTCACAAACCTCGGAAGGGTTTACTGGCGAAAAGTATATAATATTCCCCAGGCCGGCCGTTTGAGCCGCGGAAAGGCGATCGTTAATTTGCTGAATTTTGAAAAGGATGAAAAGCTTGCAACCGTTCTTGATGTAAAATCATTTGAGCCGGGCTTTCATGTACTTATGGCCACAAAACGCGGCCTTGTGAAAAAAACAGATTTAATGGCATATAGCCATCCCAGGACAGGGGGCATAATAGCCTTAAAACTAGCTCCTGACGATGAATTGATCGGAACAAGACTCACCGATGGAACACAAAATGTCTTTATATGCTCTGCCATGGGCAAATCAACGCGTTTTCACGAATCGGACATTCGACCCACCGGCCGTGTTGCAGGAGGCGTGCGCGGTCTCAGGCTTGCGCAGGAAGACTGGATTGTAGGAATGGAAGTCTTAAGCCATGGTCAAACTCTTTTCACAATAACAGAAAACGGATATGGGAAAAGAACTTCCATAGATGAGTATCCTGTTCATAAACGGGGCGGCAAAGGCGTGATTACAATTAAAACAAGTGAGCGGAACGGTCTTGTGGTTGCAATTCTTCTTGTTGAAGAGGATGACGACCTTATGCTGATAACAGACAGCGGAAAGATTATACGCATGCCCATAAAAGGAATCTCGGTCATAAGTAGAAATACACAGGGTGTTAAACTAATGGGCATGGATGCGACGGAAAAAGTCGTTGGAGCAGCGAGGCTTGCTGAAAAAGAAGAGGAGTAAAAATAATACTTTCAAATGAATAATATTGATATAAATTCAATAAAAATCGGCGTGGTAGGAGCAGGAAGCTGGGGCACGACACTTGCCAATCTTCTTGGCGAAAAAGGATTTAAGGTTGATCACTGGGTTTTTGAAGCAGAAGTAAGAAAGCAGATTCAAGAGCGTAGAGAAAACAGGATTTTTCTCCCGGGATTTACCCTTTCACCGAACATATTCCCCACTGACGATCTCTCCCATGTGGTTTCGGGCAAAGATATTGTATTGATTGTCGTCCCATCCCATTTTATGCGGGAAACATCTAAAAAAGCGGCAGGAAATATATCAAAAAACACCATTATTGTGTCAGCCTCCAAGGGAATTGAGAACAAAACTCATTTAACCATGTCCGGTGTGCTGAAAGAAACACTTCCGGAAGTTCAGGAAGATAATTTTGCAGTCCTTTCGGGTCCGAGTTTTGCCAGAGAGGTTGCCGCAAAGGTGCCTACTCTAATTGCCGTAGCATCAAGTGATAAAAAAACAGCAGGCCTTGTACAGCATGTTTTTGCCACACCGAATTTCAGGGTTTACACAAGCAGCGATATGATCGGTGTTGAACTTGGCGGTTCCGTTAAGAATGTTATAGCTATTGCAGCCGGAATAGCAGATGGACTCGGTTTGGGATTAAACACGCGCGCGGCATTAATTACAAGAGGTCTTACAGAAATGCGGCGGCTGGGTTTAAAGCTTGGCGCAAATCCCCGCACATTCACCGGACTTGCCGGCGTTGGCGATTTGATCCTGACATGCACCGGCGATTTAAGCAGGAATCATACCGTAGGCAAACAGATTGGCAAAGGGAAAAAATTAAAGGCTATCCTGTCTGAAATGCGTATGGTCGCGGAAGGTGTAAAAACAGCCAAATCTGTTTATAACCTGTCTAAAAAGCTTGGTGTTGAAATGCCTATTTCTAATGAAATCTACCATATTCTTTATGATGATATCTCTCCCAAAGAGGCTCTATACAGGCTGATGACAAGAGATCTTAAACAGGAACTGGATGAGAAGTAAAGCAACAGCTTCAATCAAAACTCATAAGGGAACGGGCCACAGGAAGAGACTGCGGGACAAATATCTTACTTCAGGTTTGTCAGGGTTTAATGACTATGAAGTAATCGAATTTCTCCTGACGCTTGCCACACCGCGAAAGGACTGCAAGGATGCTGCCAAGGATGCTTTAAAAAGATTTAAAACACTACAGGGCGTGCTTGAAGCCTCCCCTGAAGAACTTTGCAAGATTGACGGGATAGGTCCCAAAAACCTGTTCGGTATAAAACTGATAAAATCTGTTGCCAACAGGTATCTGGAAAAGAAATTAATAAAAAAGAATCCGCTCAACAATTCAAAAGAATTGTTCGATTATCTTTACTGCAACATGGGAAATAAAAGTCGTGAATGTTTCAAGGTTATCTTTTTAGATGCAAAAAATAAGGTTATCTCCAGTGAGACTCTATTTCAAGGATCATTAACAGCAAGCTCCGTTTATCCAAGGGAAGTAGTTCAGGCCGCCCTGAATCAACATGCCGCAGCGCTTATTTTTGCCCATAACCATCCTTCAGGCGACCCAACCCCATCCAAAGAGGATATTTCAATAACGCGGCAACTTATTTTTGCCTGCAAAGTGGTAGGCATTACTGTTCATGAACATTTAGTAATAGGAAACAACCAATATTTCAGTTTTGCAGATCAGGGATATATTGCTGAAATGAACCGTAAATTCGAATCGCATAAGTAACTATTCAGCCACAGATTTACACAGATGAACGCAGATTAGGTTTAAATACAAGTAACCGTTCAGAGTTTAAAAGAAAATCGCAAAGCGATTAACCTCTGAACCCTGAAGAATTATATGACAGATGAAAACAACAAACATCCCTCCTGTTTTGGAATGATAGACAGGGTTTTTCCCATAGGAGAGGACGGCCTTAGAAGCAGCCCTGAGGCCTGTCTTGAATGCGTTTGCAAAACAGAATGCTTAAAATCCGCCATGGCCGGCTCCGGAGGGTTAACAGTCCATGAAGAATTGGTGGACAGGGCTTATGATTCCGGCATGATCGGTTTTCTCGGCAGATGGTCCAAAAAGAAAGACTTAGATCGCAAGATAAAGGCACAGAAGATAACGCGTAAAGATAAATAACTATCAATTGAGGTAACACTTTCAGGAGTATATATGAAATCAATCAAAGAAATAGACATTACAAACAAGAGAGTTTTTATCAGAGTCGATTTTAATGTTCCTATGGATGATCTCCAGAATATCCAGAATGATAGCAGGATAAAGGCTGTTTTGCCCGCATTGAGATATGCTCTGGACAATAATGCAAAACTGATAATAGCTTCACATCTCGGCAGGCCAAAAGGAAAGTTTATTCCTGAATTCAGCCTCTCCCCTGTAGCTAAACGTCTGGGCAGGCTCCTCCAGACTGACATTAAGATGGCACCCAGCTGCATCGGGCCTGAAGTTAAGGCGCTTGTATCCAGCATGAAAGCAGGCGATATAGTGCTCCTGGAAAATTTACGGTTTCATCCCGAAGAGCAGAAAAACGATGATGCGTTTGCAAAAGAGCTTGCAAGCCTGTGCGACGTATATATCAATAATGCTTTTGCCGTGTCTCACCGCGTCAATGCATCGGTTGTGGCGATTACAAAATATGCTCCGGTATGTGCCGCCGGCTTTTTACTGCTAAAGGAAACCGGTTATTTTAAAAAGATAATGGCTGAACCGCAACGTCCTCTTGTTGCGATTCTTGGCGGAGCTAAAGTATCCGACAAGTTGATGGCGCTGGATAATATGTCTGATCATGTTGACAAGTTCGTAGTCGGCGGCGCAATGGCAAACACTTTTTTGAAAAGCGCCGGCTGCTCTGTAGGCAAGTCAAAGGTCGAAGATGATCTTGTTGAAGCAGCCGGATTAATAATAAAAAATGCTGTAGAGCGCGGCATAAAGTTCTATCTGCCTGTGGATGCAGTAGTTGCAAGACATCTTGAGCCAAAAGCGGCAACAAAGATCGTTCCTATTCATGAAATCCCTGAAAACTGGATGGCCCTGGATATAGGGCCCGCCACGTCTTTGCTCTTTACTGAAGTACTGTATGACGCAAAAACAATAATCTGGAACGGCCCAATGGGGGTGTTTGAAATCGATTCTTTCAGCAGGGGAACAATAGCCATGGCGCACAGCGTGGCAAATTCCTATGCGCTTACAATTGTTGGCGGCGGCGATACAGATGTCGCCCTGCATAAAGAAGGTGTAACCGACAGGATAACATATATTTCTACTGGTGGAGGAGCTTTCCTCACCATGCTGGAAGGTAAGGAGCTTCCCGCGGTAACTGCACTGGCTAAAACTGAAAAGTAATATCCCACATTCTTATGGCTCTTAAATCTTTTCTCGGTAAACATATAATTATATTTCTTATAGTTGTAGGCTCGTTTGCATTGCTGGGTTATTTCTACAGGGTTCCGCTAACTGAAATAGCAGTTAAATCTTTTAATTTTTTTTCAGACAGAGAAAGAATCAGCACAATCATCGAATCCTTTGGAGTTGGCGCGCCTGTAGTGTTTATGCTGGCACAGTTATTCCAGGTGCTGTTTGCCCCTATCCCCGGCGAAGCCTCCGGTTTTATCGGCGGGTACCTGTTTGGAACAGCCCGGGGTTTTTTATTTTCAAGCATTGCCCTTACAGCAGGGTCGTGGCTGAACTTTATAATCGGCCGGTTTCTGGGGAAGCGTTATATCAGGAAACTGATACCGGCAGTCCATCTAACAAGATTCGACACTATTCTTAAACGCCAGGGAATAATTATTATTTTTCTTTTATTTATCTTTCCCGGTTTCCCAAAAGACTATCTCTGCTTATTCCTCGGATTAAGCGCCATTCCCGCTAAAGTATTTATATTGCTTGCCGCCATAGGACGCATGCCCGGAACATTTATGCTGAGTCTTCAGGGAGCATCAATTTCTGAGCAGAATTATCCGTTGTTTGCACTCGTTATCGGCATAAGTCTTGTCATTGTCTTTTTTGCCTATCGGCATCGTGAATTTCTCTACCAATGGGTTGAAAGATTCAACAATAAATAATAGTTTTTGGCAGTTGACGTTTGCTTGAAATAATGATAATTAAATCAGAGGTTAAAGGTCAAAAAAAAATAGTGGGACCTAAATAATGTTAAGTGTCGCAGAAAAAAGGATAGCATTCTGGAGTGTAAGGGAAGAGCTCAGCCAGTCAAGCAGATTAAGGCGCTCTTATTACGAGCTTTTGAGGGATGAGCTTGATCAGTTTCTGCTTAAGCACGCGCTTGTCGATTCATATAATAATTTTCTCGCAAAAAAACTGCCTTATCCTTTTGTAGAAAAAAGGGAGCTAAAACCCAGGGCTCGCATTCCTGATGTGGAATATGGGACTCAGAATGCCTTTCTGGTGATTTTTATTGAAGATACAATTCCTGCTGCTCACAAGAAGTACATAAGATTCTTTGATACTAACAAGACAATAAAAAGCAACCTTCTTACTTCAAAGAGCCTGACCCTTTCAAGTAAATTTGACAGAAACCAGAAATATCTGGATTCAGTCCATTTTTTTAATTTTTTAAACGCGCTGCTCCCTGTTGATTACGCCCTCCTCATTCAAAGAGATCCTGCGAGCAAAACAAAGGACCGATACGATCTTTCACATTTTCATGTGCGAATCGACTGGCCCATTGCAGAAGCAGCCGAAGATCTGGCCCAAAGCCTTCGCTACATATCAAAGGATCTTTATGAAAAAGGAGATAAATACGCAGAAAATGTCCAGAAAAAATTCTTTGGTTATTACAGCCTTCCCTTAATGTCGGGAGGACGGAGGACCGCCGCTATTGTGGCTGCACAGTATTTGAAAAGAATTCCGTGCATCTCAACTATATATGCCGGAAGCAGTGAATCAAGGGCGCTTATACGTATTTCCGAAAGAGGAACATCCAAGTCTGTTCTCATGAAATTTACAGACAGGGAGATGAACCGGATTGCGGAAGAAAATAATATTGCTCCCCGAACTTTTAAAAGAAACTATGTGGTTGCTCGCAAGAAGAAAGATGGCATTTGTATTTTCCAGACCACATATTCCTTTACAACACATTCCAGGCCGCCCGATGACTGCAAACTGCGGGAAATCAATCCCGATTGTTACTGGCTAACGGTTGGCGGGCAGTATATTCTTCCAAAACCGGGGGCTTGGAAATATGCTCCTATTCCCTTAAATGTAATCTATTCGTAATCAATCTCCTTCATCATTGCAATTTCATCGCAGTCAGGAAACTTAACACACAGCAGACAGTCCCCCCAGATCTTAAGGGGGAGTTCTGATCTGTCAATCTGCGCAAAACCGTATTTCTCAAAAAATTCCGGCCGGTAGGTAAGGGTAAATACTCTTTTTATATTAAATGATTTTGCTTCAGAAAGAGCCTCTTCTAAAAGCCTTGATCCAATTTTTTTCCCCAGGCAATCGGGATGTACAGCTAATGATCGTATTTCTGCAAGGTCCTCCCAGCAAAACTGCAAGGAACAACAACCTGCAACCTTATCTTCCTTATCATCCACAAACACCGAAAAATCTCTTAAATGATCATAAAGCTCGGTTAACGGGCGGGGAAGAAGTTCGCCTTTGCTGCCGTATTCCTGAAGAAGCCAGTGTATTGCTTTTATATCTTTTATTTTCGCTTTTCGTAACATAATATACTTATACCTCAATTGAGCAAAAATCTCAACTTGTTAGTGTCATCAGAAATTTACAAACTCATTTTTATTAGAGAGCGGACAGGCAATTAAATTTGAAAAGGGCTGACTGTTTGAACGCATTAGTGAGCCTTAAGAAAAAACAGCCGATCATAAAACATCTTTGGTATTATTTATTAATTTCAACTGCCAAAAGCAGTTTTCTTATGTTTTTGTATGCTGTTTTTTCTTTAGGATCACTTATTGCGTGAGTTTCAGACTTTTTCAAATTTAATTGCCTGTCTGCGGAGTAATTTAAATTATAAAACACACTTTTAAAAGTTTGTAAATTTCTGGTCATAGTTTTTCACCCTTTTCCCCTGACCTCTGACTTTTGTAAACAGGTTCAAACACATATCCAATAGACCGGAGGCTTCTAAAGTGGACAGGTTTCTTAGGGTTGCCTTCAAAATATTTCCGAAAACGAACAATAAAATTGTCAACTGTCCGAGATGTGGTGCCCCTTGAATATCCCCATCCTCTTTCTAAAAGCTTGCTCCTGGAAAGAGGCTTTCCTTGATTTACAATAAACAACTTTAAAAGCCTGACCTCCTGTTCAGTCAGTATAATCTTGCCGCATTTGCAATAGGCGGTTGAGGTATCGAAATCTATCCGGTTGCCTCCAAATCTATAGGAAGACGATGTTGATGCGAGACCAACCCCGTTTAAATCTACTCCTTTATTATGCCAGGAACTCCTGACTAAAAGTCGCTCCACGCGCAGCAAAAACTCCTCAAGATTAAAAGGTTTTGAGAGGTAATCGTCTACACCATAAGAAAAACCTTTTATTCTATCATCAGAAGCCCCCTTGGCCGACAAAATCAGAACAGGTATACGCTCATCTTCAAGACGGATATTTCTCAGCACAGACAATCCATCAATACCCGGCAGCATAATATCCAAAACAATCAGGTCGGGCTGCCACTCTTTCCATTTTTGTATGCCTGAAATGCCGTCTGAAGCTATCATCACATCATACCCCTGAAGAGACAGGTTTAATTTCAAACCTTCCGCAATATGCATTTCATCCTCTATAACCAGAATACGTTTTTTACATGAATTCATCATAAATAATACTTTGCACGGCTATAAACTGCGGTTTTTGAAACAATCAGGATGTCAGAGGATTAGGGATTAAAGGATTAATAATTTTCTTAACACCTAACACTTAACACCTAACACTTCGTGTTCTTCGTGCTCTTCGTGGTGAAAAATAAACATATCACAGTATATATTATTTTGGATAAGGTAAAATAACGATAAAATTCGATCCCTTTCCGATACCCATGCTTTCAGCTACCACCCTTCCTTTGTGAATACGCGCAATATTTCGCACCAGGTACAGGCCAAGACCGCTGCCCATGGCCGACATATTATCAGATTGACCAACCTGGTAAAACTTTCTGAAAATCTTTTTGATTTCAGTCTTCTCAAGCCCTATGCCGTTATCTGTAAAAATTATGTGTAATTTATGCTTTTTTATCTCAAATGAAATATCAACACGCGGCTTGTCAGATTCATTATATTTGACCGCGTTAGTCAGCAGATTCATCAACAACATTTCAAATAACGACGGATTAATATAGTATAAAATAGAACTACCGGAAGAATTTTGTATATTGAATTCACAATTCCTGAAAAGATGGATGTTGTTTTTAATAAACTGCTCAACGGTTTGAACAAGATCGGATATTACAAATTCTCCTCCATAATTTCTGCTTTCAATCCTGGCGAGATTTAAAACCCGGTTAATATTGTCCGACAGCCTGTTGACATCCTGAATCATGTAACCGATATATTTTAGCCGGTCATCTCTGGAAAGCTCATGCTTTTTAAATGTTTCAAGATATAGCTTCAATGAAGTTACAGGCGTTTTTAACTCATGAGTAAAACTGTCGATGAAATTACGCTGCATCCGGTAGAGTTGAACAGTTTTTTGATAGTATACAAAAATAATAAATATCCCCATCAAAATAATCCCAACAAGTATCGAAAGGATCAATATAACCACCCATGTCTGAGGTTCCAGAACCTGGCTGGAATCGAGATTTAATTCAAGAACAAGCTTTTCAAGACCGGCGCTAACCTCTATATACCAGTAAATATACAGAAATAATGACATAGCGAGAGCCGCTATGGAAAAAATCAGAATAAGGATGGGATGAAAAAAACGCTTTAATTCATTCATATAAGTTTTGTAAAAGTTTTGTAAAACAGGAAAACAATCCTGTTATTAATAAGCATTTTCCATTATACTTAAGAATTCAAAAATTAAGGAACTTGTAAAAAGTCGTTCCTATTTTTCACCATAGAGAGTACAGATAAAATTATGCAAAACTATTACCATACCTTTCATATTCCGGTTATGGGTACCGGACACTCTATTGACACTCCTATCCGTATCGCGCCATTAGGCATAACATCCGTAATTTCCCTTGTTGATGATATTTTGCTTGAAAAAATACGGAAATATTACTGTGAAAAGTTTTGCCTGACTTATTCCAGGATACAAAAAAATGCCGTTGACGGCAGAGCAAAAAGAACCACCGCCTATCTTGATATGGTACACGAAATCGTTCAGATTAAAATGAAGAGTATCAGAAAACAACCATTTTTCGAAAAAAACGATAAAACTAAATATTTTGAGCTTCTGCCTGACAAAGCTCCACTGAAAATAAAATATAACAAGTTTGTCAAAATGGATGCCGGACCTGCAAGAAACACAATGGCAAAGGAGCTGACAAATAAAATGCTCCCCGGCTCTATTGACGTCAATATCATGGTCAAGCTTGACCGCATCCATTATGATAAAAACGGCAATCCTCTTGATGATGAATTCAGCGATGCAAAAGTGGCTCTCAAAGGACATGCCAACAGCAGCCTGAGCTCAGGAATTGTATTTTCAGCCGGACTCAATCAACGCTTATTTAATTATATGACACGGTTTAAAGACTTTTACAGGGATAAGACAGGCAATATAAAAAAGAAAATAATTCTCAAGGTAAGTGATTTCCGTTCAGCGCTTATCCAGGGAAAGTTCCTTGCCAAAAAAGGTCTGGAAGTACATGAATTCCGCATCGAATCCGGTCTTAATTGCGGCGGACACGCATTTGCCTCAAACGGCATTTTACTCCCGAGCCTCTTAAAGGAATTTAAGGAAAAACGAGATGGCCTGTCGACAATGTTTCAACCGCTGGTACAGAAGTATTATAAAAAAATGGGGTGGAAATATTCAAAACCGGCGACAGGCAGCCCCATTATAACTGTGCAGGGGGGAATCGGCAACCATGGCGAAGCGCTCAGGCTCATGGAAAAATTCAATATGGATCTCACGGGATGGGCATCTCCTTTTCTGCTGGTATCGGAAGTTACATGTGTGGACGACTCTACACGCACGCTTTTAAAACAGGCCGGAGAAAAAGAACTTTACCTGAGCGACATATCTCCCATTGGAATCCCTTTTAATAATATCCGTAATTCAGGATCCGAAATCTGGACTAACAAACAAGTAGCAAAAGGCAAACCCGGTTCCGCGTGTCCCAAGGGCTTCCTGGTATCCAATACCGAATTTGCAAAACAACCCATTTGTCTTGCATCCAGGGAATATCAAAAAAGGAAACTGGAAGAAATAAACAATGCAGAGCTTTCATTAAACGAAAAAGAAAGGCTTTGCCAGGCAGTTGTCATAAAAACCTGTATCTGCGACCATCTGGCAAGCGGAGCCCTGATCACCCTTGGAATAGCCCTGGAAAAGAATTCTCCTCAGTCAATATGTCCGGGCCCAAATATCGCCTGGTTCAACAGATTATACTCGCTTCAAGAAATGGTTGACCATATTTATGGAAGGGGGCAATCCCTTGTTTCATCCAGCCGCCCCCATATGTTTGCCAATGAAATAGTAATGTATGTAGATTATTTTGAAAAACTTGTAAGCCATACCGGTTACGCACTTAGTGAAATTAAAACTCTTCGGGAATTCAATAAAAATCTCGAGGAAGGCATGGACCTTTGCCTGGAAATTGCTGAAAAGAAGCCGTATCCAGGCGAAAACCTTGACTCAATTCCTGTCTGTGTTAAAAAACAAAGGGAGCGCCTGAAATCCATTTATGCTCTTTTTGAAAATAACGCTGAAATCAAACCACAAAAAACATAAAATCGCTACTCCGGTAATGATGGCTTCATAAAAAGTCGTCACTCCGGTGAAAACCGGAGTCCAGATGGTTTATAACTGTTTGAAAAGACTGTGAACCTTCTAAACCGTGAACCTCTGAACCGTGAAAATAGCATATATCCATTATCATCTCAAAACAGGCGGCGTCACAACTGTTTTAAGACAACAGATTGAAGCTGTCAAAAACAGTTGCGAATCCCTTGTAATCACAGGCAGCCCTCCTGAGTCACCCTTCCCTGCCGATTTTGCGCATATCCCCGGTCTTGGCTACTATGACGGCTTATCAAAAAATGAATTTAAGCCAAAAGGTGTTGCTGAATCCATAACAGCCGCGATCTTTTCCAAGTGGAAGGATGGATGTGACATTTTACATGTTCACAATCCCACACTCGCTAAAAACATAAATTTTTTAAAAATTCTTAAAGAACTACAAAAAAGAAAAATAAGACTTTTCCTCCAAATCCACGATTTTGCCGAAGACGGCCGTCCGGCAGCATACTTTCGTGAAAAATATCTTTCCGATTGCCATTATGGAGTAATTAACTCCCGCGATTATAATATACTGATAGAAGCTGGTTTAAAAAAAGAGGGACTGCATAAAATTTTCAACACAATCAAGCCGTTCGATTTCAATCAGAAAAATTCAGGTTCTAAAGAATATGTACTGTATCCAATACGCGCCATCAGAAGAAAAAATATCGGAGAAGCAATCCTTTTATCCAGGTTTTTCAGCAACAACGCGAAGCTTATTATTACTCAACCACCAAACAGCCCGGCAGATATAATAAGTTATAAAGGCTGGAAAAAGTATGTAAAAGATAAAAACCTGAATGTAGAGTTTGAAGCAGGATTAAAAAAAGATTTCAAAGAACTTGTATACTCTGCCGAGTTTCTTATTACTACAAGCATAACCGAAGGATTCGGTTTTTCATTTCTCGAACCATGGACTGCCAATAAAATCCTTTGCGGAAGAAAGCTTGCCGATATATGCTATGATTTTGAACAAAAAGGCATAAAACTTGATCATCTTTATACAAAGCTTCTTGTTCCTGTAAAATGGATAGGAAAGGAAAACCTGTATGAAAAATTAAAATCATCTATTCTAAAAGCCGGCTCTCTTTTCAATTACAATATAGCCGGAGATAATATAGACAGATTTTATATTGCGGTCACAAAAAACAACAACATTGACTTTGGCCTGCTTGATGAAGCCTTTCAAAAACAGGTTCTATCCCGCATTTTATCAGGCAAAAAGGAGATGAACAGACTGATAATGCTTAATCCACACATTTCACACCTCGGAGATTTGCCGAATAAAGATAAATTAATACAGGAAAACAGGAAAGCGGTGCTGGACAACTACAACGAAAAAATATATAAGGAAACACTTCTTAAGATTTACTCCAAAGTGATAAAAAAGCCGGTTTGCCAGAGCATAGATAAAAATATTCTCCTCTCAGAGTTTTTGAATCCAAACAATTTCAGCCTGCTGAAATGGAGCGATTACGTTGAATAAAGAGCTGGTTTCAAAATATATCACCCACCTTTACCCGATCCCCACCTCTTTAAAACGCGGCGGCAATTTAAAAGAAAAGATTAACTGTATTCTGTTTGATATTTATGGCACACTTTTTATCAGCGGTTCAGGCGATATAGGTATTGCAAAAAAGGACCCGCAAAAAGCAGAAAAAATTGAACGTTTGCTGCAAAAATACCGGATAAACAAAACTCCCGAAGCTGTTTTAAAAGATCTGTTCATTGCTATTGAAAATAAACATAAAACAATGAAGAAAAGCGGAATAGATTTTCCGGAAGTTGAGATAGACCACATATGGATGGGTGTTCTTGAAAATAACAATCCGGACACGGTCAGGAAGTTTGCGGTAGAATATGAAATGATCGCAAACCCTGTATATCCCATGCCAAATTTAAAAGAGCTGATTGCCGCGTGTACGGAAAAAAAAGTATTGATGGGCATCATTTCAAACGCGCAGTTCTATACATCATATCTTTTCAACTGGTTTCTGAATTTGGAATTAGAGGATCTTGGATTTAATCCTGATCTCTGTTTCTTCTCATACAAGCTGGGCAGGGCAAAACCTTCGCCATTTATGTTCAAGATGGCCTTTAAAAAACTTAAAGAAATCGGTGTGTCGGCAGATTCAACCCTGTATGTAGGAAACGACATGTTAAACGATATCTATCCCGCAAAACAGGCTGGATTTAAAACAGCCCTCTTTGCGGGCGATGCAAGGTCTTTGAGGCTAAGAGAAAATGCTTTGGAATGTAAAAACCTGTCCGCCGATCTTGTTATAACCGATCTTATTCAACTTCTTGAGTTTATATAGAAAAATGTTAAAACTTTTAATCACGAAAACACGAAAGTACGAAAACACGAAACGTAAAGAATCCACGCCCAAAGGACATGGTTTCCAAAATTGAAATAATAGTAACACTTTAGTTATTTTAAAAAACATTTTCTAAGGGCCCTCAAGCATCAGCGGTTTAAGGTTTTTTCAGGAAGGAGATATCTTTATCATTTTGCACAGCGTTGCGTAGTGACCCAATATTTATGATTTATATCACAAAAAGTTTATCATCTTCTCAAAAAGCAGCCAAATTATAAATATTGGGTCACATTCCCGAAGTGTTATTGATATCGACTGTATGAAAAAGGCTTAAACCGCTGATGCGGAAAAACTATAACAAATTTTAAAACAGCTAAAGTATTACAAATAAAAAAGTTGTATTAATTTAGCCCTTTTTTCTTTTTCGTGCTTTTAATATTTACTGTTTTCATGATAACATCTTTATAAAAAAAGGTAATATAAATGAAATCGCATGATAATGACTTAGATGATAAAACCAGCCGGTTGCCGGATGAAAGCCCTGAAATGGATGCATGGCTGACCTCGTTCTTTATCGAAAACCATCTTGATTACTATGCCTACCCGGATCATGTATCTTCTCCTGAACAGATCAGGTTTATTGTCTATACAGAAGAAGAAAAACGATATTATCCGTGTTCGGACCACATGTTTGAAGCAATCATGAACAAAAACAAGTCGGCCTTCATGCAAAAAAAATATAATGAGGTTCTTCAAAAAGTATTGAATCTTGTTGAGGAGAAAATTGAAGATGGAAAAGAAAAAGCCTATCTTGAGTCGCTTATAATAACCAAGTATAAACACGAGACAAGAGATGAAATAATGATACCGTCCCGCCTGGAAAGGCGCCTCCTTGGAATCTTTTTAAACCGTACCCAGATTGAAGACCCCTGCGTTTGTGATAAAAACCTGCGGAACAGCAGGGCAGACAAAGCATTAAGCTCAAAAGCCTTTGTCGCTGCCATGAACCATACGGATGCCTCAAACATGAAGACGCTTCCTGCCACACTTTCAGAGATAAGACAGATCGTGCATCATCTCGAACTAAAAAGACTGTTTTGTCTGTCTGCAGAAAAATCACTCTGGGAATCTGATAAAGCCGCAGGCTACACAAAAGATGACTATTTATCCATTTTTAACCGCGAGTTTTCAGGAAATGGTCTTGAACCATTGCTTCATTTCCTGGGAACAGAGGAAAATAAAGAATCCGGGCCAAAAAGGATACTCTGGCTTGCTGACGAAGCCGGAGAGATAATTGTAGATTTTGCCTTAATCAAGTATCTCGCAAAGCTTGGCCATAAAATCATTGTCGCGTTCAAAGAGGAGCCGCTTTTTACAAAAACAGATTTCCAGGATGCTATTGGAAACGAAATATTAAGCAGCTACCTTGAAGAAGCATTAATTGTTCACGAAAAAAACCTCGGTAAAAACGAACTGGCCAGCCTGCTGAGAAGCGATAAAAATATTATAGCCATATCAGACGGGACACGTGAAAAACTTAACTTTATTCTTGCATCTACCACATTTGCCAGGATTTTCAAAGAAGTTGACGGCGTTATATCCAGGGGAAATGATCAAAGGCGACGGCTCTTTGACACACACTTTCAATTTACCCAGAACATCTATAATATCTCGGCAGGTGATAAAAATTCAGTTTTAATAAGTTTTAAGCCCAGGCATCCGGCAGTAATCAAATTTACTCATCATGACCTTGAGAAGAAAGCAAAAAAAATTATTGATCAAATGGAAGACGCAAAGAAAAAGGGTATGACGGTAATATTTTACAGCGGGATTATCGGTTCAATACCCGGAAAAATAGAAACAGCAAAAAAAATTATGTCTGTTTCCATAAGCAGCTTGAAACAGCAGCTATCTATGACATTTATAATAAATCCAGCTGAATATTATGAATCCGGAATGGATGCGGATGACCTGATGTATATGTGGGAAATCGTCCAGAGAAGCGGCTTGATCGATATATGGCGGTTTCAGACTTATGATGATATTGTCAAGGCATTTCAGTCCATGGATAAAAAAGTCCCGCCCGAATGGGTAGGTAAGGACGCGACATTCAGCACCGGATGCACAAAGGAGATGAAAAGCGCCCTTGAAGTCCAGCAAAAATATCCTGAAATGCAGATTATAGGGCCCGCGAGAGAAAGGTTCCTGAGACGTAATGAATACGGCATCGGAAAAATGTACGATCGAAGACTGAGCGACATCTGCCAGCAAAAGTAAATCAGGGGTCGGAAAGATTGGAATTTTCAATACTTATTAAAATAATCATAATACTTTTTCTGCTGCTTTTTTCCGGTTTCTTTTCAGGATCTGAAAGCGCTATGTTCTCCCTATCCCTTATGCAGCGCGAACGTATAAAAAGAAGCGGAAATAAACGGGCAACTCTAATAGAAAAACTTCTATCACAACCAAAACGGTTGATTATAACAATACTTATGGGCAACGATCTGGTTAATATCGCCGCAACGGTTGTCGCAACTTATCTGTTTGTGTCTCTTGTCGGCGAATACGGTAAATGGGCTACGATTGCAATTATGACACCCGCAACCCTTATATTCGCGGAAATTATACCAAAAACCTTTTGTGTCGCCCACAATGAGCGTGTCGCCCCTTTTGTATCCGGCCCTCTTTACCTGTTTTCAGAACTAATTGCCCCTTTGCGCTGGATTTTCAATGAGTCGGCGAATAAGATAATTAAATTTTCAGGCTTTGAAAAACGAAAAGCTCCGCCCGCCATCATGGAAAATGTTTTCCGGGACATGGTTGACATAAGCCACGAAGACGGGGAACTGAAAAAGATGGAAAAGGAGCTTATCCATAATGTTTTTGAATTTAGCGATACTAATGTTTTTGAAGTCATGACTCCTTTGGATAAAATATTCTACCTGACCGAAGACATGGATATTAAAACAATTATAACACATGTAAAAGACAGTCATTTTTCCAGAATCCCTGTCTGCAAAGAAAATATTAATAACATTACAGGCATTTTGTATGTAAAGGACCTGTTAAAAATCAAAATTAAAAAAATAAGCGGCAATACAAAACCTTTGCCGAAAATATGCCGAAAACCGTTTTTCATCCCGGAAACAACAAAGATTGATAAACTCTTTTATATACTGAAGCAAAAACACACACATATAGCAATTTGTCTGAATAAACAGGGAAAGGTTTCCGGACTTGTTACGATGGAAGATTTGTTGGAAGAACTGTTTGGTGAAATCTACGACGAACATGACATGGAGGGTGCGAAATGACAATCTTAAGCATCATTATAATCATCCTCTGCATCCTTATTCAGGCTTTTTTTTCCGGCTCCGAGATGGTGCTGATAGCATCCAGCAAGATGGGACTCAGGCAAAAGATCGCAAAAGGGTCAAAAGGAGCAAAGATCGCACTGGACATGATCAATAACCAGCAATGGTTTCTCGCTACAACAAGCACAGGAACAAACATGTTTGTGATAATATCCTCTGTTACCGCTGCGGTTTTGTTTCATCGTATTTTCGGAACTTATGGAGAACTTCTCACAATTATTATCATTTCTCCTGTGCTGCTTATGTTCGGAGAAATAATTCCAAGGACACTATTCCAGCAAAAGGCAACGGAAATTGCTCCAAAAATTGCCCGCACATTACGGATTGCTTCCAGAATTATCTCTCCTGTCACACACCTCGTTTTTTGGACAAGTAAACTCATCTATGGCCATCTGGGACGGGAAGCCTTTAAAAAACAACATCTGATAACCATAGAGGATTTAGCCCTGATGTTAAATATCCCTAACAAAGATAGTGATATGTCAGGGAAGGAAAAGAAGCTTATTCACAGGGTTTTTCACCTTGCCAAATCGGATGTCGCGGATGTAATGGTTCCCCTTATTAATATTACCGCCATACCCGAAACAGCCTCTGTAAAAGACGCAATAGCTATAATAGACCGAACCGGATATTCAAGACTTCCGGTTTTCAAAGAAAGAATCGACAATTTAACAGGCACGATACATGCCAAGGATCTGCTTGATGTACATGATATACAAATGCACATTGGTCAATATATACGGAAGCCGATTTATGTGCCGGAATTTAAAAGGGCGGACGAGCTTCTAATCTTATTTCAAAAAACCCGCAACTCCATTGCGATCGTTGTTGACGAATACGGAGGATCTGCCGGAGTCATAACAATCGAGGATATCCTCGAAGAGGTGGTAGGGGAAATCCGTGATGAATATGATATGGAAACAAGGCAGCTTGTCATGCTTGGCAAAAACCGGTTCCTTGTAAAAGCCGTAATGGAAATCGAAAGCGCTAATGAAAAAATGAATCTGAATCTGCCAAAAGAGGATTATGAAACCATCGGGGGATTCCTGCTGAAACATCTCGGAAAGATACCTCGAAAAGGGGAAACCTTCACATACAAAAACATAAAGTTTACTATCACGCAATCCAGCAAAAAAACAATTCGTGAAATAATTATTGAAAAAGATTTTGACAGGGTTAAACAGTTTGTTGAAAATGCCGCAGGACAGAGCAAGGATTGATGATTGTCGATTGATGATTGTCAATTGAAAAGACAGAGCGACCCGCCGTGCTCGCGCCCGTCGCGGCAGGAGCGATTCCATCAATCATAAATCAACAATCCAAAAAGGAATGATAAACTATGTACGAAAGCGGAGACTTGAGAAAAGGACTTAAAATCGAGATCAATGGCGATCCCTTTGTTATTGTGCAGTTTAACTTTGTAAAGCCTGGCAAGGGGCACTCCCTGTATAAATGCAAGTTAAAAAACATGCTCACAGGAGTTCAATTTGATAAGACATTCAGATCCAGCGAGAAATTCAAAGAAGCAAACCTGGAAGAACTTGAAATGGAATATCTATATTCAGAAGGCGACAATTATTGCTTTATGAATACATCCACCTATGAACAGGACTTTCTTTCGGGAAATCAGATAGAAGAATCAAAGAAATTTTTAAAGGACAATACGGTTTGCAATGTTTTAATGTTTAAAGGAAAACCGATAGGCATTTCCCTGCCCAACTTCGTTAATCTCAAGATCGTTAAAACAGACCCATGGGTAAAAGGTAATACTGCCGCGGGGAGCACAAAACCGGCAACGCTTGAAACAGGCCATGTTGTTCAAGTGCCCCCCTTTATAGAAAAGGGAGAACTTGTACGGATTGATACCAGAACAGGCGAATATGTAGAGCGGGTGAAGAAATGACTGATAACGAAAATTCCAGATTTAAGATACGCCTTAACGACGAAACTCCAGATACCGGGTTTAAGGAAGAACTTGAGGATCAGCGGATAGAAAAATTAAGCCACAGGATTACAATTGTTTCGATATTAATTCCATGCCTTTTATGCGTTATACTTTTTGTCGCTTACATGGACATAAAAAAAAGGGTGGCCGGTATGCACAACACAGGAGAAACCCTTTCTCAGGATCTTGGCGCAAGGATATCCGCTCTGGATGAGTCGATTAATAAAACAACATCCTCCATACAAAAAGAATTAAACGAAACTACAACAGCCATAAAGTATATCAGATCCGCAAGAAGATCCGATAATAAAAAATTCAACGACTTAACAGATAAAATCGAAAAAAAACTGGAAAGCGCTTGCAAGAATCTTGAAATTGCCGCATCAAAAATCAAGATACTGGATTCGGGTTTTAAAAAAGAACTGGCAGATATTAGTAAAGAGCTTGATAAGGCAAAGAAAGAGTTAAACAAATTACAGACAGATATTACTACCCTGTCATCTGGAAGAATAAACAAAAAAATGTTCGATCTTGCGCTCAAAAAAGAACAGAAGATTTATCAGCGGAAACTTGACAAAACAGCAAAAAGTCTTGAAGATAAGATTAAATCCATTCAAAAAAGCTTAAAAAAAGTTAAAGCTGAAATCGTTCCTCCAAAACCAGGGGATATTATAGAACAGAATATCAAAGAATGATGAACTCGTAAAAAGTCGATTTTGTTCACTTCATGAGCATTTTGGGCGCAATTAAAATCTTCATCTAAAATGCAAGAACTCGGCCTAACGACCTCAAACAGCTTGCATTTCTTGACGATGAATATCTCAATTGCTTTTTTCCCAAAATGCTCAAAGCCGTTCACAAAAGACTTTTTACGAGATCGTCAAAGAATGAGACCTTTGAAAAATGCTCAATTTTGTTCGAGTACAAGGAAGACAAAAATTTTAAACGTAGGAATACATTGAGTATTTCGAGGCTTAAAATTTTAGCCTGACGCAGTAATCGGGCAAAAGGGGGCGTTTTGCAAAGGTCT
>JAUVHU010000107.1 GCA_030593145.1 Desulfobacteraceae bacterium
GCAAAACCGGTTGATGAAAGAAGGTTGCAGGAACACTTTTACAACCAGGAAAAGAGTGATATAATTTCGAGGTTTTTTCATGAAAAGACAAGCTTTGTGCGTGAAGAAGCTGAAGGCATGTCGCAGATAGATTATATTAAAAACCTCACCATTGTCGCAATTATCGGTGAATCCGGTTTTAGAAAGGTTGTTGCAGTGGGAGAATATTTGCTTGACGAGTCAAAAAACATGGCAGAGATCGCCTTTTCCGTAAACAGGAAATATCAGGAAAAAGGGTTGGGCAGAATACTGATGCGAAAACTTTCAGAAGCTGCGCGGGAAAACAGAATTGCCGGTTTGGCAGCCTATACTTTGCCGCAAAACCAGGGAATGATCAGGCTGTTTAAAAGCCTGCCCTACAAAACTACAACTTTTTTTGATGGCGATACGCTTTCTTTAACCTGCAGATTTGATGAATTAAAACAAACGTAATATTTTAGCTTTATGAAAATATGACCGCTCCAGGTATAATTAAATTTAAACCAGGGAAACGCTTCAACCGTTGCATAGTTCATTGAAAAAACTGTGAACCAACAACCGTGAACGGTTACCAAATAAATAATGGATCGAATATGAGTAAATATAAAGTTTTGTTTCTCCCGCATAACAAAGAAATCTTTGTCAAAGATGGAGAAAATCTTATACGGGCCGCAATGAAAGCCGGGGTTCATATAAATGCTTCATGCGGCGGAGAAGGGGTCTGCGGAAAATGCCGCGTGCTTATCGAAGATGGGAATGTGGAAGGAGGAACAAGCGAGAAGCTAAGCAGGGAAGATTATGCTGCCGGATACCGGCAGGCATGCCTGAGCAGCGTAAAGAGCGACATTGTTGTTCGCATTCCGGTAGAATCGGCTATCGATGCAAGTGTTCTGAATGCGTGGAGTAGTCCCAGACGGGCTGCCGGTGTCAGGGAAGTCAATTTTGAACAGTTCAAGGAGGATGGCCGTTTTTTGCCTCCGGTTGAAAAGAAATACCTGGAGCTCCCGAAACCTACCGCAAAAGACAACCTGCCCGATGTCGCAAGGCTTATCAGTTACCTGAAGCGCAAATATAACGAGCAGCGTCTTGTGGTTGATCTCCCGGTTATCAGGAAAATCCCGGACATTTTTAGAGAAGATAATTTTAATATTACCGTAACACTTGCACGGCCTGTCCAGATCGGAAGAAAGACGCATATAATAAACATCCAGCCGGAAGACTTAACCGGCAAAAACTATGCAATTGCTCTGGATATCGGCACAACAACGATCTATGGCCGGCTGATCGACGTTAATACAGGCAATATTATGGCGCGTTATGGTGATTTTAACAGGCAAATCAGTTACGGTGAAGATGTTATCGCCCGGCTTGTATATGCGGAAAAACCGGAAGGCCTGGAAAGGCTTCACGACGTCGTTGTTGAGATCGTTAACCATATAATACAGAAAATGGTTCAGGAGGTTGAAATCGATCCTGAACAGATTTCAGCAATAGTATTGGCCGGAAATACTACGATGACCCAGCTTATGCTGAAAATAAACCCGAAATATATAAGACGTTCTCCATATGTGCCGGCTTCGGCGTTATATCCTCCGATAAAAGCCGTTGATCTGGATATGGCAGTAGGAGACCATGTTTCAACGCTGATATTTCCCGCCATTTCAAGTTATGTGGGCGGAGATATCGTAGCTGGCGTTATTGCGTCGGGAATGTATAATGCTGAAAAACTGACACTTTATATGGATATCGGCACAAATGCCGAAATTGTTATCGGCAACAAGGATTGGCTTGTGTGTGCTGCCTGTTCTGCCGGACCGGCATTTGAAGGTGGGGGTATTAAGTTTGGAATGCGAGCAATAGAAGGGGCAATCGAAGATTTTTCCATTGATCCTTTTACATTGGAACCGATGAATATTACTGTTGGAAATGTAAGGCCAAAAGGCATATGCGGCTCTGGACTTATTATTATTGTAGCTTCTTTATTTGAAACAGGTGTACTTGATAACCTTGGGAAATTCAACCGGGAACTAAATACAAACCGGATACGTGAGCAAGACGGCATATATGAATATGTGCTTGCCTGGGCGGATGAAACCCGGATTGACAGAGATATTGTACTGACCGAACCGGATATTGACAATCTTATTCGGGCAAAGGGCGCTTTATACAGCGGCTGCATGACCCTTCTTGAAGAGATTGGCATCGGTTTTCATGATATTGATCGGATTGTTCTGGCAGGAGGGTTTGGAAGCTATATAGACCTGGAAAAAGCTATGACAATAGGTCTTCTGCCGGAAATAGATCCTGACAAATTTACATATATCGGCAACGGCTCCCTTATTGGGGCAACAATCTGCTGTCTTGCAAACCATATAAGAAAAGACATTGTGGAGATTACCAGGAAGATGACCAACTTTGAGCTATCGGAAACAGCTTCTTATATGAATAATTATATGGCTTCACTCTTTTTACCCCATACGGATATAAGTAAATTCCCAAAGATGAAACAGCGCCTTGAAGCACGTAAGTTGGTGAAATCTGGGTTAAACGGTTCACGGTTGAAAAACCATAGGTGAAAGAGGTTAATCTGGGTAATGTGTTATAAAGTGATGGATGTCAATAGATTATAACCATTGAACCCTGAACCTTGAACCGATCTCTTTAGGTGAAAGGAAAAGGTTTTGGAAATAGAGTCAAAAGCTCTTGAGATAAATCTGGCAGACTATCATGTTGATGTTACTATAGATGCCCGATATTCAATCCTGCAAGAGATAATGTCTAAGTATTATGGGCTAATGGAAGGGTTGGACACCTTTCTGGAAGAGCTCTCGCATCCCTATAAAAACTGGGAATTTATTGTGCGGGAGGCGAGGGGTTATTCCCTGGATTATTTTCATCTTCTCAAAAACCATCCAAAGGGACCTGAGGCTGCTCTACTTTTTGTTGACATTTTTACAAGCGCTATTAAATCAGAATGCCCAATACCCATCAAAGCAGATGCGGCTGACAATCTTCTCCTTTTCCTGCAGAAAATAATAAAGGATTCGGATAAAGAGATCGAAAGGTTTATGCCGGCAATCAACGATTCATTTCATCGTATCAGAAATTACAAAGAAGAACATTTCCTTTTGTTTGTAAAAAGTTACTATCAGCTAAAAAAGCTGGCTGAAGCCCTATTACAGGTATATCAGCAAAATGCCCCTGAATCTGAAGCTATACATGATTTTAAGGCTGTCAATTTATTGCTGATGAAATATCTCGAGAATTCATATTCCATCTGGCTGAATGCGGAAAATCCCCAGGTCTGGTTTGAGAAAGAGGCCAGTGGAATTTGTGACAGCGTTAAATGCGATGAAATTTTCAAGGATATATCCCATAACCGGCTTACCAAATTGAAAAGCGATCTAAACAGGATCGTTCAGGAGAAAAATACAGGCTCAATAGAGATGTTGACAATGCTTCTTGAGATGCCGGGATATAACGAGGTTGTGGAAATATACCGACAGGTTCCGCAAAAACTCCTTGAAACAGATAAAACAAATATCGGGGGTAACCGGAGAAAACTTATATTTTTGTTCCATATAATTAAAACTACCGGCCTGTCGATTATTCACAAGGAAACTTTAAGAGAGATTAACAGAACCATTTCCTGGCTGATAGAACATGAAGAATACAGAAATATCCGTAAACTGATTCAAAAGACCTTTTCCATTTTAAAGGAGCTGGGCAATAAATTTCCTGTCACGGTTTTAAACTGCGTTCTTAATATAGGTAAAGGTGTATATAAAACCGGTGAAATTGATCTTGTAAACTTCTTTATTGATGCGGCAATAGATCTGGGCTTTCAGACACCAATGATAGAAGGTGTTGGCACCGACTGGCAAATAAAAGTCAACAACGCTCATATCCAAAATATCAGAGTATGGATTGAGCTTGTTGAGCTTAACCCAAAATGGTCTGTTAGACTTCTTTCATTCCTGATAATCCATCTTTCTCTTTGCGGTGTTTTTATCAGGGATACCGACCTGTTCCCTCGTGATATTACCAGGTTCTTAAACAGTGATATAGAGCCTGTGTATAATCTTGCCAAACAGCTCGCAAAGCTTTTTCCTGTCTATTTTAATGATATAGGAGCTGAAGGAAAATTAAGAGATATCTCGACAGATCTTGATGAAATCACACACAGAAAGGATGTATTAATACATTTTTTAAGAAAACAGGGGCATGTTGAAAGCAGCAGCCTGATAATCGGTTTTACTGAAGCGGTCTTTCGTTTCTGGCAGACGAGAGAAAAGGATCTTCTTAAGCCTTTTGTCCCGCCGGATATCTATGATCAGATCGACGATAGAGGAATATATATAGATGGTATGCGCAGGCTGATGTTACATCTTCATGAAAAAGGGCTGGATTTACCTGATGCTTTTGTTGCCATTGAAGGAAAAAAACTGGACCATCTCCTTGCCGATATTTCAGAGGTGTCTAACCAAGACATGGAAAGGCTGAAACTCGCCATATCATTCTACAAACTATTACACCAAAAGTACAACTTGACTTTTAGCTTAAAAACAGGCGTTGAAATAGACAACTACTTTGCCCAGCTAAAGATCGAAGCTTTTCCGGATATTAAAAACCTGAAAAAAGCTTTAATTGAGCCTGATTTACAAAAAAAGCTTGTCATGCTTCTTGAT
>JAUVHU010000047.1 GCA_030593145.1 Desulfobacteraceae bacterium
ACGATCATCAGCTCGATTAATGTAAAACCTTTTTGATTGTTGCCTCTTAGTTTTTGTAACATGTTAAATCCTCCTTTTTTGATTTTCATTGATGATTTTAGTTAAAGTATTTATAAGTTCACGCTTTTGAGGGTATGCAAACTATATACCATGCACTTTGATATTTTATATAAAATTGTAATTGGTTGTGTTTGAGGAACTTGCGGAAACACATAGAACCATATTGTATGCTAGAGGTATGAGCTATATCTCATTTGGTTGTGTTTAGTTGATCGGTCTTATTTTTTTTCAAGAGGCTCATTTATATAAAATATAAGTTTTTACAAAAGAGGATCTTAAAATTTTACTGCCAGCCGGAAGCTCATTAATATGACAAAATATGTTATCAAATGACAAAAATTGTCATTTGATAATACTTAAACTCTTTTTAAATATTTATTTTTTGACAGGATTGACTCTCCAGCGGCGGGCAAACAGGATATTCAGGATTTAAATTATTAGCCACAGACACACACGGACTTTCACAGGATACATTTTCAGGCTAAATCAGTTTAACCTTGAACCTCTGAACCGTGAACGATTACTTGCGTTTAAACCTGTCTGTGTTAATCTGTGTCTGAATAGTTATCTTTTTCTATTTCCATCTTTTGTAAACGGTGCCGTATTGCACGGGTGCTGATGTTGAGAAGTTCGGCAGCTTTGGTTTGATTTCCGTTGCTGCATTCAAGGGCCTTTTTTAGATAGGCTATTTCAATTTCTTCCAGGATATCATCAAGTGAAACGCCCGTCGCAACTTTGTCCAGATCAAACCGTTTTCCTTTTATGCCCTCGATCCATCGCTTCTTATGGATAGAAAGAGCAAGACTGTCAGGGAGTAAAATGTTTGTGCTGGACAGGGCAACGCTTCGTTCCATCAGGTTTTCAAGTTCGCGAATATTCCCCGGGAAATCATATTTATTAAGCAAATCAATGGCATAAGACGATATTTTTGTGATATCCTTACCCATTTCATGAGAATATTTATCAAGAAAATGCTGGGCAAGGGCAAGAAGGTCACCTTTTCTTTCCCTGAGCGGGGGTGCCTTTATTTCGATAACATTCAAGCGGTAGAAGAGATCTTCCCTGAAATGCTCCGCTATTACCTCTTCCTCCAGCTTCTTGTTTGTGGCGGAAATTATCCTTATATCAACCGAAATATCTTTTGTGCCACCCACTCTTTTAAAAACTTTTTCCTGGACAACTCTGAGCAATTTTACCTGTATTGTAGGGCTGAGTTCGCCGATTTCGTCAAGGAAAACAGTGCCTTTGTCAGCGACTTCAAAAAGCCCTTTTTTGTCTTGCTCCGCGCCGGTAAATGAGCCTTTTTTATGGCCGAAAAGCTCGCTTTCCATCAAAGTTTCCGGAATTCCGCTGCAATTTATAACAACAAAGGGTTTGTCAGAGCGATCACTTTCATCATGTATAGCGTAAGCAATTAATTCCTTGCCGGTTCCGCTTTCTCCGGTAATAATAACATTTGTCCTGGTTTTTGCCACCTGCTTGATCACCTTATAGATATGCATCATGCTGGGGCTGTTTCCGATTATCCGGCCAAAATGCAGGTTTTTTTTCAGATCGTTATCTAAAGATTTCTTTTCATCTTCTATGGTTCTAAGGTTCAGAGCCTTTGCTATAGTTGCTTTAAGCTCATTATTGTTAAAAGGTTTGGGAAGATAATCATAGGCGCCGTCATTCATTGCTTCAACAGCGGTTTCGGTTGTAGCATAGGCTGAGATCATTATAACTATGGTGTTTTGATCCTGTTTTTTTGCCGCTCTTAACACATCAAGGCCGGTAATATCTCCCAGCCTGATGTCGCAAAGCAAAAGATCAAAATCTGTTTTTTTAAGAAGAGAAATAGCTGTGCGGCCGTTTTTAGCGCATGAAACCTTATAACCCTCCCTTTTCAGCAAGAGTTCAAGCAGCTCGCGCATACTAAGTTCATCATCGACTATTAGTATATGAGGAATGTTATTGGTCATAAACAACCTTTCCGCCTACCATGGTTAGAACTGCTTTTCCTTTCATATCCCATCCATCAAAGGGGGTGTTGCGGCTTAGCGATTGAAAACTATCGGCGTCTATTTTAAATGATATATCAGGATCGATAATGGTTATATCTGCTGGGCTGCCTTTTTTTATGCCAAGATCAAGCCCGAGAATACGGGCGGGGTTTGTTGACATCTTTTTAATAAGTTCAGTTAATGATATTATTCCGGTTTCAACCAGTTTCATTCCGAGAGGAAGAGAGGTTTCGAGTCCGATGATGCCGTTTGCCGCAAGGTCGAATTCCACCTCTTTTTCAATGGAAGAATGCGGGGCATGATCAGTGGCAATAACGTCAATAGTACCATCAGAAAGTCCTTCAAGAACAGCCTTCCTGTCGTGTTCGGAACGCAAGGGGGGATTCATTTTTGTATTTGTATTGTATTCTTTAACAGCTTCTTCTGTCAGGGAAAAATAATGTGGCGCTGTTTCAGCGGTTACAGAAATGCCCCTTTTCTTTGCTTCTCTTATAGCCCGTACAGATTCAGCGGTACTGACATGGGCAATATGAAGACTGGCGCTTGTTAATTCACAAAGCGCTATATCCCGCATAACCATAATACTTTCAGCGGCATTTGGTATTCCGGCAAGCCCCATCTGTGTTGCGACCGCTCCTTCGTTCATCACCCCGCTCGCTACAAGATCAAGATCCTCACAATGGGAGATTACCGGAAGACCGAATCCTTTTGCGTATTCTAAGGCTCTGCGCATAAGCCGGCTGTTTCTTACAGGGTTGCCGTCGTCAGAAAGGGCAATTGCGCCGGCCTCTTTTAACTCTCCATATTCACACAACCCTTTTCCATTGAGTCCAGGGCTTATTGCAGCAACCGGATAGACACGCACAGTATCTGCAAGCTTGGCTTTTTTTAATATATATTCTGTAACCTGGGTATTGTCATTCGCGGGAATTGTGTTCGGCATTGTGCATACCGCAGTAAAGCCGCCAAAGGCCGCAGACATACAGCCGGTCTCAATTGTTTCTTTATATTCATGTCCAGGTTCGCGAAAATGTACATGCATATCAATCAGCCCCGGCGTTACTATTTTACCCAAAGCATCAATAACTTTGACTTCTGACTTCCGACCTCCGACCTCCGACCTCTGACCTCCGACCTCTACTATCTTTCCATCTTCAATCAGAATATCCATGATGCCGTCTAAATTGCCTGGATCAATTACTCTTCCGCCTTTAATCAGTGTCAGCATTTCGTGTACCCCCTGTCAGCAGATATAAAAGAGCCATTCGTACTGCAACACCGTTTGTCACCTGATCCATAATTATGGAATAGGGCCCGTCCGCAACCTCGGGCGCTATTTCAACGCCTCTGTTAATGGGGCCTGGATGCATGATAAGCACATCCTTTACGGCATTTTTGAGCCTTTCTTTTGTCAACCCATACACTTTTGCATACTCCCGTTCTGTTGAAAACAAAAAGCTCTTTTGCCGCTCCTTTTGTATCCTCAGCATCATGATAACATCTGCATTGCGGACAGCATCATCCGCATTATATGTAACAGAAGCGCCAAGGGTTTCAACTCCTTTTGGCATCATGGTTGGAGGGCCGGCAAGCATTACATGGGCGCCCATTTTAGTAAATCCAATTATATTTGATCTTGCTACCCTGCTGTGAGCAATGTCGCCGATTATTGCGATATTCAGGCCTGAAATATCCCCCTTGTTTTCCCTGACACTCATAAGGTCGAGAAGCGATTGGGTGGGGTGAGCGTGCATTCCATCACCGGCATTTATGATTGAAGTTTTAACCATTCGTGCCAGCAGGTGAGAAGATCCGGACAGAGAATGGCGCATAACAATGATATCAGGATTCATGGCTTCAAGATTTCGCGCAGTGTCTATCAGTGTTTCTCCTTTGATAATACTGCTCGAACTTTTGGAAATTGACAAGCAGTCAGCGCTGAGACGCTTGGCTGCAATATCAAAAGAAGTACGCGTGCGTGTGCTGGGTTCATGAAAAAAAAGCACCACTGTCTTGCCTCTTAAGGTCGGCACTTTTTTGACCGGCCTTTCTGAAATCTCCTTCATTTTCTCAGCAGTATTCAGGATAAAGTTGATTTCATCAACAGAAAGGGACTCCATGTCTAAAATGTCTTTTTTTGCAAAACCCATGATCCTCCTGTTTTATTTCGCAATAGTTCAGCCACAAAGTCACTAAAATTCTAAAATGATTATTTATTTCTTATGTGCAGCAAAAAAGCAATATTTGTATTTTTTTGTGGAAATGAATTTTTTTCATATAAGGTTTTGAAAAACATGCCTTCCCTTTGTAACTTGGTGTCTTGGTGACAGAATAGTTCTCTCATTTCAATAAATGCCCGAGTCTATTCCACCTGACTCCAAAATTGCCCTTGTCCCATGACCAGTAAACTATAAAGGCTTTTCCCTTTACAGCTTTTAAATCAACAAAACCCCAGAACCGGCTGTCATAGCTGTGATCCCTGTTGTCACCCATTACAAAGAGTGAATTGTCAGGCACGGTTACGGGGCCAAAATTATCTCTTGGTTGAAAACCTCCTGAAATTATATGAGGATCCATATGAATGCCGTAATCATGATTAAGCTTGATGTTGTTTACATAGACTTGTTTGTTGCGGATTTTGATTACATCTCCGGCAATGCCGATAACTCTTTTGATGAAATCTTTTTTAGGATCCTCCGGAAACTTAAAAACTATTATATCTCCACGTTTGGGATTTTTGACAGGGATAATAGTTTTGTTGACAAATGGAATTTTGACTCCATAAATAAACTTATTAACCAGTATGTGATCTCCGATCAAGAGTGTCTGCTTCATGGAGCCTGATGGAATTTTAAATGCTTGGACAACAAAGCTGCGTATAAACAAGGCGAGTATCACTGCGAGAATAATTGCTTCGATGTTTTCCCTGAGAACGCCTTTTTTTTGTGGCTCGATGTCTTTTTCCTGTGTGTTATTTGATTTCAATATAATATAGAACCTTTCTTTTTTTGTATTAGTTAAGCCACAAAGGCACCAAGACACCAAAATTATAATACAATTTTTGTGATAATTGGTTTATAATTTGAGACTTTTGCATAATTGCTTTCCTGATCGTTTTTCAAAGGTTTCTCTTTGTGTCTTAGTGCCTTTGTGGCTACACCATTACAAAAGCGTAAACAATAAAACTCTTAATACCAAATTACTGTAAACACCCGCCATTATATCATCTATGACAACGCCGGCTCCTCCAGGAACCTTTTTTTCCAGAAAGCGAATTGGAAACGGTTTCAGGATATCAAAAAATCTGAATATTATAAATCCTGCTATAGCAGATGTAATGTCAAACTTTAAACCAATAAACGTTACCACAAGTCCTGCAATTTCATCAATAATAATACAACCAGGATCGTTTTTTTTTAATATTTTTTCAGCATGATGAGCAATCAATATGGCAAAAGCGATTAATATCACTGCTAAAAAGACACCAAGCGGAAGCTCGGTTTTGGATAGAAAAAAGCAAAGCGGAAGCCCCAGGATAGTTCCAAAGGTGCCTGGAGCAAAAGGGATGTTCCCGATAAAACCGCCGGTCGCAAAAAATATGACCGATTTATCTCTAAAATTCATGACTAATTTCTATAGCTTAGGTATGTTTTTTGTCAAGGTGTTTGAGTTTCTTTTGCTATTCTATCGTACACAACTCTTATCGGAATATTTTTTTCAAGAGCAATTTTTTTGCAAACCTCATATTCGGGCACAATACGAGTGCTTCCATCTGTATCTGTAATTTGTTTAACCTTAACCATTCCGTATCCGGTTTTTACTGTAATCTGTTTGCGGGCAAGCCATGCCCTGTCTACATCATAGTATCTTACGCCTAATGATGTGGTTTCAGATAAAATACGGTTTATTACAGCCTCTTTTTGACCTATCCGGCAAAGAACCTGCACCATTGTGCCGGGCCTGTTTTTTTTCATAAAAATCGGAATCCAGTAAACATCAAGCGCTCCATCCTCAAACAAGCGATCCATGACAAACCCGAAGATTTCAGGATTCATATCATCAATGCAGGTTTCGACAATTACTATCCTGTCTTTTTGAGCGTATGATTTATGGCTTTGAGTGTTTCCGGTAACAATTCTCAGAAGATTCGGTATTGTTTTAAGCTCTCTTTTGCCGGCGCCATAACCGGTTTTATTGATCAGCATATCCGGCATTGGTTCAAAGGATTCCGCCAGTGTAACAATAATTGCCGCACCGGTTGGGGTCACAAGTTCATGGGGAATCCCTGAGCCATAGACCGGAACATCTTTAAGGAGCGCAAGGGTTGCGGGAGCCGGCACAGGCAGCGTTCCATGCATACAGTCAATAAAACCTGTGCCAAGCGGAAGCTTTGACGCTATTATCTTGTTAATACCAAGATATTCAACACAAAGAGCGGCGCCGACAATATCAACGATAGCGTCTATGCCGCCGAGTTCGTGGAAATGGACTTTATCCACAGGGCGCCCGTGAATTTTTGCTTCAGCTTCCGCAAGTTTTTGAAAGATTTTAAGACTGTTTTCCTTTACATGTCGGGATAACCGGCTGTTTTGTATCAATGATCGTATTTCAGCATAATTTCTTGATTCAGCAGTATCTTTTGTTTTTACATGAACGCTTTTTGCGTTTATTCCATTGCGGAAAACAGACGTAACAGAGATGTCAAAACCTGTTAACGGAATATTGCCGATATTTTCCTTCAGCCATTTTACAGGCACTCCGAGGTCGATAAATGCTCCAAGCGTCATGTCGCCGCTTATTCCCGAAAAACAGTCAAAATAGGCTAACATGTTATGTAATTCTCCTGGTTAAAAAACGGTTCAAGGTTCAACGGTTCAAGGTTCACGGTTTTTCGACAATCATCAATCCTCTGAATGCAGCTTAATTATCTCAAGCAAAAGCCGAGTTGTTTTTACCATATCATCAAGTTGTATTGATTCGCGTACAGTATGCACATTGCGCATTCCTGTGCCAAGTACTCCTGTAATAATTCCTTTTTCAAAGAATATGTTTGCATCTGAACCGCCGCCTGTTGTTTTGGTTTTCATTTCCATTCCAAGATTTGCCAAGGCTTTACAGGCAATGGCTACAACAGGATGATTGTCAGGAACATTGGTTAGCGGGAATTCGCTTTCAATATTGATGTCTACGTATGGAAGCCGGTTGTCAGGAGAATACTTTCTGCTGTTTTCGACTACTTCATTAAAAGATGACACAATTTTGTTTGTGATGTTGCTTAATTTTTCTTTGTCATGGCTTCTGGCTTCACCCTTGACCGTTACCAGGTTCGGCACTATATTGGTGGCTATTCCCCCCTCGATGATGCCGATATTACAGGTTGTTTCATGATCGATGCGGCCAGTATCAAGTCCGGCAATGGCCTTTCCGGCAAGTACTATGGCGTTAATTCCTTTTTCAGGCTCAGCTCCGGCATGGGCGTCTTTGCCGTGGATCTTAAATTCGATTCGATTGGCGGCAGGGGCTCGTGTAACAATCCCTTCTATATCGAACGTGTCCAGAGTATAACCGTACTTTGCATTAATGAGGCTGTAATCAAGGTGTTTGGCGCCTAAAAGACCGATCTCTTCACAGACTGTAAAAACAATTTCCAGCGGGCCATGCCGGATGTCATTTTCCTTGAGAGCCCTTATGGTTTCTAAGATAACAGCAATTGCGCTTTTATCGTCCGCACCGAGTATTGTTGAACCGCTGCTTGTAAAATTGCCATCTTTTAATATAGCAGTTACACCTCTGCCCGGTTCAACCGTATCCATGTGAGCGTTAAGAAGCAAAGGTGGCGCTTGCTTTTCTGCCGGCCTGTTGCCGGCGAACCTGGCAATAAGATTCCCTGTATCGCTTCCTGTCTTGTCTCCTGCTCCATCAATAACAGTCTCAGCGCCCATGGATACAAGTGTTTTTCTGATTTCACTGCAAACAGCGCCTTCCTCTTTTGAGACACTGTCAATCTCGACAAGAAATTTAAAGGTTTGCGCCAGCCTATCTTTGTTTATCATTTTTTCCAAAGTTCTAATTTCCAATTTCAAGCCGTGAACGGCTCTACATATTTATTGACAAAAAGTCATATGATAATATGATAATAATATTTTGAGACCTTTGACAACCTCTGCCAAAATGGAAGTGCGCAGCTCACTGGTGGGGCTCCCGGACTTCAAATCCGGTGTGGGGCGCTAAAACCGTCCCGGGTGGGTTCGATTCCCATGCACTTCCGCCACAACTTGTTGATACTACTCATTTTGCATTTTTCTCCTCAATATGTTTCTTCGGATGCCAAACCGAAGTTCCTTTTTAGAAACATTATATTTTTCACAGACTTTTTTTGCAAGGGCTTTGATGTCTATTCGCTGCTCTGACAGCCTTAAATTCTTTTTAACACTCCCATGCTGCTACACCCCCGCACCAAGGCATATCCTCCGATGTTAAAAACCCGTTGGCAAAATCAACGGGTTTCCTGGTTTTCAATAGCTTATAAAAGCAGACAAAATATATGTCTGCAATTTCCGCAAAAGACCAAAAATAAAATAAGAAACGCATAAAATCATGGGTGTACCGCTGTACTGGGCGTCCCGCTGCACTTCCCTCTGCCCCCACCAAAAAAAGCAAAAAACTCTTGACATCATACTTAATTGATGTCTATAAAAAATCTACCATATGTAATATTATTAATGGATTAATATGATTATAAATAAAAATTTGTGTGATATAATATGTCAACATAAACTTAAGTCACAAGAGGATTAATTTATCTGATGGTGGCTTTTTTTATTTTATTGGATGATCCTTGGAATTTAAATTTAGTTTCATAACAAGAGAAAAGGTGGAGGTATTCCATGGCGAATTCTATGGGGGGAAGTGCTAATGTCAAAAAGTCTCCTAATATAAACAAGGGTGTTATTAAGGCCATAAAGAACTTTTCTGCTTCTGCATTTAAGTTAAGTTTTGATGAAAAGGCTAGGTTTGAGCAGTTACATTTTTTTGAACAACAAGCAAAGAAGGTTGATTACAAATTAGGAGGACCAATAGATTTTTTTAAATAGGAAAAGTAATTAATGGTGGTAACCGGAAAGGCCGACATCTTTTTAAAAACATAGAAAGAGTTGGCCTTTGTTATTTTTGGAGGCAGTTAATATGTATAAAGATCCTATCATTAGGGATTGTTCAGTAGGACGGTCATTCTATAAGCTCGTAGATGATTTGTGGAAAGATACTGAATCTTATAATAGAGTCCTTCACAGGTTATGTTCACTGATGCGTAAAGTTAAAGCTGAGACAGTTATAATTGAGTATCTTAATGAGGGTGATGACAATGAGGTGGAAGAAGAAAGAAAAGCATTAACGCTGTGCATTAATAGAAAAGTTAAGTTTGAGAGTGTAATTCGTCTTACATTCCTTACAAAAAGGATTAAAGATAGTAATGATATAGAAAGAGTCGATGAAAAGGATTTTCTGGGACATGCCATCATCATCAACGCTAGGTGGAGAAAAAAAGGTGAAACCCAAAGAAAATCATACATGCTTAGAGCAATTATTAGTTTGCCAGTAACCACATATGGTGAGCCACCTGAGAGATTGCCTCTGTTTAATAGTTACTTTCATGTATATCGTAGTTTTGAATGCGTAGTAGGACTGGATAATAACAATATTCGTTCTTATTCAATAATAGGAACTTTTTTTTCGCAGCAAAATTCGATAACATCTGTATGCGCCCACTCTGCCTTGAAGATGCTTATTAATAATTTACCAGAGGGACATAGTAAACGAAGGGCACTTTTGACTACTCAAGAAATTAATAATATACTTAAGATTAATTTATCAAAGGGTAATATTGAAGGACTCGTAAAAGAACAAGTTGAAAAGGTATTTAAGGCTCTGAAGCTTAAAACAGTTCAACAAAATTTTTTTAACGCACCCAATTTGGACTACGCAACTTATGTGCATTATCTTGTAGAAAGTTCTTGTCCTTGTTTACTATCATTTACCACAAATACTTCCAGTCATGTCGTGCCTATATTGGGGCATACCATAAAGTCAGATATGTGGCGTCCTGAGGCAGAGGTTGCCTATAATTTGCACAGCTTGTCAAGGTTAGAAACCTACATTGACTACCGACCTGCCTCCATGTGGATTGACAATTTTTTGATTCACGATGATAATTTTGGAATGTATCTCTCTTTACCAGTTGATTCATTAAGAAGAACTACTATACCAAAATATGATCCTACGTTTAGAGCATGGTTTGTCATAGGACTTGTTCCATACGAACTGGGTACGAGCGGTACAGAGGCGGAGTGGGCCAGCCAACACTTAGTTAGGGATATGTTAAAAAGGTTTAGATCTGTACCTAATAAATCATATTGGTTGGATATTCTTTACAGAAAAAATCAAGCACCTCTTGTAACACGTACAGCCTTGTTAAAATTAGAGCGTTATAGAACGCATTTGGGTTTTGAATTGTCTGAATCTAAGAGACGTAAGGATTCGAATGGTAGAATATTTACTGATGACATAATTATGGAAATGACTCGGGATTTACCTGAACACTTCTGGTTTTCCGAATTGACTCTACCTGATTTGTATACCACAAATAGAACCAAGCTCATCGATGTATTATACTCGAGCCAAAAGCCCCCAGCTTCGGATGAAGACAAGGTGTTGGAAAAATGTATACTTATCAGATTCCCTGGTTTTGCGATGAAATTCAAAAACGGTACTATAGAAGATTTAATTGCAACAGATGTATATGGTCATTACCCGCTTTTTAGGGTTTCAAGAGAACTTTTGTTGTTTGAGGGATAACTGACGACAATTCTGTATAGACGGCTGTCCGAGAACAGACTCATTCCAGCAAAAAAATTAAGATAGTATTTTACTAATATAGGATAAAATTATAGTCTTAAATTTCTTTAAAGAAGATTCCCATGCACTTCCGCCAACTTACCCCTTCAGCAACCTGTTTGCAAGGCTTGAAAAGCGCTTTCTTGGGCTGTCATTTTTCAGGGCAATATCAAGAGCTTTTCTTGAACCTAAAAGAATTACCAGTTTTTTTCCTCTTGTTATGGCTGTGTATAAAAGGTTCCTTTGCAGGAGAGCGAAATGCTGAGTCATTATCGGAACAATAACAGCAGGATATTCCGACCCCTGAGACTTGTGAACAGTTATGGCATATGCCAGTGAAAGTTCTTCCAGTTCCGCAAACTCGTATTTTACAATTCTGCCATAATAGTCAACCGAAAGGAACCTTTTTGAAGCGTCAATGGAGCTTATGGTTCCGATATCACCGTTGAAAACATCTTTTTGATAATTGTTTTTAAGGTGCATAACCTTGTCTCCAAGTCTGAAACCGCTCCCTCCTTTTTCAGAAACAGCAGGCTGTACATTTAGAACTTTTTGCAGCACTTGGTTCAGATTGACTGTTCCTATCACACCTTTATGCATGGGGGTCAGCACCTGGATATCTCTTATAGAGTCGAATCCGAAAGCCTGAGGAATTTTCCTGGCGCATAATTCAACTATTGTCTCAACGACTCTGTCAGGATTATTTGTTTCAATAAAGTAAAATTCAGAGAGTTTGTCCGGTTCTTCGGTTTTTTGAAAGTCGGGCGCAGCGCCCATGCGAACCCTGTGGGCATTTATAATAATAGGGCTTTCCTGAGTCTGCCTGAAAATTTTTTTCAGCTCAAAAGTTATAATTTTTTTTGAATTTATCATGTCGGCAAGAACATTGCCCGGTCCTACGGCTGGAAGCTGGAAAACATCTCCGACAAGGATTAATACGGAATTCATGGAAATTGCTTTGAGCAGATGAAACATTATTAATGTATCCACCATGGATGCTTCATCGATGATTATTACATCTGCATCAAGGGGATTATCCTGATTTTTATCAAAAAGGCCTTCTTCAAGGCTGTATCCCAAGAGTTTATGAATAGTGCTTGCCTCCCTGCGGGTAACCTCTGAAAGACGTCTCGTTGCCCGTCCTGTCGGCGCTGCAAGGATGATCCGCTTTCCAAGAAATTCAAAAACAGCATTAATAGACCTTATAAGTGTTGTTTTGCCGGTTCCCGGTCCGCCGGTTATTATTATGACTCTATGGAAAAGAGCTTCGTGGAGAACTTTTAATTGTTCGGAAGAAGGGTTGATTGCGAGTTTTTTTACAACTTCCGCAGTAATTTGTTTTGAATCGATTCCAGGAGATGCGACAGGTACAGAGAGAAGGGCTTTTATCCTGTTTGAGATACCGTTTTCCGCTTCATGCAGGTCTTTTGGATACACAGCATTTGCTTCAGGATTTTCAAATGATTTTTCAATGACGATCTCCCCTTTATCGGCAAGGGCGGTTAAGGCATTTCCGGCCTTTTCCGGTGCTATCGCAAAAAGATTGCCGCATCGTTTCAGGATTTCGTCTTCATAGGAAAAGATGTGCCCCTCTGCTGTACATTGCTCAACAAGGTAAATAATGCATGCCTTGATTCTTTCTGGGTCTTCTTTTGCAATGTTCAGATTCTGCGCAATCGTGTCGGCAGCATAGAAACCGATTCCAGGAATATCGTTTGATAGCCGGTAAGGATCGTTGCGGATAATATTAACAGCATCATCACCATATTCTTTAAATATTTTTGCTGTGTAAGAAGTTGTAATGTTATTTTCCTGAAGAAACAGCATTAGACTTCTAATTGCATGATGCTCTTTCCAGGAATTGCTGATTTGAGCTGCTTTTGCTTTTCCAATTCCTTTAACTGCGATTAGTTTTTCAGGCTCTTTTTCAATAACTTCGAGAGTTTTGTTTTCAAACCGATCGATCAGGGCGTCAACAATTTTTGGGCCTATTCCCTTAACAAATCCGGATTCAAGATAGTTCTTTATGCTATCGATTGTTGCAGGAAGAATAACTTCAAATGAATTGATTCTTAATTGCCGGCCGTATTTGGGATGCGTTTCCCATGTGCCTTTAATTTTAAGGACTTCTGCTGGTTTAACAGCAGGCATAAAACCCACTACTGTCACAGGATCATTGGTTTTGATGGTTTTTAATCTTGCGATAGTAAAATGATTTTCTCTGTTATAATAGGTGATTCTTTCCAGATGTCCTTCGATAGTTATCATGTGTTGACTGTGATTATACAATTATATTGACAAGATAAATAGTGTATTATAAATTTTAGATTTTAAGTTATCAGGATGATAAAATCAAACAAATAAATTAAGGAGTGTTAATAGTGGAAATAATTGTATTGCTTAAGCAGGTTCCTTCTACAGAATCGTTTATTGAGATTGCTGATGATGGGATATCGATAAAAAAAGATGATATTAAATTTGTCATTAATCCTTATGACGAATTCGCAGTGGAAGAGGCTATCCGGCTAAAAGAAGCTCATGGTGGCTCTGTTACTATTCTTTCCGCGGGAACCGATAAAACAGTAGAGGCCATAAGAACAGCTCTGGCAATGGGAGCAGATAAAGGCATACTGATAAATGATCCGGCAATAGAAGGATGTGACGCTTTGGGTACAGCACGGATTCTTGCCGCTGTTTTAAAGGATACGCCATTTGATTTGATAATAGCTGGTCAGCGGGCAGTTGATGATGATAATTTTCAGGTAGGATTGGCTGTCGCGGAATTTGTAGATGTTCCGCATATTTCCATGGTTATAAAACAGGAGGTTGCAGATGGGAGTATCAGATGCCAACGAACGGTCGAGGGAGGCACTGTAACACTCGAAGCCCAACTGCCTGTTCTTTTTACTACACAGCGCGGACTGAATGAACCGCGTTATGCGTCTCTTCCGGGTATCATGAAAGCAAAAAAGAAGCCCATTGATATGAAAACTCTTGAAGATATTGGCCTGGATTCTGAAAAGGTTGGAAAGCCTATGTCAAGAATAACGGCCATGAAGTTTCTTCCGGAAAGAAAGGGAGGGAAGATTATAGAAGGTGGCTCTGCCGGGGAAAAGGCTGCCGCGCTTGTAAGGGCTTTGAATGAAGAGGCAAAGGTGGTCTAGGATTGATGATTGTCGATTGATGATTGTTGATTGAAAAGATAGAGCGAAAGGATTGTTGATTGTTGATTGAAAGGACAGAGCGACCCGCCGTGCTCGCGCTCGTCGCGGCAGGAGCGATTCCATCAATCATAAATCAACAATCATAAGTCATAAATCCAAAGGAGATATTTATGTCGCAGGGAAATGTGCTTGCTATTACGGAACAATCAGATAATGTTTTTCGAAAAGTTACCTATGAGGCATTGAGTGAGGGAAGGCGTATTGCCGATAGTATGGGTTGCGGGCTAACGGCAGTTGTTTTAGGGGCAGGTGAAAATCTTGCAAAAGAGATTGGGCAATATGGAGCCGACAGGATACTTGTTGCTGATAACGAGGCTCTTCACGAATATATGGCCGATGCATATACAAATGTGGTTGCTGATATCGTTAGCAGGGAAAAGCCGGTAACAATAGTAGTAGGGGCATCCACCCAGGGAAAGGACCTGTCGGCACGACTTGCCGCACGCATTAATGCGCCTCTGGCCATGGATTGTGTGGATATTCGTATTGATAATGGCGACCTGACAGTAACGCGGCCCATGTATGGAGGAAAGATATTAGCAGATATTGTTTTTGATGGAAAGCCGCAGATATTGGCTATTCGACCCAATTCAATGAGCATTACCGAACATGCCGCTGCAGGCGCGATTGAAATTCTTGACGTAAATATCGGTAAAACCGACCTGAAGTTTATTGAAAAGAAACTGGATACAGGCAAGGTTGAACTGACTGAAGCGGATGTGATTGTAGCAGGCGGCAGAGGAATGGGCGGCAGCGATTTTTCAGTAATAGAAGAGTTGGCAGACTTGCTTGGCGGCGCTGTTGGAGCATCACGATCGTCAGTTGATGAAGGTTGGCGTCCACTTGAAGATCAGGTTGGTCAGACCGGAAAGGTTGTTTCTCCCAATCTGTACATAGCATGCGGTATATCAGGTGCTATCCAGCATCTTGCCGGTATGTCATCATCCAGGGTTGTTGTAGCTGTAAACAAGGATTCTGAAGCCCCAATATTTTCAAAGGCAGATTACGGTATTATCGGCGATCTTTTTGAGGTTGTTCCCTTAATAGCAGAAGAAATAAAAAAGATAAAAAATTAAAAAACAATCACGAAAGCACGAAAAAATTATGTTTTTCGTGCTTTCGTAATAAGTAAATTTTTTTAGCTCCTATCCGTGTAACCTGTTTTAAACCTAAAACGCTTCGTAAAATATGAAAGTTTATCTCGTTAATCTGGGCTGTGTAAGAAATCTTGTTGACAGCGAGATAATGCTGGGACGTCTTGTGCAGGCAGGCTGGACAGTTATACAGGAACCTGAAGAAGCAGATATAATAGTCGTAAACACATGCAGTTTTATCGAGTCTGCTGTTAATGAATCGATTGATACTATTCTTGAATTGGCAAAGTTTAAAAAAACAGGGCGCTGCAGGAATATTATTGTTACAGGCTGTCTCCCCGAGCGATTTAGAGAGGAAATTGTCCATTTACTTCCGGAAGTTAATTTTTTCTTAGGCACAGGCGCATTTGACAGAATTGTTCAGGCAGCAGATGGCTTTAAGAATTTGCCGGTTTGTTTTTTGCCGAATCTGGATTTTAGTCCTGTCCAGGAGAAGGATGCCTCGCGTGTAAGCAGCCTTGAATATATGGCCTATGTTAAAGTTGCAGAAGGATGCAATAAGGGCTGCACATATTGTATTATTCCCAAACTTCGAGGCAAACACAGAAGCCGTCCTCTTGAAGATATTGTTGACGAGGCGCGCAGCCTTATCTCATCAGGCGTAAAAGAGCTGATACTTGTTGCCCAGGATACAACATATTATGGAAGAGATTTGTGCCCCCCTGTCGATTTGGGTGTGTTAATCGAGAAAATATCAGCTATTTCCGAAAATGTGTGGGTTAGATTTTTATATGGTCATCCGGAAAGTATAGATGAATCCATTATAAAGACTATTGCGGGTCGCAGTAATATATGTTCATATTTTGATATTCCGGTTCAGCACGTAAGTAGATCGATTTTAAAAAGAATGGGTCGAAAATATACACGTGACTATCTGTACAGGCTGATTGATAAAATTAGATCGCTTGTTCCTGATGCGGCGTTGCGTACAACAGTCATTGTGGGCTTTCCGGGAGAAACAGAGAAAGACTTTTGTCAGCTTTTAGATTTTGTAGAAGATATTTGTTTTAATCACCTTGGGGCTTTTATTTATTCTGATTTTGAAGATCTTCCCTCTCACAGGCTTTCCGGACATATTTCTGAGAAGGTGGTAACGCAGCGTTATGATTTGCTTATGTCAAGCCAGGCAAAAATATCTCTAAAAAACAACCGTAAACAGATCGGAAGAACCGTTAAGGTTTTAGTGGAAGAAAAGCAGGAAGATAATATTTTTTGTGGCCGCACCGCTTTTCAGGCGCCTGAGGTGGATGGAATTGTTTATATTAATTCCGGGCAGATGAAAACAGGCTGCTTTGCTGATGTAAAGATAACAGATGCTTATGAGTATGATCTTGTTGGAGATCCGGTATGAACTTAGCGCCCTTCTGGCGGGCTTAAAAGATGAACGTCGAACATCGAATTTTGAATAAGGAATTCTGCCAATTTATAAACCAGCAGAGCGAAGCGATTTCATCATTCGATGTTGGACGTTCAAAAAAATTCACCTATATCCTATGCTATCGAATTTATTAGGCATAAAATGGAAATTTCTATACTATGAACTTAAAGCATAAGATTCTCGATATGGTAAATGATGATCTTAAAGGTATTGAAACAGCGCTTAAACAAAATTTAAATCCATATCTTGACATAGTTTCCGAGGTAGCCGGTCATATATTGTTTTCCGGCGGCAAAAGGTTAAGGCCACTACTCATGGTTCTTTCCGCAAGGCTTTGTGGTTATAGCGGAAACTATGACAAAACATTTTCAACTATATTTGAATATCTTCATGCAGCGACCCTGCTACATGACGATCTTGTGGATGAAGCAAAATTGCGCAGAGGCAAGCCTGTGGCTTATTCTGTATATGGTAATTCAATAGCGGTTCTGGTGGGTGATTTTCTTCTTGCCCGTGCGCTTTCCATCGCAGTTGAAACAGGCCGGAATAATGTTGTCAGCATTATGGCTGAAGTCACAGAGCACATGTCCCAGGGGGAGATACACCAGATTGTAAGAAAGGGGCAGTTAGATCTTGCAGAAGAAGAATATATGATGATAATACAAAATAAGACAGCCTTGCTTTTTAAGGGAGCCTGTCGTGTAAGCGCTATTATTTCCGATGCGGCTGAAAAGGAGGAAAAAGCAATTTCAGATTATGGTTATAATCTGGGAATTGCTTTCCAGATGGCGGATGATCTCCTCGATTACACATCAGACACCAGCTCTCTTGGAAAAGAGGTTGGAGCTGACCTTAAAGAGGGTAAGCTTACACTGCCGGTTATATATTCTTTAAAAAGGGCCGATTTAAAAGATCGGGCGCAGATGGAAATGATCATAAAGAATGAAAAATTTTCTGTTCATGATTTTGAAATATTGATAGAATTGTTAAAAAAGTATGAAGGGCTTAAATATACTGAGAAACAGGCAAAAAAATATATTGCAAAGGCAAAAGAAGCTCTTATGGTATTTAAGCCTTCAAAGACAAGGAAAATTCTTTTAGGCATTGCAGATTATGTGCTGACAAGGAAAGCTTAAACCTAAGTTGAGCGATTTTTGGGGAAGAAATGTGCTGAGATCTTGATGCATAAGGGTTTGCGAAAACCGCAGACATACCCGTGGATATGTCGAGGATTTTCGCGAATTCTTGATGCGCAAGAGATCAGTGCAGATCGAGCCAAAAATCGCTCAATTTAGGTTAAAGTATGGCAGCCGTTCACGGCTTGAAATTGGAAACTGGAAAGTAGAAATTGGGAAGAGATGAAGGGCTGGAAATTATGAAACAGAGAATACTAATTTTAATGCTTTTATTAACAGCTTTTTTTTCCGCTGATGTTCATGCCGAAGAACAGGCTTTAACAAAGACTGTTGAGGCTATAGGAACAAGCAGTATTAATGCTCAGAATGTTGCGAAGGCAAGAGACCAGGCTATTTCAGACGGCCTTGTCGCTGCTATGGAAAAGGTTATATCGGATTTTCTGCCGCTTGAGTCTTTAGTTCAGAATTTCCAGGTATTAAACGAAATGCTTTATGATCATACAGATGAATTTATTCAGGATTACAGAGTGCTGACAGAAGCAAGGTCCGGCAAAGTTTACAGAGTCATTGTCCAGGCAACTGTTTCTGTTGATCATGTCCAAATGCAGCTCGCCATTGCCGGTATTATGTTAGGGGAAAAGGCTATGCCAAGGATTCTGTTTTTTATTACAGAACAAAATCCTGTCGGTAGTCTAACAAAGTGCTGGTGGAAAGAAGGTGCGGATATTGATAAAAATGCTTCAGAAATCGGGATGATCAAGGCAATGAGAGATGCCGGGCTTTTAATGGTCGATACTGACGGTATTATTCAGTATATTAAATATGAAGATATAGAACTTGAGGTTGACCTGGATCAATCGGAAGCTATAGATCTTGGGGTACGTTTTAACGCTGATATAGTAATAGTCGGCAAGGCGACAGCATATACTGCTTCAAATATTATGAGGGGGCAGGTAAAGTCTTTCAAAGGGACTCTAACTGCTCGTGCATACAGGACAGACACAGGCGAGGAGATTGCTTCAATTACTCAAACATCTGTTGCTGTAAATGCTGATGCGATTACAGGGGGCAGGGATGCGCTTTCAAGTGCGGGCGTTCTGGCTGGCGACAAGCTTTCCAGTCAAATTATTAATGCGTGGCGGACCGAGATTAAAAAACAGATTGTAGTGGAGATTATAGTTGAGGGAACAGGTCATCTTGCAAATTTTGTGGCATTTCGCGATATATTAACAGATATTCCCGGCGTAAATAATATTCAGCTCAGGGAGATGAAGGCGGATAAAGCAATAATTAGTGTAGATTTTCAGGGTGATACAAAAGAGCTTGCAGATAAGCTGATGTTGAAAAACTATGAGTCGTTTGGCATAAATATATACGAAATATTCCAAAACAGTTTACATGTTGCACTTATACCGGATCAAGGCCTTTGAAAAACACTGCATCAAACAAATCGGACGAATCGAGCATACCCATAAATATTCCAAACATTTTGTCTGTTATCAGGATATTGCTCGTCCCTCTTTTTGTTATTTTTCTGTTTAGAGACTTTTATGATCTTGCCCTTTTAGTCTTTGTCATTGCGGCAATCAGTGACGTTCTGGATGGTCTTTTAGCAAGGCATTTGAATCAGAGAACACAATTAGGTTCATATCTTGATCCTGTTGCCGACAAACTGCTTTTGGCATCTGCTTTTATAATTCTGGCTGTTGTAAAAATGGTTCCCGGGTGGCTTGCAGTTATTGTAATTAGCCGTGATGTATTGATAATACTTGGAGTTGTAATTTTTTCCATTGAAAATGTAAGCTTTGCAATAAAACCGAGCATTGTCGGCAAGTGTACTACCGTAGCTCAGATTTCGACCATTTTGTTTGTTCTTCTTAATCCGGATATTCCAGGAGCTTATATTGTGAGATGGTCGCTTTATTGGCTTACGGCAGGGTTAACTATAACGTCAGGTCTTCACTATCTCTATATAGGTATGAATATCGTCCAGAAGGGTTCCGAAAATAACCGTGCATAGAAATTGCAAGTATTTCAAAATCCGTTTTTCTTGACAGAGATATTAATGAGTGTTATCTGCTTTTCAAATCTAAGTTGAGTGATTTTTTGCGAAGCCTTATGCGCAAGAGATTGGTGCAGATCGAGTGAAAAACAGCTCAATTTAGGTTATAGGTTCCTTACAGGCACGTAGCTCAGGGGGAGAGCGCTACCCTGACACGGTAGATGTCGTTGGTTCAAATCCAATCGTGCCTACCATTTTTTATGTCATCCATTTCACCCCTTTTATTAGAGGCCTTTGCAAAATGTCCTCTTTTACCCGATTACTGCGTCAGGTTCAAATTTCAATCCTC
>JAUVHU010000039.1 GCA_030593145.1 Desulfobacteraceae bacterium
AACCCGTCGAAGACATCGCAGAAGGCATCTGCTGAAATCACATTGCTTGGTATTTCGCACATCACATAGACTTCAAGACCATTTTCACCCTGAACAAGACCGAATTCCTTCATAACCTCAATTACCCTGCGGCCCTCTTCAGGAGTCCTGCAGAACGGCACCATCAATTTAATGTTGGTCAGCCCCATATCGTTGCGTGCCTTGAGCAGGGCCATGCATTCTAATTCAAAGGCTGGTTTGTATTTTTCGTCATAATAACGTGAGGCTCCCCGCCAGCCGATCATGGGGTTGCTTTCCACAGGTTCATAGAGGGTCCCGCCTATTAAATTTGCATATTCATTGCTCTTAAAATCTGACAGCCTGACAATTACGTCCTTGGGATAGAAGCCCGCGCCGATACGGCCTACACCCTCAGCAAGTTTATCTATAAAAAACTGTTTTTTGTCATCAGGATGAGCCGTGGTTTTTGCTTCGATCTTTTTTACAATTTCTGCTATTTCAGTGTCGCCTGTATCAGCTTTGACTTTGAGATCATCAAAGTAATACAGGGCCAGCGGATGAATTCCTATGTGTGAATTAATAATGAACTCTTCCCTGGCAAGCCCAACACCTTCATTTGGTATCTGGCATTCGGTAAAGGCCTTTTCCGGAATTCCGACGTTCATCATGATCTTTGTCTTGGTTTCGGGCACTGTATCAAGATCGAGTTTATCTATTTCGAATTTTAAGAGACCTTCATATATATTGGCTGTTTCACCTTCCGCGCAGGAAACCGTGACGTCTGTGCCGGTTTTAATAACTTCCGATCCATTCACAGTGCCTATTACGCACGGGATTCCCAGTTCGCGCGATATAATCGCCGCATGGCAGGTCCGCCCGCCCCGGTTGGTGACGATGGCGCCTGCAATCTTCATTATCGGTTCCCAGTCAGGATCCGTCATGTCTGTAATCAGAATTTCCCCTTTCTTGAATTCATGGATGTGTGTGGTATCTTCAATAACATGGGCTCTACCTTGGCCGATCTTGGTCCCCACAGCCTGACCTGTTACAATAACATTGCCGGTTTCCTTGAGCACATAAGTTTCCAGGACTTTTTTTGTTTCCTGTGAATGAACGGTTTCGGGCCTGGCCTGGAGAATATAGAGTTCGCCCGAACCGACGTTGATACCATCGCCGTCTTTGGCCCATTCAATGTCCATGGCTTTTTCATAATGATCTTCGATAATACAGGACCATTTGGCAAGCTGGATGATTTCATCATCATTTATTACATAGCTTCCCCGTTCTTCGAGTGTGGTATCAATATTCTTGACCGGCTCCTTGTTGCTACCGGATGTATTATTATATATCATCTTGATTTCTTTACTTCCCACCCTTTTGCTGACTATAGGACATTTGCTATTATTTAAGGTGGGCTTAAAGACGTAATATTCATCGGGATTAACAGCGCCCTGCACTACGGTTTCTCCGAGTCCCCATGAAGCGGTAATAAAAACCGCATCCTTAAAGCCGCTTTCAGTGTCAATGGAAAATATAACTCCGGCAGAGGCGGAATCGCTTCGAATCATCTTTTGAATCGCAATAGAGAGATATACGTCAAATTGACCGAACCCCTTGTCGTGTCTGTATGAAATGGCGCGGTTTGTGAACAGGCTGGCAAAACATTTCTTACAGTTATCAATCAGAGCGTCAGGACCCTGGACATTCAGGTAGGTTTCCTGCTGGCCGGCAAAGGATGCGTCAGGCAGATCCTCTGCTGTGGCGGAAGACCGGACAGCCACATCTACATTGGGGCCGTATTCATTCTCCATTTTTTTGTATGACTCAATAATAGCCTGTCTGAGATCGTCAGGGAACTCAGCATTGAGAATGACATTTCTGGCCTTTTCCCCTCGCTCCTGGAGATTTTTCATATCATGGGTGTCCAGCCCGGCCAGCGCATCCTTTATAGCATCTTCAATGCCTGCTGCTTTAAGAAGATACTGATATGCATATGCGGTGACTGCAAAGCCGTTCGGTATAGCTACACCTTTGGAAGTAAGTTTTTGATACATCTCCCCAAGCGAAGCATTTTTTCCGCCAACCATGGGAATATCACCGATAGAAATACTATCGAACCAGAGAATCAATGCCTTGTTATGTTTTTCAGCCATCTTTTATTTCCTCCCAGCCTTGTTTTGATAGGTTAAACTCGCAAAAAAATAAAACATGAAACTATCTGTAACAGTCAATGCGCAAGTTAAACTTTATACCTAATTTTAAACCAGTATGTCAACCCCAACATAAGGACTCGCCCAAAGCTGAAATTCGGATAAGTTGTTTAGATCGCGACAAGTTCATAATCGCGGGTTCCGAGTCCTGTTTTTTCAGCATATTCCAGCTGGATTTTCCAATCCACTTCAGGATAGATTCCCCTGAACTTGTCTTCGCCGGATTTTATGTTTGTTTTAAGGCATGATCCCGGAAGGGCCTGCTCTATGTTAACAAGATCAACAGAGGCCTGGTCAATGGCAACAGGGTCTTTTGAAGCAACTATTCCAATATCCCTGACTATTGGAGCATCATTGTGGGCTATGCAATCACAGGCAGGGGACACATCTGTAATGAAATTCAAAAACAATGCTTTGCCTTTCTTGTTTTGTAAAACACCCATAGTGTATTCGACCATATTTTCCATAAAAACCGGTATGTCCTGATTCCACTGGATTTGTATTGCGCCGTTGGGACAGATAATTATACATTCTCCGCACCCTATACACCTTTTTTGATCAATAAAAGCCTTTTCTTTAACGAGTGAAATGGCTTGTTGCGAGCAGTGGGAAATGCAATCTCCACAACCCTCACATTTTTTTCTTTTTATTTTTGGCGCTACGGTTGAATGCTGGGCCAACTTTCCCCTTCGTGAGGCGCATCCCATGCCGAGATTTTTTATGGTTCCTCCAAAACCGGAAAGTTCATGACCTTTGAAATGCGCGGCAGATAACAATGAATCTGAGTGAATAATCTCGGAACCGATGTAAACCTTTTTAAAACGTTTCTGGTTGATAGCGACAGCGATTTCACTTCTTCCCCTTAATCCATCTGCTATAATAACCGGAGCATTTATCACAGAATAGGCAAAACCGTTGGAAATAGCTGTTGTATGATGACTAGGAGCATCGCTTCGCGTGCCGGCATAAAGGGTATTGCAATCGGTTAAAAACGGTATGCCGCCATGACTTTTTATGCTTTCTACGATCTTTCTAATAAATACAGGCCGTATAAAGGCTGTATTTCCCAGCTCCCCAAAATGGAGCTTAACAGCGACAAGATCCCTTTCCGTTATTACTTTGGAAAGTCCCGCGGTATCAAGAAGCCTTCCAATTTTTTCAGGCAGATTTTCCTTGTATGTAGTTCTTAGATCGATAAAATAGACTTTACTTTTCATAGTAGCTTTCTTATCTCAAATTTCCCAAAATTTGGTCTTGCTTTCATATTTTTTCATTACGGATATAATTTTCGGCCAAGTTTTCTATAATTTCATAATTTATGCGTGATGACAAAAGAATTCTTACTTTGGGGCAATTTTTACGAACCAGTTAATTTTTTCTTTACATAGAATGAAAACTTTGTAATAATTATTTTTTTATTAAAGAGGATTAATTTGTAAAAAGTCGTTACTTCGGTGAAAACCGGAGTCCAAATTATTTGTAACTACTTGAAAAAACTGGACAGAGCTGACGGTTAGCTATATGCAGGGCTTTCGCCATAATGACAAAAAAGTGATTTTTCGACTTTTTTCGACGCCATCAAAAATAACTATTTTAAAAAGGTTTGATCATGAAAAAGAAAGATATTCAATATTTCAAAGAACTTTTAACAAACCGGCTGGAAGAGTTGCTGGATCATGCGGGTAATACTGTTTCCGGCATGACTACCCCGAAAGAGAATTTTCCTGATCCAACGGATCGCGCTTCTCTTGAATCGGACCGTAATTTCATGCTTCGCATAAGGGACAGAGAAAACAAACTTATTAAAAAGGTTAAAAAAGCGCTTAAACGCATTGATGACGGCACTTTTGGGGTTTGTGAAAAATGTGATGAAGGTATAAGCATCAAACGGCTTAAGGCCAGACCTGTTACTACGCAGTGTATTGATTGTAAAACAAAAGAGGAGGCTGTAGAGAAAGCTCTTGGTTTATAACAAGTCTGTGAGGATTGATCTTCATATTCACTCGACTGCTTCGGATGGAACACTTTCTCCATCTAAAATTCTTAGCATGGCCCGCAATCTTAACCTTGGGGCCATAGCTATTACGGATCATGATACTATTGATGGTTCAAAAGAGGTTATTGCCCAAGGAATACCACCTTCAATCAAATTTTTAACCGGTGTTGAAATAAGCGCTACCCCGCCCTCCTCCTTTACCTGTTCAGGAAGCTTCCACATATTAGGATATTCGATAAGAATTGATGATCCTGCCTTAAATCAGACACTTGCCAGGCTCCAGGCAGCGAGAAAAAGCCGTAATCCCAAGATCGTTGATAACCTTAATAAACTTGGGATGGATATTTCTTTTAGCGATCTTATAAATGAGTTTGGCGACAAGCAGCTTGGAAGACCTCATATTGCACAAATAATGGTAAAGAAAGGTTTTGTTGGCTCTATTAACGAAGCATTTGATAAATATCTTGGCAGAGATAAGCCCGCCTATGTTGATAAATACCGTGTTGACTGCAAGGATGCGATTGAGATCATACTTGGAGCAGGAGGCATTCCAGTCCTGGCACATCCTTTTTTTTTGGGATTGGGAAAAGATGTTTTATTAGAAGAACTAATTATTACTTTAAAGAAAATGGGTTTAATGGGGGTGGAGGTATATTACCCGGAGCATTCGAGTGAGCTTATCGCGCATTATGCCGAGATTGCAGACAGGCACGGGTTATTGATAACCGGTGGAACCGATTTCCATGGTTCGATAAAGCCGGGCATTAATATGGGATCAGGCAAGGGAGACCTTTTTGTACCCTATGAACTTTATGAGAGATTGATAAATAGTGTCAGGCCTGAATTGGTAAGCGTGGAGATGGCAAAGACAGACCTTTCTGAATCGGAACAAAAAATTCACTATAAATTTAATAATATCAATATGTTTGAAGAGTCTCTTCGACACAGTTCATTTGTTAATGAACAAAATGTTGAAGGTATGCGTGACAACGAGCGCTTTGAGTTTCTGGGCGATGCTGTATTAAACCTTGTTGTTGGAGACAGCCTTATGCGGCGTTATCCGGATTTAAAGGAGGGCGATCTATCCAGAATGCGCGCCGGTCTTGTTAATGAAACTCAGCTTGCGGCTATTGCTCTTGAGATGGATCTTGGCAGTTATATAAGGTTGGGCAAGGGAGAGATTCAGACAGCTGGCAGGGAAAAGAAGTCTATTCTTGCGGATACATTTGAAGCTGTAATAGCTGCCGTCTTTCTGGATGGCGGTTTTGATGTCGCATATAAATTTATCAATACACATTTTTCAACGCTTTATCGATCTATTATTGCTCCGGCAGCAGATCATGATTACAAAAGCCGTATTCAGGAACTTGTTCAGGTGAGTCAAAAATCTGTGCCGGTTTATAGAGTTCTAAGCGAAAGCGGTCCTGATCATGACAAGACTTTCAGGATACAACTGAAAATAAATGAACTGGTTGCGGAAGGGGTCGGCAAGAGTAAGAAGATGGCAGAGCAGGATGCCGCAAGAAAAGTGTTGGAAATTATAGAAAAAGAGTGATGTTTTAGTTTTTTTGAAAACATGACCGCTTCAGGTATAATTAAATTTTATACTGAAAAAACTCGTAGATAACGGCTCGTAATGAAAGAACCTGTCCGGGCTATCAATAAAGGTTTTTTGTGTTAAGAAAATGTTTTATCTTTAAATCAAATCGTTTATGATTCTTTCATAACGATCCATAATCTACTCAAACAGTTTCCAGTATAAAATTTAACCATACCTGAAGCTTACAGTAGTCAGTTTGTTTCATAAATCTAAGAGATTACGAAAAGAAGAAAAATGACCCTATCCGGTATTCAGTCTCCAGCCCGGAATTACCGTCCGTTTATAATTCCTGTTTTTTTACCTAATATTGGGTGTCCTCATAAATGTGTCTTTTGTAACCAGACCGCCATAACCGGCGAGAAACGGAAAATTCCATCACCCAAAGAGATAAGTTTATTAATAAACAGGTTTCTTGGTTATAAAGGAGAAAAAAGGAAGAGGGTTCAGATCGCATTCTACGGCGGAAATTTCTTAGGGTTAAAACAGGATTATATAAAGTCTCTGCTTCATGAGGCAGCAAAATTTGTATTTGAAGGCAGGGTTGAAAGCATCAGGTTTTCCACAAGACCTGATTCCATAGATGATGAGCGGCTCGATTTTTTGAAAGAATTTCCGGTTGCGACAATTGAACTTGGCGTTCAGTCCATGGATGACGATGTGCTGGCAATGTCAAGACGGGGCCACACATCTTTTGATACGGAAAAGGCCGTTTGTCTGTTAAAGAAAAGAGATTATGAGATCGGACTGCAAATGATGGTTGGTTTGCCCGGTGATGACGAAACCGGGGCGCTTGAAACAGGGCGCAGGATTGCAGATATGAAGCCTGATTTTGTCAGGATTTATCCTGCTGTTGTTTTAGAAAACAGCCTTCTTGGCGACTGGTATAAAAAGGGTAAATATATTCCGTTGCCTCTTGAACAATGTGTAACCCTTGTAAAGAAGCTGTATTTGCTGTTCAGAAAAAACCGGATTAGTGTAATACGTATGGGGCTTCAGTCTTCGGAGAGTCTTGATATGGAATCAACGATTCTGGCTGGGCCGTACCATCCTGCTTTTGGCGCTCTTGTATATTCTGAGATATTTCTTGATAAGGCCGTATCTATATTGGAATCAAAAAAAAAGGATTTACATGATATGATTTCAATAAAGGTAAATCAGCGAAACATTTCTTGTATAAGAGGACAAAATAATAGAAATGTCAAAATACTAAAGCAAAAATTTCACATCAAATCAATTGAGATTATTCCAGATATGACACTTACAGAGGATATGCTGGAGATTACGGCTTAAAACTTGAAATTGGAAAGCCTAAAGGCCAAATTTCCAATTTCTATTTTCTAATTTTAACTTTTCGTGGACAGGCTCCTTATTTAAACCTATCTGTGTTCATCTGTGTGAATCTGAGGCCGAATAGTCAACCTACATATCTGATTTATAAAACTGTTCCGGTTTTGTTATAGAATCTTGTTTTTTTGAATATTCTGTTGGGACGGTTCCTTCCTTAAAACATTCAAATATTGTCTTTTTTGATTCAGGGATAGGTAGAAGACCTGTTTCAGCATCGATTTTTGAGAAAACAACACCTTCCGGCACATTAAAAATCCTGACGGGTTTATCTTTAAGAATTTTCTTCATGAAACCAAGCCATATCGGGCTTGCAGCCCTTGAACCTGTTTCGGATTTTCCAAGAGAACTCTCACTATCAAAACCTACCCATACTCCGGTTATATATCTGGGTGTGTATCCTACAAACCAGGCATCATTAAGATTGTTTGTTGTGCCTGTTTTGCCTGCCGCAGGTCTGTTCAAAGCCCGTACTCTAAGGCCGGTTCCTTCTTTAACCACGCTTTCGAGAAGACTTGTCATGATATAGGCAGTGTTTGCTTCAATGACCTGTTTTTTTTCTATCTCATTAAGTTCAATTACATTTCCTTCTCTATCAACAATCTTTGTAATAAAAACAGGTTTCATATAATATCCGAGATTGGCAAAAATAGAGTAAGTGCCGACAATTTCAAGCAGAGACACGCCGGAAGAACCTAAGGCTATTGAAAGGTCTCTGTTTATAGTAGACGTAATGCCGAGTTTTTTAGCATAATCTATCGCATAATCAATACCAATATCTCTCAAAATTTTTATGGTTACAACATTACGTGATTTTGCAAGGGCTTGCCGAAAAAGGGTAGGGCCGTAGAATTTTTCTTTATAGTTTCTAGGTTTCCATGTAAAGTCACGTTCTGAATCCTTAAATACAATTGGAGAATCGATTATCATGCTTGCAGGAGTGTATCCTTTGTCAAGCGCCGCGGCATATATTATCGGTTTGAACGCAGAGCCGGACTGGCGCTTTGACTGAATAGCTCTGTTGAACTGGCTTTTCTTGAAATCCCTGCCTCCCACCATTGCCTTTACCTGGCCTGTTTCCATGTCCATGCAAAGCAGGGCGGACTGAGTTGCCGGAGTCTGTTCAAGAGCAAGCTCCCACTCAATGTCTTCGATTTTATTTTTCAGTTTAACCAGTATAATATCGCCTGTGCTAAGAACTTCGCCTGGCCGATTTATCCTTGATTCGTAGTAAGGAACATCGAGATCAGGTTTTCGTGCCCAGCGCATATCGTCTATTTTTATTATGCCATAAATATTTCCCATTCGAACAGACACGGTTTTATCCAGGTTATTGACTTTTATCACGACACCTGTAACGATCTTTCCTTCAGCCAGCGAGTCTTTTTCCTGTTCGTTTTGAAGCTCTTTTGAAAATGCTTCAATCTCTTCTATGGGAAGATGATTTAGAGGTCCTCGATAACCCTGGCGCTTATCAAGAGCCTTTAACCCTTTATTTATTTCATCACGGGCGACTCTTTGAATCTCAATATTTACGGCAGTGTAAATTTTAAGGCCTTCCTTATACAGGATGTCTGGACCATATTTTTTTTCAATATAACGTCTTATATATTCTGTATAAAAAGGAGCTTCTTTAATAAACCAGTTTTGTCTCGGTTTTATGTCAAGTTTTGTATTTATGGCTTCGGTGGCTTGATTGTTGTTTATATAGTTTTCCACAACCATGCGGTTTAAAACATATATCTGGCGCTGCTTTGCCCTTTCAGGATGTCTGAAGGGAGAATATCTGCTTGGAGCCTGGGGCAGGCCGGCTAACATGGAGCATTCCGCGAGGTTTAGATCTATGGCTGATTTTCCGAAATAATTTTCTGAAGCGGCTTCTACACCGTATGCGCCGTGACCTAAATAGATTTGATTTAAATACAAGAAAAGGATTTCTTCTTTTGTAAATTTTTTGTCAATGCGGTATGCGAGGATTGCTTCTTTAATTTTACGCGTGTAGCTTCTTTCCGGTGTCAAAAAGAAAGATTTTGTAACTTGCTGTGTAATAGTGCTGCCGCCCTGGACAATAGTTCCCGCTTCTATATTTTTGATAAACGCTCTAATAATACTGAAAAAATCTATTCCTTTGTGTATAAAAAACCTTGCATCTTCAGTGGCAACGAAGGCTTCTGTCAGCATTATCGGCAAGCTGGACAGGGGAACCACAATCCTTCGCTCTTTATAAAATTCAGCTATTTTTTTGTTGTCGTCAGAAAACACTGTTGTAATTACAGGCGGCCGGTAATCAGCTAAAGTCGATATTTTGGGGAGGTCTTTGCAGAGGTAAAAATAGATGCCGACAATAGCAACTATACTGGATAGCATTAAAAGAAAAATCAGCCGGATAGACCACCTTAAAATTTTTGCAAAAAATCCGACCTGTTTAAGCTTGGCACGATTTTTTAATATTTGAGATGTTGTTTTATTTTTTGACATTATATAGTATAATAAAAAATTAAGATGATTTACATGTTGATGAACTCGTAAAAAGTCGAATTTATTAAGTGCTAGGTGTTAAAATAAAGCATTTAATTGTCATGTCAAACGTTTAATGCTTAACGCATTCCGCAAACTAAAGATGTTTTACAAATTTATTTATATTAACATAAAGAATGTTATCGTGAAATGTTTTTTTCGGGTTGATAATGAAAATAATATTTATTTGTACCGGAAATATTGTTCGCAGTTATATGGCTGAGCGGGTATTGAAAAAGAAGCTGATTGAAAAGAATCGAAGCGATATTGATGTATTTTCAGCTTCAATTTTTGATATGAACGGGGAAACCGGCGATTCAAAGGCCGCTAAGATTCTGGAAGAAATGGGATTCGATAGTCATGGCCATAAATCAAGGTTGTTGACGCATGATATGGTAGATAAAGCGGATATGATTATTGTAATGGAGCAATACCATAAAGATACGATCATCGAAACCTATTCTGACACAAAGGATAAGGTGTTTTTCTTAAAACCCTTTTCCAGAGGATGCGAGCAATTGATCAATAATGATGTGGAGGAAATAAAAGATCCGCACAGTTTGTCCACTTATTATTACAGGCTATGTTTTGCCGAGATATATCTATCTGTTGAGGGATTATTGAAATGTATTTAGAATACTGGGGATTAAAGCAGTTTCCGTTTGAAAATGTTCCTGATCCGGATTTCATGTACTATTCGTCTGTACACGAAGAGGCTCTAGCCCGGCTTCTTTATGCGGTAAAAGGGAATAAAGGCATAGTTATGATTACCGGTGAGATTGGCAGCGGTAAAACGACATTGAGCAGGGTGCTGATACAACAGCTTCCCAAGTTAAAGTTTGATATAGGATTGATGATGAATCCAATTCTTGACCCATTGGATTTTCTAAGAGAAATCCTATACAGTCTTGGTTTGAACCCGGGCAGGACTTCACCGAAGTCTCACCTGTTGAACTTATTAAATGAAAAGCTGCTGGAAAATCTCCGAAATGATATGGGGACTTTGCTGATATTTGATGAAGCGCATCTAATTTCCAGGGCAACCTTTGAAGAGATACGGTTGCTGATGAATTTCCAGTTGAACGACAGATTTATGATGACCATTATTTTGCTTGGTCAGCCGGAGTTGAGGGGTCTAGTTAAGGAAATAAGACAGCTGGATCAAAGAATATCCATAAGATATCATTTAAATCCCTTTAATTTTGATGAAACAATAGATTATATAAACACTCGTCTGAAGAAGGCCGGTTTGGCTAACAGTATCATTGACCGGCAGGCCTTAGATGAAATATACAATTATTCCAAGGGGATACCAAGGCTGATAAACAACATTTGTGATATTAGCCTTATGGTGGGATTTATTTCAAAGGCAAAGGTCGTTGATTCAAAAGTTGTCAAAAATGCCATAAAGGATTCTGAATAAGAGCCCAATCCTTTTAGCTCGTTATGGATTCCCACTTTCGTGGGAATGACAGAAAGGGCGCGTTTTTCAAAGGTCTCATCTTATGTCGTTTTTCCACAACTTTTTTGTCATGTTAATAAGTTGAGGGACTCTTTTCAGGTAAAGCTCCCAAACTTTGAGACCCCGAGAAGACGAAAATCCCTGTCTTAATATTTCCGGTCGCGGAAATAGTGTTTCAAGGATAGAGTAAATTTGTACCCATAATCCCCTGTCAGGGGAAAAAAGAAAAAGAGGTCCCCACATGGGCAGGGATCCCTTTTTTAGTCTTTCCTTCAGCAGTTTCCTTTCCAGAAAACGTAGTTTTTCCAGTTTCAAAGCCTGGCTGACTTCCGGTGGGAAGTGAAAATCAAACAGGTAATGTATTAAAAAAAAGATATAAGAAGCGGATTTTTCCTGGCCCATATATCCGATTCGATTAATGAGCGCTTCCCAATCAGACTTCTTCCAGTTGCCTACAAGGCTTTTAATATCCACCAGCCAGATTAGCCTGTCTACATTATGCTTGAGTGCGTGAAGGCTCAGATATATAATCTGGTCATATTTATTTAAACACAGAACTTCTTCACCCTCAAAGTCTATTCTTTGGGCATCATTATAGAAATGGTTCTGTTTCCGGGCAAGAAGAAACTTCCGCGCTTTAATACGTTCAGCCCCGAGAATATGGGAGTGAAGATCAATGGTGGTGTGATCTCTTCTGAAAGTATTAGGATAGACAGGGTTGCTCCGGTAGCCCAAGACCTTTAGGGTACGAACAATTTCCCTGTAATCCCTGTCAAGTATCCAGAGATCAATGTCGGTTAATTGTCTCAGGCCAACATCGATATAAATTTGTTTCAAAAGAATTATTCCCTTCAGGGGAACAACTTTTATTTTTTTTTGATTGAGCCGATGGAGAATCTCTTTGAAATCATGGATCAGCTTGAGATTGAAAATAACATTTCTGTAATAAAGGCTTCGAAGTGTTTCTATCTGTCTTTTATCGAGGATATTCAGCAGATTTGATTTAGTGAGATTTTTATACAGGAGGCCGGTCAATCCTTCGTCAAAGGCCATATTGATCAAATGGTCCACGTCCACGCACCGGCGCATGAGGCGTTGCAATTTTTGCAGTTGATATGAGTCAGGATATAACTCGGCTGAACAGGCCAGTATTTTTTGTTCAAGAGAAGTCATTCAATGGTGCCTTACCTTGTCTGATGCATGCATCTGGTTGAGGGAGAGATGCTTCATTCACAAAGAGGCGAAAAGGCCGCCGAATAAACCACTCGTTTTCGCCTGGCAACAGGCGTCCGATCACAAGTCTGGCCATGAGAAGCTGAAACTCCATTCCATCAGAACGGTTGAAAGAAAGAACCCGTATATGTATTTTGTCCGGTAACCATCGCCGGAACAAATCGGTTTGAGCCAAACGATGGTAGGCAGGGTGCAGGAAAAAAGATATTATTGAATCAATGTTATAGAGAAATCTAATTGCGGATGCGTATAACAGACCTGTTGTTCCCCCATATATTGTAAGACGCCGTTTTCCCCTTTGTCTTTGAAATACACGTCCAACAATACGATCAGGGCTGATGAACCATGGATCGCTATCATTGTTATTGTCCCCCCGGGTTCTTAACCCCTGGTCGGAGATTGAAATAACCCGGTGAACAACCATTTTGTTGCTGTACGGGGTGGAGAACACAATGACGTCGCCCCGTCGAATTTGATCACTTTTGCATAACGATACATGCATTATATCAGTTGCTTTTAGAACAGGGCTCATACTTGAACCTGTGTAAATCATTTTTTTTGAGGCATGTCCGGTCATGTCAGAGAACCTTCTCCATCTCGTTCCAGAAACGACCATTAAGGCTGTTTCGGAGAATATAGGCAGGAACAGCCCTGGCCATATCACACGCATTATCAAAAATTTTCTTTTTTACGGCATTTTTTTTCCCCATATCCATATTCCACCAGATTGGATTAATTACCTCCGTGGATGAATTGTTAATATACACAGCTGCCTGTCCCTGGCCCATGGGAACAATTTTGTCGGAGGAGGACTGTTCTATAAAAAAAATTGCGGTAAGAGGAACATGGCATTTGATATTCCAGCTCTGCTTTGAACCATGCCAGAGGTGATTACTCCAAGTAGGTACAGGGTGAGCCAGGTAGCTGTTTTGGTTGTCCAGCACAACAAGAGACTGATCATCACTCAAGACACGCCAGTTAAATGGAAGGCGGTTAGATAAAGTTGATTTTCCAGCGCCTCCTGGACCGGCCAGCAACACGCCTCTTTCATTTATTTCTACGATGGCTCCATGCAGAATGAGTCCCCCGGAATCGAATGATTTTAAGTATATGCCATAAAGGGCGGTCCACATTTTTATAATATCAAGTTCATGACTGCGGGTGTGTTCGATTTCACAAACAATATCAGGTATTCCCTTATGTGTCCAGAGTTTGAGCGCTCCGAAATCCACACCATTCCAGCCGTTAGTTGGAAGGTTTGTCTTTATCTTCGAAAATATGAGGGGATTCAGTTCATCGCATCGATCTTTTTCTGAATGCCTTTGAAGAAAAAACATCCTGTTACTATTGTGGTTCATGTTTTGGTCGTCAACAGTCAACCCGATAACCGTGGCGAATTTTTCTACCCACGATCTTGTATCCGGCGTGGCTATAAATGACCAGCAACTGCCGTTGCCCAGTTTCAAAACGAATCCCGTGTTGAACATTTTACAAAGGTCTCACTATATAGTCGCTTTAAGTAATAGGTTATGCCAAGCTTCCAAGTCTGCAATTGCCTCCAGCCGCCGCCCCTGCCTGGCATCTCATTGCAGCGTTTGACCCATTTCCGCAGTTATTTGCGTGGCTTCCTCCGATACTCGATCCAAAGGAGCAACATTTAGTAGCAGAACCTCCTGATTTACAAGTATTAGCTCCTTCAGCCTTGTCTTCCAAGGCAAAATCTATCAGGACAGGTTTTTCATAATTCATGGTTTTTCCTCCGTTTGTAAACGTGTCTCCGAGAAGAGACCTTGATTGTTTGCTTCATGGCAATACCAGAAGGGTGCCCAGAGATTCTTGTTCAGGTAGTAATTCTGGGCTATACAGCTTCCAAGGCAGATGTCTTTCAAAAGGCATTTCCCGCAAATACCCTCGAGACGGTCAGGAAGGCCTTTACGAATTTCCTGGAGTACTGGAGAGTTGTTCCAGACATCTTCAAGACGATCGGCATCTGCATGTCCGAAAACAAGCTCAGGAACCGTTTCGCCGATACCACACAGGGAGTATGAACCATCGGCAAGTACACCAAGAATGCCAAAAATGCCGCACGTATCGCATCCGGTGCCGTTGTTTCCAAACATCTTCTCCAGGGAACGGAAGGCAGGCGGATGATCAAAGATGAGAGGCAGGTTTGAAGAAGCGGAGAGGGTGTTTTCGACCCATTGTCCGAGTTTCACAAGTTCCTCTATGTTCAGAGTTTCTCCTGCTTTATGCATTTGTTCTCCCCTTGCTGTTGGATGGAGAACATTGAATTTGACAGAACCTGCTCCCAGTGATTCTGCCAGACGTACAACAACTTCGACTTCGTCCACGTTGCAACGCGCCACCGTCATGATGATCTGGGGTTTAATGCCGGCCTTTACGAGACTACGGATTCCCTCCATGGTTTTTTCAAAGCATCCTGAAACACCACGTATCCACTCGTGAATTTTCACATCCGCGGCATCAAGACTTACCGATACAAAAGGATCATTACATGACGCCATAATTTGAGCGAGTTTATCGGTACACAGGAGACCGTTGGTTTCTACGATGAGCCTGAGCTCACTGATGCGGACCTCTTCAAGGATTTTGCGGATCTGCGGGTGGAGCAAAGGTTCACCGCCGGTCAGCTTGACCGCTGACAATCCAAGCGGTTTGGCTTGTTCGATTACGGACTTGAAAAGTTCCTGGGAAAGGCTGGGATAAGTATGAGCGCTGTTCTGGTATTTCGGAGCAATCCAGCAATGACGACAGCGAAGATTACACCCACTGGTCAGGTAAAAGTAAATCTGATTCAGAGAAAATTTTCGTTCTTCTTTTATGCTTGTCGTTTCTGTGGCCATTGTTGATACAGTAAAGACTTGTGAAAGCTTTCCTCAACTTGTCATTTCGAGTGAAACGAGAAATTTATCCAACGTAGATTATACTTTCAGAGGTCGAAATGACACATTCACTGAACGTGACTTTTTACGAATTCATCAACATTACTGTCAGGAAGTTTTCCGCCCTCTTTATAAAAATTTCTAAGACACGCGTCAGGACTTGGATAATTTACCTGGCCCGTAATCGTATAAGCCAGCGCGGGACAATTACCGGTGCAATAAGATATGTAATCGCAATCCTTGCAGAAGTCGAAATTACTGAGTGGAATATTATGTCGCTCTCTTAGCTGTTTTAGTTCTGGATGATGCTGCCATATCTCCTTAAGATCACTTTTACCCACGCGCCCCAGCTCTATATGGCTTAATTGCGCGCATGGAACTATTACGCCGTCTGCTCGGACCGCAAGACTACTCATTGGGCCGCCGCATCCCGTAAGATACCCTCCGCCTGGAAGGCTTCTTTTACCTTTACTGCGCGCTTGTTCGATTGTCATCCAGTTTGTTGCTTCAGCCAAAGGACCTGCTGTTGCGCCAATCCGACCATTGTATTTCTTGTTTAGAATCAAGAGGTTTTTCATGGCAAGAGTTCGTTCGGAAACAGTAAGTTGAAGCTCGCTGGTATTTTCCCGGCAAAGCCCCATAAAAGAAACCGCATTAGTTGTAAATCCGGGAAGACCGAGTTCTTCTAATAACAGTCGGGCTATGTTCTCAAGGTCATGAAGATTTTCTTTATGGATGGTAACTCTTACAGATACTGGAACGTCATGCTTCCTTAACCGTTCAATTCCTTTCACAGCCATGGAGAAACTGCCGTTGCCCCTGAAAACATCATGCGTCAGGTCATCAGAACCATCAATGGAAACCTGTACATCATCACAGCGGTGAGTCGAAGCTAAAAAGGACGCTGCCTCGTCTGTAATCAGTGTTCCGTTGCTTAATATATTGAAGCGCATACGGTTCCTGATGATTCCTTCAATGAGTTCATGTAAGTCTTTGCGGTAAAAAGGTTCTCCCCCCTGAAGACAAACTGTCATAATCCCGCAGCGATTCAGTTCTTGAAAGAAGTCCAGCCACTCTTCTGTGGGCAGATCCTGTTTAACATCCCCCGCACTGGTAAAATGAGAGCAGTATTTGCATCGCAGATTGCAACGATTTGTAATATCTAAATCCAAAGACCTCGGGGTGTTTATTATCTTCATAAGATATTATCCCCCGGCAACTTCAAAACCGGCCAGCCCTCGTTCGATTAATTCCTGAATGAATTCCTTAAGATCATTTTCTGCTTCTTTGGGTACATTCTCGCATTCTTTAAGCAGCTTTTCCATTATGTCATTTAATGTGTGAGATCCGTCAAGCAGTTTCCATATAAAAATGCTTGTTGGATTAAGACCCATGCCTTTACCTGTGTCAGGGTCAAAGAGTATTGCCCAGTCATCGAACTCCTCGCGAAGCACAATTAATGGGTTGGCTATTGGCTTGGCTTTTTCTGTTATTGTCATATACTTTTCCGTTAACTCTTACATTTCAGTTGTCGATGCATCAAGACCTTTGCAAAACGTTCTCTTTTGGTCAATTAGAGTTATATTGTGGTTCATTTTTCCAGGGGAAGTTCTTCTTGCTGCATTGCCATGGTAACATATAAAATAGAATGTTCCTTTAAATTAATTACTTCTTCATCTGCCTTATTTTCCTGGCTATCGAAAAGCAGCTTAACAACCGGCCTTAAAGGATGTTTTTTGCTGGTTTTGATTACCTTGCCGATAGTTTCGTTGTTAAGTTTTACATAGCTTCCAATTGGGAAGATTCCGAATTCTAAAAGATAGACCTTTATTATCTCAGATGGAAAGAGAAGGTTCTTTGAACCGATCAATTCCTTAACTGAAAAATGCTGCGAGAGCGCCTTTCTATGGGGACGATTATGAATCATGGCTTCATAGATATCGACCAGACCTATTATTTTCGCGAATTCACATATCTCCTTTTCTTTAATACCACGGGGATAGCCCTGGCCGTTTTCTCTTTCATGATGTTCATAAGCGACCTGAGGAAGCAGGGGGTGTTTTTCTCTAAATGGTGATAGAATATCTCTTCCCTTGTCAGTATGTTTTTTAATAATATTACGTTCGGATTCGGTCAACTCGTCTTTCTTCAGTCTTATACTTTTCGGTATTTTGAAAAGTCCCACATCATAAAGAAGGCCGCAAAGTCCAAGTTCCAGCAATTTGTCCTGAGAATATTTTAGACCGGAGCCGATTTTGAGGGCATATGTTAAGGTGTTAGCCGGATTGGAAGTAAAATAATCTTCATCATAGCTGGACAGGGCTGTTGATAAATAGAATTTTTGAATTAAATCCCGAGTGTTAATAAAGTGCTCCACAATATTTATAGCTTGTTCAATATCAAAAACTTTATCATTTTCAACATTATGTTTTACCTCTTTTATATACTCCATAATGGTTGAATAAAGTTTCTCTATATATTCGGTGTCGTTTTGTTTGGGCGGGCTTGTTACAGGTGAGGATTTGTTGAGTTTTTGCATGTCGCTGAAAAGTAAGGAATCAGCCTTGCTTGACGCATCAGCAATAGTTTGATTGTTTTTTATATGAGAGATATCTTTTTTTTCGGTATCAAACTTAATAATATCAGAATATCTTACCATAGTTATACTCCACAAATAAAAGCCGACCAACAAATACAATCATTTATAACACTTTAGTTGTTTTTAAAAAAGTCTTAAACCGCCAATGCTTGAGGGTTCTTAGAAAATGCTTTTTAGATAACTAAAGTGTTACAATTATTTTATCTTTTTTAACATAATATAATAGTCAATTTAAGTTCAAGATAAATATTGCAATTTTTCAGATTTGTTTATATATTTATACATTACACAGTTTATACTATCGCTTGATTACCCATACTTTGAACCTTTAAAACAGGTTTCATGGATAAGAATTGGAAAGACAACTGTAAGGCGGAATAATGATGTTTCATATAACGAAAAGGATATTACGGGCATCTATGGTAGTTTCTGGGGCAGTTTTGGGGGCGATTTTTTTTGTTCTGTCTATTACGGCCTGTTCTTTTGAGACAAAAGGAATCTCTGTAAAAGAATATATAGTGCCTGACAGCAGCAGCGTTCTGGAGTTACAACGCTTGAAGAAGGAGATGAAAGAAGAAGTTGCAGGAATGAGCCGTATTACGGAAAATATGGTTTTTACGGAAAAAAGAGGGATTTCTGAGTATAAAATCGGACCGGATGATGTTTTGTCAATTAAAAAAACGGAGGGAGAAAAAACCGCGGAATATGATGCAGTAGTGAGACCTGACGGCATGATATCTTATGATTTAATTGATGATATTTCAGTGAACGGGCTTACGGCGAACGAGGTGGATGAAACCCTGACCAATGCGTTTAAAAAGTATATCAAGCATCCAAGAATTGAGATTCTTGTAAAAAAATATAACAGCAAAAGTGTTTTGCTTCTTGGCCAGATAAATACTTATGCTTACACCAAGCGAATATCCGGACCCGGAAGATATAATTTAAAAAGAAAGACTACTTTGCTCGATCTTATTGTGATCGCAGGGGGGGCGATTTCAGGCCAGGAGCATGGGAATGCCGACCTCAGACGTGTGGAGGTTGTAAGAAAAGGAAAAAGCTATACTGTCAGTCTTTATGATGTCATGTTTAAGGGAGACAACAGTCAGAATATTATTATAGATGATGGGGATATTGTTACTGTTCCTGAGCTGCCGACATACGGGGAGAGAGTATATGTCCTTGGGGAGGTTGCGTCCCAGGGTATATACAGGCTTAAAGATGCTTATGACCTGCTGGCGGCAATATCTATTGCAGGAGGCACGACAAGAGTTGCCGTAGATTCGGAAGTAAAGATTATAAGGGGCTATATGGAAAACAACAGAGAGCCCATAATTCTTTCTGCAAACTATAATCAAATTTTGAAAAAGGGGGATATATCTCAGAATATTTCCCTTAATGACGGCGATGTAGTCTATGTGCCCAGGACCGCCATAGGTGATATTAACGAATTTATTGTCAATACAGTGCCGCTTCTGGATTATTTGCTGTATCCAGGCAAATACAGGGATGCATATTTTGGTGATAAGCATCTTCGTTTTAATGAACTTGATTAAATCTAAATTGAGCGAAAAGCTCAATCAGGGTTTAATTAGATTTTAGTGTCTTTGTGGCTAAACCATTACATTAAAAGAATTTTATAAATATGGCTCAATACGATGTAAACATAAGAGATTACTGGCGTGTTATAAAAAAGAGAAAGTTTATTGTCATATTTACACTGGTTTCAATGGGGATTTTCAGTCTTTTATTTTCTTTTTTGTGGCAGCCGGTTCCATTATATGAGGCAACTGCCAGTATAAAGGTTGAGCAAAAAGGCTCGGTTACAGGACTTTATATACGGGCAGTTTCCTGGGCTCAGACAGATTATATGGAGACACAGTCCGCCATAATAAAGAGTTATTATGTTATGGAAACGGTTGCCAAGAGGCTTGGTTTAATTCCTTCTGATATCCCGCCTGAAAAGGTTCGTGCCAGTAAGCAGTATCAGGACATCGTGTTGAATTTGAGAAAAAATGTAACGATAGAGCAGGAAGGTTTCAGCAATATCCTGAATATATCTGTAACATCAGAAGAGCCCGCGCTTGCGCAACGAATTGCCAATACAATAACCTGGGTTTATAAAGAACAGCACGTTCTTGATATAAACAAGAGAACTGTTGAAGCGAAAAAATTCATTGAAGGCCAGTTAAAGGTCGTTCAGAAAAAATTGAGAGACTCCGAAGAAAGAACAAAGAGATTCAGGGAAGACAACAGCCTTATTTCATTGAGTTCTCAGACTTCAACACTGTTGAGACGGCTTGCAAGTTTACAGGTAGTATATGAAAAAGCACGCGAATCCCGACAAAAATTAGAGACGACAAAAAAACTTCTTATAGAGGCAAAGAATAAGCCACTTACTTCAGAGACAAGTTTTTATATTAACGAGGCATCGACCCTTTATAAAAGTCTCAACGACAGGCTTGTTAAGCTCATGCTGAAAAGGGATACCCTGCTTCTTATCTATACCGAGAAATATCCTCAGGTTGTCGAGCTGAATAAACAGATAAGAGAAATCGTAGAGAGCATGAAGGCACAGTTGTTGTCGCAGAGAAAAATACTGGGAGAAGAAATTGAGACTTTACAGAGTAAAATTGGTCAGCTTGATGAAAAGATAAAGATGCTGCCTGAAAAGGGGCTTGCACTGGCACGGCTGGAACAGGACGTCCAGGTAAACAGGGAGATTTATCTTCTTCTGGAAAAAAAGTATCAGGAATCGCTTATAAGGGAAGCAGAAAAAATTGAAGAAGTACAAATAGTTAAACCTGCCATGGAGCCAACAAACCCGATAAATCCACCCAAAATCATGCAGACCGGCGTTGTTGGAATTTTAATGGGCTTGATTTTAGGTATCGTATTTGCCTTTATGGTTGAGACTTTTGATACATCTATCGGCGCTATCGAAGAGGTCGAAGAGCTTACTGGTGTCCATGTGCTTGGGATTATTCCCCATGTCAGCACGCAGGATATTAAATCATCGCTACTGGAAGATAAGGCCGAAGATATTGATGATAAAATCGTTGAGAGATATTTCAGGATTGCCTCCCATTTTGCTCCCAAGTCAACACTGGCCGAAAGTTACAAGGCGCTCAGGACTAATTTAAGCTTTACCAGTTTGACAAATGATATTAAAGTTATTCTTTTTACAAGTTCTTCGCCAAGGGAAGGCAAGACCTCAACAGTTATTAACCTGGCCGTTACAATGGCCCAGGCAGGCAAAAAAGTTCTCCTGATTGACGGCGATCTGCGAAAACCGATCATTTCTAATATATTCGGCATTCCCCAGACGCCGGGTCTTTCAGAGGTTATACTTGGCAATTATACCTGGAAGGAGGTAATAAGAACAGTTGCCGATATGGTTATGGGAAAGATGAGCATAGACGATATTATAAAAACACCTGGAATGGACAATCTTCATATCTTAACAAGCGGAGCTATTCCTCCGAATCCTGCTGATCTTATAAACTCAGACAGTATCAACGAAATTATTAAAGAGACAGGGTCCGAGTATGATATGGTTTTGATAGATGCTCCTCCGCTTTTGTCAGCAACCGACGCCGCTGTTTTGGGCTCCAAGATTGATGGGGTTGTTCTTGTATATAGGGTAGGAAAGGTCGGTCGGGGCGTTTTGAAACGGGCAAAAGCTCAGCTTGACAATGTCAAGGCAAAGCTTATCGGAGTTGTTCTTAACGGGCTTAAAGCAGAGGTTAGTCCTGATTTTGCCAGCCATGAGTACTATGAATACTATCGCTACTATGGCGGGGGTGATAAAAAAAGATGGACAGAAAGATTGCTGACGATTCTATCCTCAGTATCAGCTTTTTTTAAGAAAGATTCCAAAAAGGATTCAGACAAGAAAATATCACCTGTTAAATTCGGTATTTTTCTCACAACTCTAATGTTGCTGGGCGTTGCCGTTCTAAACCAATTAGGTTACCTGGGATTGCATCGTTCACCTGCAACTTACCGTGACAGCTCTTCAGCCGGCGTTGTTATTACGAAGCCTGCTGTAAAACAATCTGAACCGTCGGTCGAACCTGTTAGTCGTTCTGTTGAAAGCGTTGTTGAAAAGCAACCGGCCAATTTTTTTGTTATGAATGCTGTTAAGGAAAAAACCTCGGACGAAAAAAATACTGATAGAAAAGATGAATCGTTGGAGCAACCGGCAAAAATTGAGGCATCAGACAAAGTAAAAACGGCAAATGCGTCAAAATACGCTGTGCAAATCAGTTCGGTTCGCAATAAGGAAGATGCAAAAAGACTTGCAACCAAACTTAGAGCAAATGGAATGGATGCACGACATATCGAGTTTGATAGCGAAAAAAGCGGAAAGTGGTATGTTGTTTTAATCGGGCAATTTGATAACAGATTTGAAGCTGTTAACTTTATGAGGGAAAAGGGTTTAGCAAAAGAATATCCCGGCAGTTGTTTGTTTGAGGCTTCCCTTTCGCACTTTGAGGAGTAAATATTCTTGGAATGGAAGAGAAGCGAAAATATAAAAAGGTAAAGAAGAAAAAAACAGGCGTTTTTAAGCGTGAATTCCGGTATTTTTTTATTATTGTCGTTATTTGTCTGGTATTGTCTTTTGGCCTGGCTTTTATTACCGGCAGGGCTCCATTGTTTCTGGATAAT
>JAUVHU010000072.1 GCA_030593145.1 Desulfobacteraceae bacterium
AATAATTCCAATAAGTCCATGACTCTTCAGAAAATATCCATACCTCTCAAAAAACAGTAAATAGAGGTCTTTTTGATGATTTTGATATTGATAATGCTTTGAGAAATACTCTTGCTGTATGGCAGGAACCACATAACCATACGGCGGATTTCCTATCACCGCATCAAACCCGCCGTTTTTTATTATTTCAGGAAACTCTACGTTCCAATCAAAAACATTGACCCGATACATTTCTTCTTCATCAAGCAAACTCATCTGCTGATTCTCGTGGAAATCCGGCCCGATAAGGGAATTCCCACATTTAATATTATTGGCTAAATCCGGCAATACACGCTCTTGAAACCATTTCATCTGTTTCCCAATGCTTTGCTCATCTTCACCTTCCAATACTTTCAGTAAAAGGGATAACTTTGTTACCTCAACGGCTTGCGGATCAATATCAACACCGTAAATATTGTTTAAAAGAATTCGTTTTCTTTCATCAGTTGTTAATCGCCATTCTCCTTTATAGGTTCGATAAAGACGAGGAGTTTTACCTTTTGCCCATTTCCCAGGATCATCATTCACATATTCGTCACGATGCCAATCAAGTAAATACTGGTAAGCTCCAAGCAAAAAAGAACCTGAACCACAAGCGGGGTCTAATATTTTTAATTTGCTTACACCGCCTCTTGGCCCTGGCTTTTTGCCTTCAACAAGTTTTCCTACGGTTTGTTTTACGATGTAATTAACTATGTATATAGGAGTATAATAAACACCACCGGCTTTTCTTACTTCCGGTTTTTCCTCAATAATCGCCCGGTGTTTTGAAGTCAGGCGAATAATTTTACCAAGAAATTGTTCATACACCTGCCCCAATATATCAGCAGGTAAAACTGAAAATTCATAGGGGCTGTCAGGATAGTATAAATTTTTGAAGATGTCTTTTAAGGTCTTGTCATCAATAGCTATGCTTGGGGTAAGATTGTCGAAATTATCACGACTTTTTTCTTTTTTAAAATGAAATAAACCTGAATTATATTTGTCATCCGCTTTGCGAAAAAGATGAAATAATCGTTTGTAAACATTGTTTCCATTTTGCAAAGCCATTAATCTGCCATAATTTTCAATACCTCGATCTTCGCAAATACGGAGAAAAATAACCCTGTCAATTGTTTGTTGAACCGCGAAATTAAGTTCTCTCTGAGTAAGGTTCGGATTACGCAAAGCAATATTGCGAGATAGAAGTTCACGCCAACGTTCAATTTCCTGTAAGAAAGCTGTGTCAACCTCAGCAGTACCCTTTTTGGTTTTTTTGGATTTTACATATTTATCAAAGGAACCCTTTAAAATCGCTTTAGGAGAAAAAATATTTACGAGTTCATCCCAACGCTCTATATAATCAGTGTATCTCATATAGAGAATACGTGAATGTGATACCTTATCCGTTTTAACGGGTTTTACACGGCAGTCATAAACTGCGAATTCTTCAAAGTCCGTTAAAATACTGAGAGGCAGCTTAGCGCTCCATCCGTAACGACGTAGCTGATATGCCGGTTGTATATCTTCTTTGATATTTACAGAGGGTTTTTTTGCTTCCAGAAAGAATTTACGAGTACCGCCTATGCGAAAACAATAATCAGGGGCTTTTGTAACACCGCCGATTTTTATAGCATCTTCATGAATTACTTCTTTGTATGCTTCTGCATTGCCTCGTTTATTAGTAATATCCCAGCCTAATTCTTCAAAAAAAGGATTTATGAATTCAAGACGCACCTGGGTTTCATTATATGAGCCTTTCTTATACATTTCTAAATTATAATCGAAAGTCTCAATCAATTTTATGATTTTGTCAGGTATGCTCATATTCAAAAACTCACTATTTTAATTTTATAAACGGTGCGGCTCATATGTGTTCGGCATAGCTGAAATCTATATTTGTATCTTAAGGGTGAGGATATTCTTCATCAGGCTAAAATGATTGTCCAATGAATAAATTTTACAATTATTTTGTTTTGCGTTTTGGGCAATTATTAAATCCGGTATACCAACACCATTCAATCCTTTTTTGAGGCATTTGTATTGATAGTCAATGATCTGGCCCCAATTAATGGACAAATTCAACCTGTTGATATCTAACAATAAATTGGTCAATTTTCTTTGCTTTCGAACTTTCAGGAAGGGTATCAGCTCTGATAGAATTAGATCGTTTGTTACAATGAGATTTTCATCAATTAAAAAATCAAGTTTTTCAGAATTATTTCCTATCCTGAAATACTCAACCCATACTGAAGTATCGACTAATACTGACATTGACGCCCTCTGATTTTGTTTAAATCAATGTCCAAATCGACTTTTCCTTTAAATTCTTTTAACCCCGCAATTTTTGATTTTCTGACCAATTCTTCCAAGGCTATGATGATAACTTTGGTTTTTGTCTTAATATGGGTGGTTTTCATGGCTTCATCTAATAAATCTATAGGTAAATCAAGCGTTGTTCTCATAATCGGCCCTCCTTATCTTTTATGCATAAAAATACCACATTGTGCATAAGGCGTCAAGTTTTATATGCCGAACCCATAAACCCCGCGGTTAGCTTCAAGGGCTTGGTTATGAATTCCTCATCCGAAAAAGCAACCGTGTACTCGGTCGAAGTTTCAGCTACGCAATTTTTTCTGCCTGCTTTTCATAAGCTTCAGTAATCAAGCTTAATCTGCATCATACTTTTTTCCAACATTGAAGGCTTCAAAACTTTGGTGTCATTATGTTGATTAGCGCATTAGCTGGCATCTGTTTACGCAGATACACCAAAAAAACATATTAAGGCCATGGAGAATGTAGTTTAAAGATACAGTTCACAATCCCGATCTTTTTTGGATCTTTCCCTAAAACAGCATAAATACCATCTCAACCCTCAAGGCACGGGACTTTCAAGAACAAACTATATTAGCCCACAAAGAAAGAGGGTCAAGACATATTTGCTACCAAGCAAATAAATTAGCTAATATATTTGCTTGATAGCGATAAAAAGGATAGATGAGATTGTAGCCCTTTGGCACGAAGTGAAGTGTTAGCAGCTATCCTCGAAATATTCAGCTCAGACGATCTGCTTTAATGTGGAGAGCCTTGGCAAGCCGCTTCGCCATGTCTGGTGCGAGCCTGCGCTTTCCTCTTTCATAATCACTGATCATGTTTTGGCGGATACGCAGTTTCTTGGCAAGCTGGGCTTGTGTCAAGCCCGCTTTGAGCCTGGCTGCAGCCAAGAGATTGCCTATACGATTGGACTGCATTTCCTTCCAAAAATCAGTCTCTTCAACAGGCATGCTGTCGGACTTGTCGGAAGTAAGTATGCTCACTTCAAACTTCTTGCTGATCCATGTAATGAGCTCATCAGCATGCTCACCATGTATCGACAACTCAATATGGGGCTTTTTCACGAGAACCAACATAATACACCTCAATTTCTATTTCTTTTTTTCGACAAGTCCAGCAAACCACATGGCGGTAGGTCAGGTGGCAATTGATTCTGACCTGATATTTCACAAGAGAATTAAGGGGTTATCAATTTTACAGTTGGAAAATATGATCGATATCTCGATACATCTCTTGTAATTAAGTTTAAATTAAGTACCGCGGCTTGTGCGCCTATATAAAAATCCGGCAAAGGAGTTCTTTTTACTCCTTTTCTTTTTTTGTATTTAAGGTAAGCTTTTCCGGCTAAAAAAAGCGCCTCTTTGGGAATTTCCAACATCTGGAATCCGGCTTTGGTAGTGGCTGATTCCAAATCCTCTATTAGTTTAAAACCAATTGATATTTCAGAATAAATTATTGAATTAATATACAATGTTGTATAGTTAATATATTCTTCCAATATTGATTCAGACCAATCAGCCCATTTAGGATCATTTAAGAAAACGTCCAGAATAATATTCGAATCAACCAGAACCCCTTTCATTTGTCTCCTCTCGTTAAGGCCATAATTTCATCAGTTGTCATTTTGACTGTCGCTATTCCCCTCAATTTTCGAAACCTGCGGGTTGTGATGTTTTTTCCTTTTTTTTTCACTAAATAGACACGGCCTTTTTTTTCAATAAAATCAACCTCAGTGGCAGGGGTTATTCCTAATTTTTCACGAACGTGTTGAGGAATCGTTACCTGTCCTTTTGTTGTGACTCGCATGATTATACCTCCAATATAATGTAATACTTGTATTAGTATTACTTTGGCGGGCGTGTGTCAATCTCAAAAAATTCTGGTTTTTTTGGTTTGACCAACCAATCACGCATGAAACACATAATGAGACCTTTGCAAAACGCCCCCTTTTGCCCAAATAGCGCTGACGCTTCACTTCGTGCCGGCGTCAGGCTCAAATTTTAAGCCTCGAAATACTCAATGTATTCCTACGTTTAAAATTTTCGCGTTGACTCAGGGCATCCATGCCCTTCGCCCTAACGGGCAAAATGGCTTTTGTCCAATTCCGCTGTCCTGCGGAATTGCCCTTGAACTTGAACAAAATTGAGCATTTTTCAAAAGTCTCATAATATGTATTTTGATATTGTAAATAAGCGTCTGTTTTATTACTTTGGGTTTAATGTCATTAACTTAAGAAAACCCGGAGTATAGATAATGTCAATTCAGCTATATTTCAGCAATCGTTTGGATAAACTGGCAGAGCAATTTGCTTCAATGATTGATCTGGAAAATAGGCGCAAAGAAAACATATTTAAAGCCCCGCTTGTAATTGTTCCCAATGGTAATCTTGTCAAGTGGCTGCAACTTGTCATGGCGCGGGAGCGGTCTGTTTGCATGAATATGGATTTTCAGTTTTTAGAGACCGGTTTGTGGGGTTTGCTTGCAAGCCTGGATACTGAAAAATTAAATTCAAAGCTGCCCAAGCTACTTGATAATGACTGTTTGCAGATGCTGCTGGTTTATGCTCTGCAAAACCTCGATGAAAACAAAATTGAATTTGAACCGATAAATCATTACCTCCTCAATCCTGACGGCGATAGAAGGCCGGATTATGTTGCCAGACTCTGGCAGGTTTCAGAAAAGTTTGCCCGTTTGTTTCAAGAATATGAATTTCATCGCTACGATATGATTCAGAAATGGCGTGAAAACAAAGCTATTCCGAAAGGCATGGAGCTGTGCCAGCAAAAGCTGTATTTGCTGGTAAATGAATTGCGGGACAAACTTTTCTATAATTCCGGCGCTTTCTATATTTCAATGATGGAATACGCGGACAAGCTTTTTGTTGGGGAAAGCGAAAAAAAGAAAATTGTTGTTAATGGAAATAATTCCGCGCATTTTTTCGGCTTGTCCCAGATTTCCCCTTTTCATTTGCAGCTTATCGGGCGATTAAAAGATTATTATGAAATCTTTATATACGCGTTTAATCCATCACGTGAATTCTGGGAAGATATTAAAACCCCCCAGGAAAAAAGATGGATTTTAAGAAAAAATCTAACAAAACTTGCTATAAAATCTGAAGAAAAAGATCAGGGAGAACTTTTTGTTCAGGATGATAATGAGCTTTTATCCTTATGGGGCAAACCAGGGAGGGAGAGTATCCGCCTTTTGTGTGAGCTGACAGATTATGATTTTCATGCCTGCTTTACAAAAGAAAAAACCCCGGCAACGGTTCTGCAGAAAATCCAAAGCGATATCCTGACCCTTCCATCCGAAAAAGCCGGGCCAGAACATATTGAGCCAGAGCATCTTGAACAGGACCAATTTAAACAAGACAGGTCTTTGCAAATTGTCGCCTGCCCCGGCATATATAGAGAAGTTGAAACAGTCTATAACAGCATTTTATACAATCTTAATCAGGACAACTCTCTCCAGCTAACCGACATCGCTATTCTTGTACCGGACATATCAAAATACAAGCCTGTTTTTGATTCTGTTTTCAATCGCAAGCCGGAAGTTATTTCCTATAATCTTGTAGATTCTCACGCTGAGATCGAAAGCATATACGGACAGGCTGTATTGGGGATTCTGGAGCTTGCCACAGGGCGATTTTCACGAAAAGAGGTTTTTGATCTTATTTTAAATCCCTGCTTTATGCATAAATGGAAGATAGGGCAGGATGAAGTAGAAGCATGGGCCGACTGGGCTGAATCGTTAAATATATTTCATACGTTCGACAAACAGTCAAAACAGGAAAAGGGATACATAGAAAGCGGTTATTATACATGGAAACAGGGGCTTCAAAGACTGCGCCTGTCAAGAATCCTTTCTGCTCCGGATGAATCAGCCAAAGACATTGCTAAACATTTTAGGGGGGTTGTTCCATATTATGATTTAAAGACCGGCGATGTTGCGCTCATGGAAAAGTTTTGCCTGATCATGGAAAAACTGCATCTTGCCGCAATTGGTTTAAAGAAAATGGAATCATCAGGAGAAAAATGGAAGCAGAGTTTTCTGAAGGTTTGTGATGATCTTCTGGAAATACCTCTGGATTTAAGGGGAGAAACAGCTATTCAACACGCCTTGATTAATGCTTTTGATAATCTGAAATTTTATGATGCTCTTTGCGAAGATAAAAGTAAGTCAGGGCTTGATATTGAGTTGATAAAAGAATTTGTTAAATCCAGCCTGACCTCGATATCAGGCGGTTATGGCAATTATTTAACCGGTGGAGTCACTATTTCCTCCATGCAGCCGATGCGGCCAATACCTTTTAAAATCGTTTATCTGCTCGGCATGGAGGAGGGTACCTTTCCCGGAAAAGCGGATAGATCATCATTAGATTTAAGGCAGCTGAAAAGAAGGATCGGCGATATCAGCCTGCCTGAACGAAACTGTTATATCTTTCTCGAAATGCTGCTGTCAACGCGAGACAAACTTTATATCAGCTACCTTGCAAAAGATTTGCAAAAGGATCGCTCTCTTCAGCCGTGTTCGCTGGTGAATCAGTTGCGAAGGTATATTGAGCAGGCAATTTTTCCCAAAGAAACCTTGTTTAAGGTCGTTGATATTCTCTTGAAAGGGAGCAGTAATAAATATCTTGATAAAGATGCTATAAATGATTTTTCTGATGTTCTGGTGAATTATTCTCTTGCAGACAGAATCATGTTTTTTCGCGAACAACATTTATGGGCGCAGGTAAATGAAACAGGTCCACAAAAAGAGATTAAAAAGGCAGAAAAATTTTTCCCTGATTTTACAAAAGAGCTTAAAGCTGACGATGAGGCAATGCAGATAAAAGAAAAAATCACCTTAAATCAGTTGAAAAAGTTTCTGGAAGATCCTGTTTTGCAAAGTATAAAACATAATTTGGGTATCTATGATGAAAGGGAAAGTATTGAAGATATTGTTCTCAGTGAAGATGAGCCTTTTTATTCCGATTTTCCAATAGATTATAATTTGAAAATTAAGCCATTAACTTTGTGGCTGGATTCAATATTTTCTTTTGAACATCTGAAAGACGGGAAACAGAAGCCGGAAGGTCTTTTTGAAAATGTTTATGATAATTTTCAGCGCCAAAGCAAAACACCGGAAGGGATATTTGCGCTGATAGACAAAAGCGAGCTTGAAAATGACGTATCCATAAGATGCGCAACCCTGTCACCGGTTATAGAGCAAATGCAGTCAGCAAAGAAACTTTACAGGGCTGTCATTATCGGAGACCAGAGCGATGATTATATTCCTTCTGCGGAAAGGCTTTGTGTTAAGCATTTTAAACCTTTGACTTTAACTGTTAACAGCGCAAATACAACAGGTGAAATTGTTGCCGGCACGGTTGAGCTTCACGGCCAAATTCCGTGGGTATGGAAAGACAAGGATGACAAGTGGCATGTTTTGATATTGACAGGCGCGGAAAAGAGGCCGAAAAAAGATCCGGATAAATATGTTTTACACCCGCTTTTATTTTATATGTTGTGTCTCGCAGGAGAGGAAAGCTCTGAGTGGATCGGCAGCAGCATAACCTTTCACATCCTGTATAAAGAAGATGTCAAAACCTGGTCATATAAAATCAGCAAAGAAAGCTGTATAAATTACCTGGAGCAATTGCCGGCAGATTATCTTAGCCGAAAAGAGCTTCAATGGCTGCCTTTTAAAGCCGCAACTTCAGGAAATATCAAGCCTCATAAAATTGCAGAAGATAAAATCACTGAAGACGATAAGGCGAATTTTCAGATTCAGCTTGCAGATGCCCTTTTAGAGGATGACGCTGCTCTAATCAAACTTGTCAAACCGGAAATTCCATCAAACGCCTTTGATAAGGCAAAGCAGAGATTTCAGATTTTTTTCACTTTTTCATAACAATTCAGCCACTAAGCCACAAAGGCACGAATGCCCCCCATTTGTTTTATAAAAGCAATATGCAATAATTTAAAATTAATAGTTGCAAAATATTGTCTTATAGTTCATATTGCTACTAATAAAAACCACAAAAATGGAGTGTGATTATGTCAACAGCTGTTAAGATATCAGATGATCTTGTAATAAAAGCCAAAATTAAATCAAAAATATTTAAACGATCTATTGCCGGTCAAATTGAATATTGGGCAAGCATCGGTCAAATAATTGAAGAAAATCCAGAGCTTCCGTTACCGTTTATTCAAGATATCTTGGTTGGAAGAGAACAAATAAAGGCCGGCCAAGGAACACCATATGTGTTTGGAGAGGGTGAATGACCGATATTAAGGAAATAATTCAATCACCTGTTTTTGCTAAACAAAAAAAGAAACTGCATAAGCAGCAAATCAAAGATCTGGATAAAGCTGTAAAATCTGTTTTTAATGATCCCACGATTGGAGACATGAAAGTGGGAGCTTTACAGGGTGTCCATGTTTATAAATTCAAGTCAAAGAAACAACAAATATTGTTGTCATACGAAGTGATTGATTCCATGCTTTATTTATATACATTCGGTTCTCATGAAAACTTTTACCGATATTTAAAAAACTACTTACAACACTAACTTTTACTCCCACTCCATAAAGTCTCTGCATTACCTGCAAACTGGGTGAACGATAATGAAAATTCTTCGAGTTATTAAATTCACCTTGAACTTTTTCAAGTCTGTGATAAATTATAAATTTGTAACTTTTGAAGTTTTCTTACAGCAATTTAAAATTAAAGTTATATAAAAATGTCATCAAAGGGCCCTTTCATAATTTTAATTCTGAGTTCTATTCTGGGTTTGGCCTCATGCGGCCTGTTTAGTCCTGAGCCGATTCCCTCTGTGCAGGAAAGCCTTCCTAATAAATTTTCACAATTTACGACCGACGCAGCGCCGGAAAAAAGGTGGTGGGAAACATTTAATGATTGCGAGCTGAACGCACTTATTGTTCAGGCTTTCTCTAAAAATATGAACTTAAAAGAGGTCTGGGCCAGACTTAAACAAGCCAGAGCCAAAGCTGTTCAGGCCGGTGCAGACAAATATCCGAACCTGACAGGTACAGCCGGAGTTTCGCATTCAAAAACAAGGACTAAAAACACATCAGCGGCAACCAGTACATCCGAGGATTACTCTCTCGGACTTTCCAGCAGCTATGAGCTGGATCTTTGGGGGCGTGTCCGGTCTAAACAGAAGGCGGCAATCCTCTCGGCTGAGGCCAGTAAACAGGATCTTAACGCCGCGGCTATCACTCTGGCGGCTGAGGTAACCAGCCGGTGGCTTCAGATCATTGCCCAGCGGACGCAGAAACATCTCTTAAACGAACAGCTAAAAATTAACCGGACTTTTTTGGAGCTTATCAAACTCAGGTTTCAGAATGCCATGGTTTCGGCGTTAGACGTCTATCAGCAGCAGCAGGTGATTGACCAGGCCCGGTCGCAAATACCATTAGTAGAGGCCCAGGAAAGCAGACTTATGAACGAACTGTCAGTGCTTCTTGGAGAAGCCCCTCGAAGTTTACTGGTGATTTCAAGGCCTGATTTGCCAAAACTGACGCCCATGCCGTCTACAGGAATACCGGCAGACCTTCTGGAAAACCGCCCGGATATCAGGGCTGCACAGCTAAGGCTTCAGTCCGCCGGTTGGAATGTATCATCCGCCCGGGCAGACAGGCTTCCGTCCCTTAGTCTATCAGCCAGCGCTATCTTCGCAAATGAGCATCTTGATCTTCTTTTAGACAACTGGGTGCTAAGCCTTGCTGCAAACTTAACTGCGCCTATTTTCGATGGAAACCGGCGTGCTGCTGCAGTTGACCTGACCATAGCTCTGAAAGATGAAAACCTTGCAGCTTATCGTAAAACCATCCTCACAGCTATAAGGGAAGTTGAAGATGCGCTCATTACTGAAGCCAAGCAACAAGAGCACATTCTGGAGCTAAAACAGGTAATCCAGACAGCTCGAAAAGCTTTAGACCAGGCGACTCTTCGTTATCGCAATGGAGTCACCGATTATCTTCCCGTGCTCACACAACTTTTGTCCGTACAGGATCTGGAACGCAATCTTATCACTCAGCAGACAAATCTTTTGACAAATCGTATAAGTCTATACCGTTCCCTTGGTGGTACATGGACTGAAGACTTAACTGTTTCGAGTTAGACGAAATATGCAAAAAAAAGAACAAAATAATAATTTAACGGATAAAACCGGGACATCTTCAGGTAGTAAAAAGCATCTATTAAAAATTATTTTACCTGTAATTATCATTGTCATAGGAATTGCCGCAGCCTTTTATCTAAAAAATACCGGCCCTAAAAGTAAAAGGCAGCTTCCTGTAAAGCTGGCGCCTCTTGTCCGGGTAAAATCGCTTTTCCCAGCAAACCACATAGTAGTGTTAAAGGCTATGGGAACAGTAGTGCCGGCAAGAGAAGTTGAGTTAAAACCTCAAGTAACCGGAGAAGTCATAGATATTAACCCTGAGTTTATTGAAGGAGGTCTGCTGAAGGCCGGCTCTTTTGTGCTTCAGATTGACACTGAGGATTACAAACTGGCCCTGACGCAAAAAGAAAAAGCCCTGGCTGATGCAAGTTATTCCATGAAACTGGAACTTGGAAGGCAGGAGGTGGCAAAGCGAGAGTGGGAATTGCTCAAAGGAGACAAGGATGCCGAGGAAAGAGAAGTAGAACTGGCCCTTCGAAAACCACACCTTGAAAAAGCTAAAGCCGAGCTCAATGCAGCCAAAGCCGAGCTTAAAAAGGCCTATCTGGATCTTTCCCGTACACAAATTAAGACGCCCTTCAACGCTATTGTCCGGTCAAGACTGGTAAACCTCGGCTCACAGGTGACTCCGCAGGAGCGGCTGGCTGAACTGGTTGGCAGCGATTCCTACTGGATTCAGGCATCGGTACCAGTGGACAGGTTGCGCTGGATTCAGATACCTCGAAGCCATGGTGATCCGGCAACCAAAGCCGGTATCATCTATGCAAATAACTATAAATTAACCGGAACGGTCATAAGATTAATGGGAGATCTTTCGCCCGAAGGACGCATGGCCAGAGTTCTTATAGAGGTTGAAGATCCCTTGGGGTTAAAAAATTTAAAGAATGACCGACCTCCCCTTCTGATTGACGATTATGTACGTGTGGAAATCGAGGGCAAAAAACTGGAAAACGTCTATAAAATTCCCAGAACAGCCTTCAGGGATAATGCTTTTATATGGATTGCCGACGAAAATTCAACTCTTAAAATTAAAGAAGTACATCCAGTCTGGAGAGATGCCGGCGTTGTCCTTATTGATAATGACATAAAACCCGGCGACCGCCTGATAATATCCGATCTTCCAGCACCCATTGATGGCATGCCAATACAGGTGGAATAGCCGCAAAAATGGATTTAGATAAAAATACCCCTAATATCAAAAAAGGCCCAATCGCCTGGATGGCGGGTCATTCTGTGGCCGCAAACCTTCTCATGCTGGTTCTGCTCATCGGCGGGATAGTCCTGGCTTACAATATCAAAAAGGAAGTGTTTCCTTATTTTGATATGGACATGGTCAGGATTACAGTACCATACCCTGGGGCAAGCCCCCAGGAAGTTGAACAGGGTATTTTGCTTGCTATCGAAGAAGCGGTGGAAGGACTCGAGGGGGCCGATGAGGTCCGCTCCACGGCCCGCGAAGGTTTAGGCACAGTTACTGTCGATATGATTGAGGGCGAAAACCTTCAAAAGCTCGCCCAGGATATCCGGAACGAGATGGACCGCATAGTATCCTTTCCCGAAGATATTGAAGAACCTACGATAGCTATCGTCTCCAGAAAGCGATACGTAGTCTCCCTGGCTCTTTACGGAGATCAGAGCGAACGGGTCCTTCGAGAATACGCAGAATATATCCGGGACCGGCTTCTCCAGGAGCAGGATATTACTCAGGTAGAAGTCATCTCCGCAAGAAACTATGAAATTGACGTAGAAATCCCCCAGAATACCCTTCGCTCATATTCGCTCACCCTCGAGGATGTAGCCCAGCGCATAAGGAGAGCTTCAATAGAGCTTCCGGGCGGCGCAATCAGAACACCATCCGGAGATATCCTGGTTCGCATGAAGGAACGAAGAGATTTCGGGCCGGAATTCGCCCAAATCCCCATTATTACGGCAAGTGACGGCTCACAGATTTTGCTTGATGATATCGCCATAATTAAAGACGGCTTTGAGGAAACCACAGTATCCTCAAGTTATAACGGAAAGCCGGCTGTGATGCTCGATGTTTACAGGGTAGGAGACCAGACCCCCATATCTGTCTCCGACGCAGTAAGACAAGTAGTGAAAGAGGTCAATGTGGCTCTTCCAGAGGGACTTAGTGTTGACCTTAGAAATGACCGTTCGAATGTCTATCGTCAGCGGCTGGGACTTTT
>JAUVHU010000100.1 GCA_030593145.1 Desulfobacteraceae bacterium
CGAGCAATTTCAGTTGTTACAATCCCTGTAGGTACGGCAATTATTGCATAACCGATAATCATGATGACAGCAGCCAGAGCCTGACCGAAACCTGTTTTAGGCGATATATCTCCATAGCCGACTGTAGTAAGCGTTACGATAGCCCAGTAAACACTTCGAGGGATGCTTGTAAAACCACTTTGTTCGCCTTCTATGACATACATCATAGAACCGAAAATTATCACCAGCGTAAAAACAGTAAATAAAAATACAACAATTTTCCGCCGGCTTGCACGTAGAGCCTGGTTAAGCAACTTTATTTCAACAAGATACTGAACCAGTTTGAAAACCCGAAATATTCGAAGAACTCGAAGAATCCTGATAACAATAAAGAACTGGCTTCCAGGCAGAAAAAGACTTAAATAGGTCGGGATTATTGCCAGAAGATCTACTATTCCAAAAAAGCTGGTTGCATACTTAAAAGGACGACCGACACAGGATAATCTAAAAAAATACTCAATTGTGAAAAGAAAAGTGAAAAACCATTCGCTTAAAACTAAAAAGCCGCCGTATGAATTTCGAATCGTGCTCACACTGTCCAACATTACAACTATTACGCTAAGCACGATACTTACAATTAAAATTATATCAAATAATTTACCGGCAGGTGTATCAGCCTCAAAAATAATTTCATGAAGAGTTTCACGATATTTTCCTAAAGAACTGTCTTTTTTCATATTAAAATTTATGGTTTCTTAAAAAAGTTTTGGGCACTTTGGGCACGCCCTAACGTTCAGCAGCAATTTTATATTTAACAATTCCTTTGTAAACTCCGCATAACCAACCGCTAAATCCGGATTTGGTTCTGATAAAATACCAGGAATAGAATGGGGTATTATCCGGCGCTTCCCGGATTATTTGAAATTCTATATCTCTATCTAATTGACCGATAATTTTACTATCAATAGAGTGGTCTTTTCGAATATTCATTTCGGCAAGCAGGGTATACCATTGACTCTTCTTTTTAAAAGACAACGGCATTGTTGAATCAGAAGCTTCTTCGTCCGAATAAAGTTTTTTTAAAAAAACACCGGCGATTTCCTTAGAACAGTAAAGAATGTTTTCATAGGCAATTAATGCCTCTTCTCTATTATTCTCTTTCAAATAAAGAATGCCGGCCTGATAATAATGATCGGCCCCTAAAATATTTTTGCCAACTTCTTTATATGCCTGCCCGAGATCACGATGCACTACAGGATAGTCAGGCGTAATCTCCAAAGCCTTTTTGAGCACCGGAATTACCTCATTAAACATTTTTTTCTCAAGATAAATAACTCCTAAAATATGATATGGAGGTTCAAATTCAGAATCCAGAGCAATGGCTTTTTTGAACTGGACAATTGCTTCATCAAACATTCCCTTTTTATACAATGAAAATCCAAGGTCGTGATGAATACGAACATCGTTGGGATTTATAGCAAGAGCTTTTTTATATGTTTCGATTGCCTCATCCCACTTACCCATAATATTATAAAGATAGCCTAAATTATTATAACTGGGCACATGGTTGGGATGAAGATCGATAGTTTTTTTAAAGTAGTAAGCAGCCTCCTTATAATTCTCCGCTTCAATGTTTTTAATTCCCTTTTTGAACCACTCTTCTCCAGCTTCCTCCGTCCATCCTGAGTTTGCGAGAAAGGACAAAAACAACAAAAACAACATGATACGCAGTTTCAATGTTTCCTCCCATGATTTAATATTGGTAAATTCGACTTTTTATTTTAACCACAATATATAGTTACTTTATCAATTTGCCAGTCAATATGCTGTGCAGGAACTCGATTTTCCGACTTTTTACGAGACCATCAAGCGTTATAATGCCACAAAATGTATCTGCTTGTAAATACCATATCGTTTTAAAATCTTATTGCTTTTTCTGTTTCGTGCTTTCTGTCTTTCGTAATTATCTTCATCAACATTATTCCAGTTTCAAGCTTTTGTTTCTTGACAGTATCTATTCGTTTTGTTATTCGCTATTGAATTTGTTATTATAAATTTTTTTTGTCCAATTTTGGCGTCAGGCTTAAATATAATTTTGAGTTTTTAATTTTTGATAATGAACGGAAAAAGTCCAATTTTAATCCAAAATCCAACATTTAAAATTAATAATTCTCAATGTATTCCTACGGTTAAGATTTTCGCCTTCCTTGAACTTGAACAAAATTGAGTATTTTTCAGAGCTCTCACTATAACTATGTAATGGCAATCAGTTTTTTAATATTAATTTTGAAATGTTGAGGAGGTTTAATATGGCAGTTTATATTTTTGGGCATAAAAATCCGGACAGCGATTCTGTTTGCGCCGCCATCGCTCTGGCTGATCTTAAAACCAAGATTGGCGTAGAGGCTGTGCCGGCAATGCAGGGTGATCTTAATCCTGAGTCAAAGTTTATTCTGGACAAATTCGGTGTAAGTGCTCCTGAACTTTTAACCAGCGGCGCCGGCAAACAGGTCATCCTTGTTGATCATTCCGACCTTGCTCAGAGTCTTGATGACTTGAAAGATGCGGAAATTCTTGGAATTGTTGATCATCACAAATTAGGTGATGTAACCACTTCAAATCCATTAGAATGCTGGATTTGGCCTGTTGGATGCACCTGCACTGTACTAAAAGCAATGTATGACTTCTTCGGAGTTAAAATTCCCAAGAATATCGCAGGCATTATGCTGTGCGCCATCCTGAGCGATACGGTTATTTTCAAGTCAGCTACCTGCACAGATCAGGACAAGAAAGCTGCCGATGCTCTGGCCAAAATCGCCGGCGAATCTGATTTAGCTACACTGGGTATGGACATGTTCAAAGTCAAATCCGCTGTTGAAGGCACACCCGCCAGGGAACTTGTATTGCGAGATTATAAAGACTTTGACATGAATGGCAACAAGGTAGGAATCGGCCAGCTTGAGGTTGTTGACCTGTCTATCCTGGATGGTGTCAAACCTGACCTTGCTGAAGACATCAAGGCTCTTAAGACAGAAGGCGGCAGACACTCTGTCTTCCTGCTGTTAACCGACATTATGAAAGAAGGCTCGGAAATGCTTATCGCATCTGACGATGAATCTGTTGTTCAAAAGGCTTTTGGTATTGCCCCGGAGGGCGGACAAGTCTGGTTGGACGGTGTCATGAGCCGCAAAAAACAGGTTGTACCTAATTTTGAAAAAGCCTTTGCCGGCTGATATTCATACACTTTTTGCAAAAAAGCCCTGTACTACATTTAGTGCAGGGCTTTTTTAATGTTTCACAATTTTGCTCAAGTTAGCGCTCTATCGAGCGGGCTTTCCACAACCTGTTGATTTAATGGTCAATAAAACGGAACTCCCTATACTATCAAGTTAAGAAGCCTCATAGCGTTCCCCCTGCATATGGAATCAATTTCCTCTTTTGACAAACCTGCCTGCTCAAACTCCTTGAAATATCTTTCCGGTCCAAGCAGCGGAAAATCGCTGCCAAAGATAATCTTATCCTGTCCCAGTATATTAATTGCGACCCTGTATATCTTTGCATCATAAAGAAAAGGGGATGCTGCTGTGTCAAAATATACGTTATTAAAGCTCTCTTTTACTTCTTTTTTAAGAAGACTGAAAAAGAATATCCCGCCGCCCCAGTGAGCTAAAACAATTTTGTTTTCCGGAAACTTTGTTATCAGCCTGTAAATCTGCTTGAAAGTGTTTGGAGTTTTGCCAGGATATTGATAACCTATAGGTTCATTAGTATGGATTAAAACAGGGATGTTTTTATCAAGGCAGATTTCCATGACAGGCTCCAGCCTGTTTATGAATTCCTCATCGCCGGATTCATGGCTGGATTCATAAAGAGCAAGCTCTCCTACACCTGAAAGCCCGCTTTCAAAACACCGCATAACTTCGGCAACAGCTTCCCTGCTGAATATATCGATACAGCAGAAACCTGTAAGACGGCCGGGGTATCTTTCTGTTGATTTAATGATATAATCATTATGCTTTTTAAATGTATCTGAATTTTTCCAGGGAAACCCAAAGATTACAGATCTATCCACATTTCGGCTGTTCATTGAATCAATCAGTTCACCAGCTCCGACCAGTTTTGATCCGGCTCTTCCGTACAAAAGCTCGAAAGCAGGTTCTGACGGAAAATATTTTTCCCTGTTTTCACGTATCTCTTTTGGGAAAATATGTGTATGAAAATCTATAATCATCTTGTTTTATCCTAAATTGAGCTTTTAGCAGTTAGCTTTTAGCAGTTAGCACAATAATTTCGATATATTGATAGAACTCAACATTTCACCTAATGGGTGAAAATCGAATCGCTGGTAACCACCTGAAATAATAAGAGCTAACAGCTAATTGCTAAGAGCTAATCGCTCATCATTAGGTTTATACTGCTTTTTTTACTTAATCCTTAACACCTGACACTTAACACCTAACACTTAATTTCATTGAGACGGAATGTAATGTAGATTATATGCAAAATCGATAACCAGGGCAATAAAGCAGGCTACAACAGGGGTAAGAAGCCATGCCAGGAGAATATTTTTCAGTGTTTTTTTTCTGACAGTGTGAGCGCCCTTTACGATACCGATGCCGACCACCGCTCCAATCACCGCTTGAGATGTTGAGACAGGAACACCGATAATGGTATAGATATGCACTGTAATAGCCTCGGCCAAAACAACTACAAAAGCCGAAAACGGATCAAGCTTCACAAGTTTTTTGCCCACTGTTTCCATAACCGACTTGCTGTATGTTAGAATACCCAGGGCAATACTGACCCCTCCGATAAGAGTGGCAAGAAATACTGTTATGAGCCCGGCGCCAACAAAAACAGCTGTTACATTGGCTACGTTATTGGCTCCAAGGGCATAGGCGCCATACGCCCCGGCAGCAACCAGACCAAAGCGAAGTGCACTGTCCGCCCTGAAAAGATTCATGTTGAGTCTATTATATATTGCTGCCGCCATATAGTAGAGAGGGATAGATATAATTAGAGCACCTACGGGAGTTCCGACCCAGCATGCCACTACCTTTCCGAGACCGCTCAGATTGATCTGGTTATTCAGTATCCCGATTCCCATGATTGCGCCGACAACCGCCTGGGATGTCGAGACAGGCAGCCTCAGAAACGTCATTATAGTTACGGTTATAGCGGCTGCCACAGAAGAAATAACAGCCTGTTCAAGACTGACACTGGTCAGCCCTTTAAGGGTTTCTATGCCTGCCTGTCCTGAAACAAGCGCCCCTATCACCACAAAAACCGATGCAAGAACAGCCGCTGTCCAGAACTTTAACATTTTGGAGGAAACCGCTGTGCCAAACACATTGGACGCATCGTTGCTGCCCAGCGACCATCCTAAAAAAACACCTCCTAAAAGAGAAAACATTATACCCGTCTCTTCATATTGATAATGTTAATCCGCCCGGATACACGGTCGGCCTGATCTGAAATTTCTCCCATAGTTACGATTAGTTCCTTTAGCTGGAGTTTAATAAACGGATCCAGATCTGAATCAAAGATCTTGGTGATAATACGCCGTTCAATGTGGTCGCAGTGGCTTTCGTTTGTGTCAATAATACCGAGCAAGCCACGGATACCCGGTTTTTGCTTCAAATGAAGGACTAACTGTTTGGATAAAAGATCGCAACTTTCAAGGCTGATGCGTATCAGCTCCTTGACATCTAAAGCAAGGAATTCAGGTATGCTTAGTTTTTGAGTTTGCATAACAAACAAAACACGTTCAAAATAATGCGGGATCATATCTATTGCCTCCAGAAGCTGCATTATATCGCCGCGTGAATCAGGAATCAGCGCCTTGCTGTACATCAGATCGTTTATTTCATCGCAGATATCGTCTGCTTTTGACTCATGCTTGTGGGTCTGTGTGATAAGAAATTCAAAATCATCACACTTGTTGTCTTCAAGGCAGGCATTAATTGCATCTAAAAAGCTTTTCTGGGTAAGTTTCAATGAGTCCAGATATTCAAAGATTAACACTTCAACACGGTTTTCTTTTTTGAAAAGAAAATTAAACATGGCTTCAACCTTTATTTTTTACGAATTTAACTATAGATGGCTAAGTAAAAAGTTTCATATACAAGGCGTAATGATTTTTCAGGATCGAAGGCATACATATAGTATGTTGAGAGTCTGAAAAATCACTGCAACGCAGTAGATTTAGGACTGTTTACGACGCCATTTTAATCGTGCTTTAGATTATGCTCCCTTAACAAAGCACAATCCTTGTGCCATTTTTCAGCGATCTCAATAACCTCTTTTCTTAATCCCGCATGTGCTTTTATGCATGCCCCTGGTATCTCCCCACGTATCTGCCTGCTGGAATTTTCTACAAGCTGGATTAACTCGGTGGCTATTATGGAATTGATTTTCACAAGATCCTGCAAAAGTTCGGTTAATTTTTCCTGATTTTCGTTCATATATTTTTCCTCAAAACTAAAATGGAGTTGACTCTACTAAAAAATATCATGTAATACAAGGAGTTATTTATACCTAAGTTGAGCGATTTTTTGCGAAGATATGTGCTGAGATCTTGATGCATAAGGATTTGCAAAAACCGCAAGCATACCCGTGGATATGTCGAGGATTTTTGCGAAGCTTTTATGCGCAAGAGATCGGCGCAGATCGAGTGAAAAACCGCTCAATTTAGATTATAGCATACAGGAGGATATTATGTATTTTAATAAACCAGGAAAAATCAATACAAAAAAGACCCTGAAACTGGCATATGAAAGGGGAAAAGAATTAGGTTTAGACGAAGTTGTACTCGCTTCTTCAAAAGGGGATACAGCCTATAAGGCTCTGGAAATATTCCAGGGTTTCCGGATTGTTGTGGTAACATACCATTGCGGTTTTAAAGAGCCTTTTAAAAAAATAATGCCGGATAAAGTTTACAAAGATTTAAAAAAACAGGGTGTGACAATCGTTTCAGCGACCCACGCCCTCTCAGGTGTTGAACGATCCATCGCAAAAAAATACGGGGGAAGCTATCCGGCACTCATTATTGCCGATACTTTAAGGCTTTTGGGCCAGGGCACAAAAGTTGCTGTGGAGGTATCGATTATGGCGACTGACGCAGGAACCCTTACTGGAAACGATATTGTTTCCATTGGAGGAACATCAAAAGGAGCGGATGCGGCTCTTATAATCAAACCGGCAAACCAGTCT
>JAUVHU010000056.1 GCA_030593145.1 Desulfobacteraceae bacterium
AAGCAATTGAGATGTTTATCGTCAAGAAATGCAAGCTGTTTGAGGCCGTTAAGCCGAGTTCTTGCATTTTAGATGAACATCTCAATTGCGCCCAAAATGGTCATGAAGTGAACAAAATCGACTTTTTACGAGTTCATCAAATATAATGATATCAATTATTATGAACGTTCTGCAAAAAACATTATACAGTGGAATAATGCTAAAAGCTATTGAAGAAGGCTCCACATAGCATTAAGCCTACTAATGGTTACAAACATCACCATCGTGGTTGCAGACATTATCACCGACTGCTAATGTATTGTCGAGATAACTCGTAACGAGTGTTTCAGGTTCCAGAGAAGGCGCACCGGTAATTACAGTAATACTGTTCTGATTAAAAAGGTCAATCGCCCTCTGGCCCATTCCACCGGCAATAATAACATTTGCACCCTGTTCGTGAAGCCATCTCGGAAGAACGCCGGGTTCATGAGGTGGTGGAATAAGAATCTCTTTATTCTTGATCCGATTGTTCTCAACTTCGATTATGGCAAATTCCTGACAATGCCCAAAATGAGCTGTGAGTTTTCCTTCGGCTAACGGTATTGCAAATTTCATATTAATAATCCTCCAATTATTTTTTGTGTTTTCGTACTTTCGTGCTTTGCGACGTACGCCTTGAAAAGAGACGTGATTAAAATCTTTTTAAATTTCTGCTTTTACATTTATTTCGTTTTTTACACTAATTTAGACGTTTTTTCGGCAATATCGGCAAAAGCTTTTGTTACCGGAGAATCTTTATATTTTTCCTGAAAAGAAACTCCTGTATCACCGCATGCCACTACATTAAGATCAAAAGGGATTTTACCAAGAAAGGTTACTCCCATTGCATCGGCTGTTCTTTCCCCGCCGCCGCTTCCAAACAGATCAATCTTTTCACCGCAATGAGGGCATGCAAAACCGCTCATATTTTCTATAAGACCAAAGATTTCCATTTTTACGGTTTTGCAGAAATTGATTGATTTTCTGATATCTGCAAGAGCTACCTCCTGTGGCGTGGTGACAATAATTGCTTTTGCGTCTTTAATTGTCTGAACAACGGAAAGAGGTTCATCACCTGTACCAGGAGGAGCATCGATAATCAAAAAATCAAGCTCACCCCATTCAACATCGGCAACAAACTGTCTGATCGCAGAATGTTTGATCGGACCTCTCCATATTATCGCGTCGTCCTTGTTTTGGGTAAGCGATTCTACTGAAACCGCCTGTAAATTTTTAGAATAGCTCATGGGCATAAGCTTCTGATTCTGATTCAGAGTCAGCATCCCTTCAAGCCCAAGCATTCTGGGAACATCAGGACCGTGCAGATCAACGTCCATAATCCCAACCTTATAACCTTTTTCGGCAAGAGCCATGGAAAGATTAACAGACACACTTGTCTTGCCAACACCACCTTTGCCGCTCATAACAATAAGCTTGTTTTTTATTTTTTTTAAAGATTTCTCTACCAAAACATCGTGATCGGATTGTACGTTTTCCTTTTTAGCCGTGCTACAGCCTGTTTGACCAATTATCTCCATTTATATCTCTCCTATATTATCAGTTATACCCAATGACCTTCTACATTAGCATCCTGGATAATTTCCAGTTCCCCGTTTTTATATTGTGCAATTGCGTCACTAACCAGCCCCTTTGCGCCTATTAAAATCTTTATCCCGGCGCTTTGTAATACCTTAAATGCTTTTGGGCCGCAATTGCCGGTAATTATTATATCCACCTTGTTATCAACAATTGTTTTACCTGCCTGAATTCCCGCACCCTGAGGAAGATTCAAATTCTGACTGTTTTCTACAACATCATATTCCATGGTTTCCGGATCAACAATAATAAAATATGCTGCCCTTCCAAAACGCAAATCAATATCTGACGACAAATCTTGTCCTGTTGATGTAATTGCTACTTTCATAATTATCCAATACCTCCGTCTAAATTTTGTGATCTGTGTGTGCTTCGTAGTAAATTTAAATAATATCAATTCCAGTAAATATCTAAAGTGATCGGTTTCAGGTTCAGGGTTCAAATGAGTTAGGGCTCTTCAACCGTGAACCGTGAACCGCTCAACCCAGGAAATATGATTATTTTTTTTCCCAAACACGAATGAATTTTCCATGATTGCACGAAGGACAACAACCGGGCCTTCCTGTACCTTGAGGCTCCGTCCATTTATTATTGCATTTGCAGCACACAAATACTCGCTCCTCCTCATTTATCCTGTAATTGCCGCCCTCAATATTTATTGCCTTTCCGTTAATCAGGGCATCCGCAATATTTTTTCGCGCCTGCTGGACAATCCTGCTAAATGTAGCCCTGGATACTCCCATACGGCCTCCAGCCTCTTCATGAGACATGCCGATCAGATCTGCAAGCCTTATTGATTCACACTCATCAACAGCAAGGCAGACCTCTTCCAGCTCAAACATGGGGATACCCCTTGGTTTAAAATAGCTTACATCTGGATTAAAAGACACTATACGATTTTTGCGGGGTCTAACCATCATATCTCCATTATGAGAATATACTCAAAACAATTAAAAAATAATTATTATCTTTCATGTTGTCAATAAATATTTTTGATAAACTCGTAAAAAGCTATATTATCCAGTTTTGCGGCACTGCATACGAAAATAACTTGTTAATTATATCAAAAAGTTATAATTGATGAACTCGTAAAAAGTCGATTTTGTTTACTTCATGACCATTTTGGGCGCAATTGAGATGTTCATCTAAAATGCAAGAACTCGGCCTAACGGCCTCAAACAGCTTGCATTTCTTGACGATAAACATCTCAATTACTTTTTTCCCAAAATGCTCAAAACCGTTCACAAAAGACTTTTTACGAAACCATCATAATTTAGTTATTTAAAAGTCAAAAATCGAGTTACTCTCGAAAAAAATGTGAATCTATAACTGGTTGAATTTAATGAAACTTTTTGGGCTTTTGCTTTTTGCGTATTTACTTGGTTCCGTCCCATTTGGCCTTGTTCTAACCAGAATTTTTACATCTGAAGATATCAGGCAAAAGGGAAGCGGAAATATTGGCGCTATAAATGTAAGGCGTGTTGCCGGCACAACCCTGGGAATATTTACTCTTGCCGGCGATGTGTTTAAAGGGGCTTTTCCTGTATATCTTGCAGGAGCAATGGCCGGTTCTGACAACTTATCAAGTGAAATTTATATGTGTTCTGTAGCGCTTCTTGCTTTTTCAGGACATCTTTATCCAATATTTCTAAAATTTAAAGACGGCGGAAAAGGTGTGGCAACTGCTGCCGGCTGCTTTATAATGCTTTCACCAACAGCATCAATTATTGCTGTTATTGTATTTATAATATTTATCCTCTTTACAAATCATGCGTCCGTTGGTTCACTCGCCGCAGCCGCCATACTGCCCATCGCTGTTTTATGGTTTACCCGTTCATGGATCATATCAGGATGCGCGATTATAATAACAATTTTAATCTACTTTCGCCACAAGGACAATATAAAACGCCTCCTTAAAGGCATAGAACCTGTTATATGGAAAAGAAAAAGGTTGTAAACAGAGTAACAATACCCGCCAGCACAAAAAGTGTTTCTACAAAAAATTCCAGCCTGATACCGGGAAGCATATTGCCGCGTTCATAAGCTGCAAGCACTATAAACAGAAAGACCGGGCACATTGAAAGAAAATAACCAAGGCTCGAAACAAGATGCAATACGCTTGATAATAACAAAATCACAATATTAATAACCAGCATAATTTTTAACAGTCTCAGTGTCCTGTTTTCTCCAAGAAGTATCGGTATTGTCTCCTTGCCGACAATCCTGTCCCCCTGCATATCAAGAATATCGAAAAATGCCGTTCTGACAAACACAATGGATATTGACCAGAATAATACAAGCGCTGTTCCCATATTAATACTTCCCGATAAAGACAGCGCCGGCAGCAATGTTGTAACAATTCCCCAGGCCACAGCAATAAGAATTGTCTTTGAGCCGGGAATATCCCTTATCCTCCTGTACCTGCTTGCAGCAAAACTGTCCGGCACAAGCCTGATATTGTATGAAAGGCCCATTACGCTCATGGCGAGCAAAATCAAAAAAGGAACCGATCCCAGAGTATAAGCTGTAATTAGCCCTGCACCTCCGGCAATCACCGCCAGAAGCGCAAGAAATACTTTATTCTTATTATAAAAAGAGGCTCTGGCAGGATCGTTATAACTGTCTTCTTTACGGCCTGTCAGGTTGTTTAACATGTGCATTGATTGAACATACAGTATAGATATAAATACATACGGAAAGTATTGCTGAACGTCAAGAAGCCTTGTGCATGCATAACACAAACATCCCGCTCCAAGTGATACATAGATATTTGTCAGGAGAAGAGCCCGCTGAATTGTAAAGATAATTTTAAGCCAGCTTTTCTCCTTTTTGAAAGGCAGCATCTCAAGAGTTCTGTAAACCCTTTTAATAATCCAGTTTGGCGTTGAAGCGCCGGCTGTTATCCCTATGCACCGAGCTAAAGCAAGAGCCTTTAAATCCAGTTCCGATTCCGATTCAATATGATATACCGGTTTTCCGAACTGCCCCGCAATTTCGGCAAGCCTCTGTGTGTTTCCGCTGTTTCTGCCGCCTACTACTACTATAGCATCCATCGAATCTGCCAGGCTGCTTACTTCAGACTGCCGTTTTGATGTTGAATCACAAATAGTATTAAAAATCTTGTAATCAGGAAATTTACTGTTTGCCCATTTTTCTACTTCTTTAAAAAAGGAAACGCTCTGGGTTGTCTGGGCGACAATAATTGCTTTGTCAAAGGCGGGCAGTGAATCAAGCTCTTTAATATTATTAATTACATAACCCTTTTCCCCTGCATGACCAAGAAGACCAATAACTTCCGGGTGATCTCCGTCTCCAATAATTATCGATGTATATCCCTGGGTTGCATATTTACGAATTATGGTCTGGACTATAATAACGCGCGGACATGTGGCATCCACAACATCAAAACCGGCTTTAATAAGCTTGTCTTTTGTTTGCGGTGGAACACCATGAGCTCTGATAAGGACGGTGCCGGACCCTTGATCGGGAATATCATCTATAGCAAATATTCCCTTTTCTTCTAAAAGAGTTAAGACATGCGGATTGTGTATTAGGGGGCCGAAAGTGCAGATAGGCTTTTTATGTTTGCCGGGCGCATCCAGAACCATTTCAACGGCCCTGCGAACACCCATGCAAAAGCCTGAGGTTCTGGCAAGAAATATTTTCATTCCTTAAGAAAAACTTTATGGTCAACCAGAGAAAGTGAATGAATGACGGCTTTTAAAAATTTCTGTTCTCCAAAGATACTGGTTAATTTAACGCCATCCTCCTCGGGTTCAATCGTATCAACAGACTCCATTACCAACTTTTCCTCTTCTCCTTCAATCAGATAAGCATTAGCTTCACACATGATATTTTTTCCTTATTTAATGTTTTTGTAACTATTCAGCCACAAAGGCACGAAGACACGAAGATTATAATATAATTCTTTAATATCTTATGTACTGTATACGCCGTATCTACAACTTTTTTATCTTTTTGATAACCCTTTAAAATTAAAGTCCTTTTGTGCCTTTGTGACTTAGTGGCTGAATGATTACATGTTTTTTAAATGATCCTGAACAAGCGTATCAATAAGACGGGGAAGCGGATCGGAAGATGCACCGACTATCTCTATGTTTTCCCGGGAAAGCGGGATAAGAATTTTTTTTGCAGGACTGCTTGCCACTGCCTCCGCAATCCTTGGCGTAACTTCGCCCATCATGGCATGAGCAATAATAATACCAACCGGCCCTATTATAGCATCAACCTTATTCACGGTCTGGACTATTGCATTTTCTCCTGAAGCACCACAATTTGCCTTTGCTTTCAGCATGTTGGCTGTTGCAATTGCATTGGTTCCCAGAGCAATTATTTCAACAGTTTCTCTAAACGATTCCTTCAGCCGTTTTATAATCGTGCTGCCGATACCGCCTCCCTGTCCATCTATTACGCATATCCGTTTCATATTAGATTCTTTCATAACAATAATATTTATTGATGAATTCGTAAAAAAGCTATGTTATGCCGCTCTGCGTCACTGCATACGAAAATAACTTTTGCGTAATGAGCTTCAGGTATGATTGAATTTAAATCAGGGAACTGTCTGAATGTATTAGAAATCGTTAAGAAAGAACCTGATAAGATATTGTTATTTATAAAGAATCGTCAGATTATTACAATGGTTATTTTTATTATGGTCTGTTCTTTCTTTACGATTTCTTATACGTGAGTTTTTCCTGGTTTAAATTTAATTATACCTGGAGCAGCACCTGCCAAAAACGGGACTTTTTACGACGCCATAAACCTAAGTTGAGCGATTTTTTGCGAAGCCTTTATGCGCAAGAGATCGGCGCAGATCGAGTAAAAAATCGCTTAATTTAGGTTAAAGTTTCCTGATTTTAACATTACTCCTTCGATCCTTTTTGGACAACCGTCTGCTTGGCCCTTTCTTTTTGGTTGTCGGAATCCAGCCGGTGTTCTCCTCCTCAATTTTACTCCCGCTTTTGCTCATGAATCCAGCCATTGCTATCTTCTGTTCAAATACGGGAGAACTAATTGTAGCTGCCCCGTAAGACTCTGCATAATTAACAATATCAAGATCAGAGCTGACAATCAAAGCCATTTCTCTTTCTCTCGCAGCCATCCTTTTTATTACTGCATCGGCCAGCTCTCCATTGCGGGAAAACTCAATCTCAACACCTCTAAAAGATTCCCTTCGCTGTGAAAAGGAAGGAGCGTTTGCCCCGTCAAAAACAACTGTAATCCTGTGGTGTCTTAATTTTTTGTATGCCGCAAGTTTTTCAACCAGAGCATCCCTGCCAAACTGAAGTTCCTGCCCGTCAAGATCACTTAACGAACCTGACTGACGTATCAAATTGTAGCCATCTATAATTATATGCATAACCTAAAATAATCGGTTCAGGGTTCAAGCTAAAAGGCTATAAACATCGAACGTCCAATTTTGAATAAGGTATTCTGCCAATTTATAAACTGGCAGAGCGCTTCGGTCCCTCAGCATAAACTCACCGATTTCATTATTCGAAATTCGATGTTCAATGTTCGATGTTGGACGTTCATCTTTTAATATAGGAACTACCGCTTAAGAAGACCCAACAGGCGGTCAAGATCATCATTGCTGTAAAATTCAATTTTCACGCTCCCTTTCCGTCCGTGCTTTTTAATCCTTACCCTCGTGCCAAGACGCCGGGAGAGATCTTCAGCCAGTCCTGACAGGTATATTTCATCAGAACTTGCCGCAGATTTTTTCGGTTTTTGTTTTTTTGCCTTCAAGCTTTTAACAAAGGCTTCTGTTTCCCTTACCGACAAACCTTTTGAAACAACAGCCCGCCACGCGGACATCTGATGTGATGATGTCTCCGCGCCGAGCATAGCCCTTGCATGCCCCATACTCAAGGTCTTATCTATTATGCCGGCCTTTATTTGTTCGGGCAGCTTTCGAAGCCTCAAAAAATTGGCAACAGACGATCTGCTTTTTCCAACGCGCTTTGCAACCTGATCCTGTGTAAGATCGAATTCACTCATAAGCAGTTGATATGCCTCAGCCTCTTCCAGTGGGTTTAAATCTTCACGCTGTATGTTTTCAACAATAGATATTTGCAGTAAATCAGAATTTGATACATCTTTTATAACAACCGGCACCTGGCTTAATCCCGCTATTTTAGCTGCTCTGAGCCGTCTTTCACCAGCTATAAGCTCATAACCGACAACATCCTTTCTTAACAAAAGGGGTTGAATGATCCCATGCTCTTTAATGGAACGGCTTAAATCTCCCAGATCATCTTTGGAAAATTGCACCCTGGGTTGAAACCGGTTTGGATGGATCAGATCGATATTACACTGAAAATATTCTTTTGTTCTGTCTTTATCAGGTTCAATTTCCGGCAAAAGGGAATCAAGACCTCTCCCCAGGACCACTTTTTTATGCTTTTTCGACTTTGAACCAGCTATTTTTTTTGTTTTTTTCATTTCGCACCTTTTGTAGTTGTCAGTGCCTCATACAAAATCATTTGGTACGAGAAACAACCATTTCTCGCACTAAATATGGCTTCAAAATGCGCCGTATTTCCGCTTTTTCTAACAGTCTTCAGCTTTCAGACTAATAACATGAGCCGTTACAATTCTTAAGTTCTATGATTTCTTTGTATTTAAACCTATCTGCGTTCATCTGTGCAAATCTGTGGCTAAATAGTTACTTATTATTATTCATTATTTCTTCCGCTAAATCAAAGTAGCTTTTCGCGCCTGTAGAAGCAGCATCATACAGTAATATCGGCTTCCCAAAACTCGGCGCCTCTCCCAACCTTACATTTCGGCAAATAACGGTTTTAAACACCAGATTCTTGAAATGTTTTTTCGCTTCTTCAGCTACCTGGTATGATAGATTTGTTCTTTTATCAAACATGGTAAGAAGTATTCCGCCAATCTTAAGATCCGGGTTCAGGCTCTGTTTGATACGCTTCACTGTCTGCAGAAGCTGCCCAAGCCCTTCTAAAGCATAAAATTCACACTGAAGGGGAATTATAATTGAATCAGCCGCCGTAAGCGCGTTTACAGTAAGAAGGCTCAAGGATGGCGGACAGTCTATTATAATATATTCAAATGAATCCTCGACATCGGCAAGAAACTTCTCTAAAATTTTTTCACGATCAGGGTGTGACATCATTTCCAATTCAAAACCGATAAGCTCAACACGAGAAGGAATAACTTTTAACGTCTCAATATCACTGTCAACAATTAGATTTTTCGCGTTGGCATTGCCTATTAAGCCGTAATATAATGTTTTATCAACAACTGTTTTATCAAGCCCCATTCCTGTTGTGGCATTACCCTGTGGATCACAATCAACAAGAAGCGTCCTTTTTTCCGAAACAGCGAGAGCTGCCGACAGGTTTATCGCCGTGGTAGTTTTACCTACACCACCTTTCTGGTTGGCTATGGAAATTATATGTGTCATAATAATTAAATAAAGTTTTGCATATCAGGTTATTTTGTCAGAATCTTTTACAAAATGCTATACTATTATAAAATGTTTAATTTATCACACAACTTGATATTTGAAAAGCATATTAATTGTAAAGGCTATATTTTCAAAAAGCTAAAATGTTAGGGTCGCGGCAAAAAATGATGTTTATCAAAAAATTAATTATTATATATTCTCTTGTTACCTTTATCGCATTCATTGGTCTGCCAAAAGAGGCCCAATGTATCACAGTTCAACAGGAAGAAGAACTGTCCCGTAAAGTTATGAAGGTCGTTCAAAAACATTTTGAATTTGTTGAAGATCCTCTAATCGTCAATTATGTTAACAAGGTAGGCAAAAATATTATCTCAACCCTTCCTCCACAGCCGTTTACATACAAATTTTATATCATTAAGGAGGATGTTTATAATGCTTTTGCCACTCCGGGAGGCAATATATTTATAAACAGCGGGCTATTTGAAGCAATGGATAATGAAAATGAACTCGCCGGCATCCTCGGTCATGAAATTGCTCACGTTGTCTGCCGTCATATTTCTCAAAAAATTGAAAGATCAAAAAAAATCGGATTAGGAACCCTTGCCGGTATTGCAGCCGGTATATTTCTTGGAGCCGGAGGAGCGGCAACAGCCGCAAGCGCTGTAAGCATCGGTTCAATGGCGGCAGGTCAATCCATAACTCTTGCTTACAGCCGTGAAGATGAAATACAGGCTGACCGGTTAGGACTAAAATATACTACAAAAGCAGGATATAGCGCCACAGGATTATTGGCAATGTTAAATAAGATACGAAGCAGGCAGTGGTTCGGTTCAAAACAAATTCCTAGTTACCTTACCACACATCCGGCTGTTGAAGATCGTATTGTTTATATTAGCTCCTGGCTTGAAAGCAATAAAAAGAAAACCAGCCAAACTTCAATTAAGGCCTCTCATAATTTTGAAATAGCCCATACAAGGATAATTTCCATATATGGAGATGAAGACAGGGCTTTAAGAAAATTCGAAGCAGATGTTAGAAACCACCCCTCAAACCCCATGGCTCATTATGGATATGGTCTAATCCTGGCAAGAACCGGCAACCGTAAAGATGCGATCAGTCATCTCAAAACAGCGCTAAAAAAAGCAGCCTTTGACCCGAACATATTAAAAGACCTTGGAAGAATCTATTTTCTTGATGGCCGGTATCCGGAAGCTTATAGCGCTCTTAACAGCGCCATCAGCTTAATTCCGAATGATTCTGAAACTCTGTTTTTCCTTGGACGCACACAAATAGGGCTTGGAAAACCTGACAAAGCTGTATTGACATTTGAAAAACTAATTTCAATAAATCCTGACTATACCCAGGCATTATATTTTCTTGGCGAAATATGTGGCAAACTGGAAAAATTGGATAAAGCCCATTACTATCTCGGGATGTATTACAAAAACAAAACACAGTATAAAAATGCCCGCTTTCATTTACACAGGGCTTTAAAAAAAATAAAGGATCAGGAAAAAACGCTAAAAATTGAAAAAATGTTGGAAGAAATCAGAAAAGATGAAGCGGAAATAAGGAGAGAAAGCTATTAAAAGATGAACGTCGAACATCGAACATCGAACGTCGAACATCGAATTTTGAATAAGGTATTCTGCCAATTTATAAACTGGCGGAGCGAAACAACAAAAGAACGAAGATCATTGAGTACGGCTCGCGATAGCGGGCAGGAGCGATTTCATCATTCGTTCTTTAACCGTGAACTATGAACCGTAAACCTGATTACACGTCAACACCGGTCAAAATGCGAAAACTGCATAGTAAATGTCCCCCGACCCTGGGTTGCCGACCTTAATGAAGTAGAATACCCGAACATCTTTGACAGCGGAACAATTGCCTTTACCACCTGTACCCCAACCTTGTGTTCAATCGATTCAATCTTGCCGTTTCGTGCATTAAGGTTGCCGATAACATCTCCTATAAATGCTTCCGGCACAAATACTTCAACCGCCATAATCGGATCAAGAAGAAAAGGTTCTCCCTTCGCGAGAGCGGCTTTACATGCCATAGACGCGCTGACAGTATATGCCAGGTCTGTACTCAACGAATCCTTGTACGACCCGCCAGTGAGAACAGCCTCCACATCGACAACCGGATATCCCATCGTTGCTCCGCTTTCCAGGGACTCCATTACACCTTTCTCTATGGCTGGAATATAGGCTTCCGGTATTATATCATCGGTAATCATTGACTTGAATCTATTGCCTGTACCTCTGCCCAGAGGCTTTAAACTTAAGGAGACTTCGCCAAATTGTCGCTGTCCGGCTACCTCATTGTCAAATACCGCGGATGCTTTGGCCTCAATATTAATTGTTTCCCTGTATACAACCTGGGGTTTCCCAACATTTACGCTGGTTTTAAATTCACGCTTCATACGGCTGATTATTATCTCAAGATGAAGTTCTCCCATGCCTGATAAAATTGTCTGGCCGGTATCTTCATCTTTCTTTACCTTTAACGTCGGATCTTCAGCTATAAATTTCTCAATAACCTGGTCAAGCTTTTCCTGATCAGCATGAGTTTTTGGTTCCACGGCAACAGATATTACAGGCTTGTCATGCTCAATTTTTTCCAGAATAACCGGATGATCAACAGAGCAGAGAGTTTCTCCTGTTGAAGATTCTTTTAATCCAATAACACCCACAATACTTCCCGCGCCTGCTGTATCGATCCTTTCTTTCTTGTTTGCGTGCATTCTCAATATTCTTGCAAGCTTCTCATTTTCCTTGCGTAAAGGATTATATACATCCCCTTTGGCCTTAATTTTACCGCTGTAAATTCTGACAAAGGAAAGTTTTCTTCCTTCAGTCATAAGCACCTTGAATATAAGCGCGGCAAGAGGCTCTGTATCTTTTGCTATGCATTCAACAATCTCACCTGTTTCAGGGTGTATGCCCTTTATCGGAGGAACATCGGCAGGGCTTGGAAGATATCTGACAATAGCATCAATTAATGGTTGTATCCCTTTATTTTTAAGAGCGCTGCCGCATAAAACCGGAATAAGTTTCAGATTAATAGTCGCGTTTCGTATGGCATCGATAAGACTTTCATTGGTAACAGGCGTTTCAGATAAGTATACCTCCATAATTGCATCATCAACTTCAGCTACTGTTTCAATTAGTTTTTCACGATATTCTTCAGCTGTTTCAAGAAGATCTCCGGGAATTTCCTGAATGGAATAAGTAAACCCCATGGTATCTTCATCCCATACAATCTGTTTCATATCGATCAGATCTATAATGCCGGAAAAATCTTCCTCCATGCCTACCGGCAATTGAAGAATAAGAGGATTTGCATTCAGCCTCTCCTGCATCATTTTTACAGCGCCAAAATAATTCGCGCCAATCCTGTCCAGTTTGTTGATAAAGGCAATCTTTGGAACAAAATATTTGTCAGCCTGACGCCATACGGTTTCTGACTGCGGCTCAACACCTCCAACAGCGCAAAAAATTCCTACTGCGCCATCAAGCACTCTCAACGAACGTTCGACTTCTATAGTAAAATCCACATGACCTGGTGTATCAATGATGTGTATTTCATTTCCCTTCCACTGACACGTTGTAACTGCGGAGGTAATTGTAATTCCACGCTCCTGCTCGTCAGGCATCCAGTCCATCACAGCTTCACCGTCATGAACTTCCCCGATTTTATGCGAACGACCGGTATAGTATAACACACGCTCTGTCACAGTTGTCTTTCCTGCATCAATATGTGCTATAATTCCGATATTACGGATATTATGTATGGCGCTCTTTTTTTTCATCGTATTAAAAGCATGTTGGCATAAAAGGGGGAACTTAAATCAATATGACCTGCCAGGGTTAATGATTCGCTCCCGCCAATGAGTATTTTTACAGCATTAATTTCAGAGATATTTAATGTTAATGAGTTCACTATTGAATATATAGTTAAAAGTTCCGACTTAACCCCGCCGGGATGCTGCTCTTTTACTGCCACGGTTAAATCCACATAAGCCGTCCCATCCTGTGTAATATAAAGAGCTCTGAGTTTTACAGCGCCTGGAATTGTCTGCATGAGTCCTTTTTCCGGGCCGTGTATCAACGCTTCGATTATCTGTTTCCCTGCTTCTGCCGGATCAGATGAACGAAAAAGCGATCTTCCCTCTGCTATAAGAAACGAATTATCCTTGTCGGCAAAATAAAGATGTATAACCTGCCTGTCCGAATGCTGTAAGCTTTTTGTCTCGGTTTCTTTATAAAATATGTCCAAATCCGGTCTGTCTAAATCCGGCGGTTTTAAAAACATATTTATAAAAATTATACATATTATACCGCCGACAATAACAGCAAGGACTACGTATAATATGTGTTTTCTGCTCATAATTAAACCATACTTTGCACAACTATAAACCGCGCTTTGAAACAGTCAGGATTAGCAAGAAAAAATCAAATCAGGCCACGAAGATTATAATTTCTTCGTGATCTTCGTGGTAACGATACGTTTTTTAAGCCAATATGCTTATTATGTCAAGAAAAGATGAAAAAGTAAGCAGGTTTAAACAACCTGATTTATTATCGAACCGATTTTTTCTATACGGCATTCAACCACGTTGCCCGGCTTTAGAACAATTGGAGGGTCTCTGAAAATTCCAACGCCTGAAGGGGTTCCTGTCGAAATAATATCTCCTGGAATAAGGGTGATATCTTCACTGATATTTTCTATTATTGAAGGTATGTCAAAAATCATATCCCTTGTATTTCCGTCCTGCATAATCACACCATCTACAATGGCGCAAAGAGACAGGTTGTTCACATCCTCCAACTCATCACAGGTTACAATGACAGGCCCAAGCGGCGCAAACGTATCAAACGACTTTCCCCGGAACCACTGAGAATCCGCAAATTGGGCCTCCCTTGCCGACACGTCATTCATTATAGTAAATCCGGCTATATAATCGAATGCGTCTTTATTCTTGATCCTTTTACCCTCTTTCCCGATCACTATAGCAAGTTCGACCTCCCAATCCACCTGGCCGCTGCTTTTCGGCATAATTACAGGATCAAAAGGACCGTTCACCGCATTTGGAGCTTTGCAAAAGATAAGCGGTTTTTCCGGATTATCAAAGCCCCCTTCCCTGGCATGCTCCAGATAATTTTTTCCAAGGCATATTATCTTTGAAGGCCGATTAACAGGGCTACCGATACGAACATCCATTTCATTGCCCGAATCTGTTACCTGCGCAATCTTTTCTAACCATCCATCCCTGAAAAATTCTTCGCCGATATCAGGAATATCAGGAAAAACCGCTCTTAAATCAACAATTCTGTTATCTTTCAATAAACCGGGTTTTTCTTTACCCTTTTTGCCGAACCTTATCAGTCTCATAATCTTTACCTAAAATTTACGTAACTATTCAGCCACAAATCTACGCTGATCATCACTGATATTTTTTCTTTTATTATCATATATATACTATTCAGGCGCAGAGGGGCAAAGGCACAGAGGGACAAAGGCACAGAGTTGTCTTGCCTATTTGCCGCTTAACTTCCTGATTAAGAGGTTAATCCGTACACTTCATCCTTGGGGAATCCTTTAGAAATCTTATATGTTTCAATAACTAAAGTCATTGATTTTTGCCAGACCTGCAAATCTCTATATGTTTTTATTTTTCTTTGTGCCACTGTGCCTTTGCCCCTCTGTGCCTGAGTACTTACTGTATTTAAACCTATCTGCGTTTATTTGTGTGAATCTGTGCCTGAGTAGTTACATGTTTTTTTTGCCGTACCAGTCGATCTGCCTGCATATACCCCGGATAATATTTACTTCTTTTGAGCGAAGCTGCATTCGTGAAAAAAAATGGCGCAGCTTATTTATCCAGTAATCAGGGTTTTCAGGGTTAATATAGTTTATCCTGACAAGTATATCTTTAAGCTGATCATACATTCCTTCCAGCTCATGCTGATTGGCGAGACGTGGTGAAAATTTAACATTATCTTTACTGCCCGCAATGAAAATTTCATAGCACATTATCATCACGCTCTGCGCGAGATTCAGCGAAGAAAATTCAGCCGTTGGAATATTAACAAGGGCCTGGCAGTACTTTATTTCCTCATTTGCAAGCCCTCTGTCTTCCGGACCAAACAGTATAGCAATACGGTTTTCACGGGAAATGGGAACCAGCTTTTCAGCCAGCCTTGAAGGCGTGTTTACAACCTGACGCTGCCCGCCTAAACGCGCGGTAGTCCCAACAACATAACCATAACCGGCAATTGCCTGACCGAGATTTTCATAAACCTCTATCTGCTCAACAACATCCGACGCAACATGAGTCGCTAATTTCAACACCTTGTTGATATCATAGTTTTGAGGACTGACTAATACAAGCCGCCCAATTCCCATGTTCCGAATTGCACGAGCAGCCGAGCCGATATTTTCAGGGTGTCGGGGCTGGTGGAGTACAATGGAAATGTTATCAAGAACAACTTTGGATGACATCAGCCGACAATTTCAAAACTGTTAAAAAAATAATTAATTTCAAAATCGGCCGATTCGGGTGAATCTGAGCCATGAACTATATTTTTCTCTATTTCCGTGGCATAATCTCTTCGTATAGTTCCTTCCGCAGCCTCTTTGTAATTGGTGGCTCCCATTAATTCACGATATTTAGCAATAACATCTTCACCCTCAAGAGCCATCACAACAACAGGACCGGATGACATGAAATCGGTGAGGCTATCAAAGAATGGCCGTTCCGCATGAACAGCATAAAACCCTTTTGCCTGCGCGTTAGTCATTTTAATCATCTTCATGGCGATAATGTTAACATTCATTTTTTCAAGCCGCCCCACAACTTCTCCAATAAGTTTGCGGGCAACCCCGTCAGGTTTAATAATAGATAATGTTCTTTCCATAATTGATATTTCCTTTCATAATTTTTTTGGTAGTTATTCAGGCACAGAGGGGCAAAGACACAAAGGCGCATAGTTGTCTTGCCTATTTGCCGCTTAACTTCCTGATTAAGCTGCTAAGCATTCGTTCTATCTCTCGGCTTAATTCAGATAGCTTATCGAATTCGTCTTTGTTCAAATAATACAGGTTCATAGAAATTTCTATCTGGGTTTGCAA
>JAUVHU010000018.1 GCA_030593145.1 Desulfobacteraceae bacterium
AAGCAATTGAGATGTTTATCGTCAAGAAATGCAAGCTGTTTGAGGCCGTTAAGCCGAGTTCTTGCATTTTAGATGAACATCTCAATTGCGCCCAAAATGGTCATGAAGTGAACAAAATCGACTTTTTACGAGTTCATCAAAGAATAGGCTTCCAGACTATAACAAATGAAAAACAACTTGCCATTAGTAACAGTAATAATTGTTACCTTAAATAATTTAAATCTGCTCAGAAACTGTTTGACCGGTCTTTATGCTCAGGATTACGAAGCGATAGAGATTATTGTCGTTGATAACGGGTCTGAAAAAGATGTGCGCGGCATGTTGGCAGCAGAATTCCCGGAAGTTCACATGGTCAGGCTTGATAAAAACCATGGTTTTGCAGGAGGAAACAACAGAGGTATTGAAATAGCGCAAGGCAAATATGTCGCATTAATCAACAATGATGCCGTAGCCACGCCTCAATGGATAAGCTCGCTGGTCACAACAGCTGAATCTGATACAAATATCGGGGCTGCAGCCTCCATTATTATTGACGGAAACCGACCGGAAGTTTTAGATTCATGCGGTGTCGGCATAGCTCTTGACGGTATGTCACGGCAGGCCATGCGAGGCATGCCTGTGCCTCAATTGACTCAACCAAAAGAAGTCATGCTGTTTAGCGGATGTGCCTGCTTGCTGAAAATGGAGGCGTTAAAGGAGGTCGGCCTTTTCGACGAAGACTTTTTTGCCTATTGTGAAGACACGGATTTGGGACTCCGTTTGCGTCGTGCGGGTTGGAATATAGTAGTAGCGCCAGACGCTTATGTTCAGCATTTTTATTCCATGACCGGCGGAAAGTTTTCTCTGCAAAAGATATACTGGGTAGAGCGAAACCATTTATGGGTAGCGATAAAGAATTTTCCATGGTTTCTTCTGGCTTTTCTTCCGCTTATTACCGGATGGCGTTACATGGTACAGGGATATTCTGTTTTAAAAACCGGCGGTGAACTCAATAGATTTACAGAAAACAATTCCTTGCCGGCAATAGCTTCGGCTTACTTAAAAGCATATGTTGACATGCTTACTAAACTACCGTCCATGCTTGCAAAGCGATGGAGATTCCGCAAAAACCATCGCCTCAGTAATATGGATATGTTTCATTTAATTTGGAAGTTTCGTTTGTCTGCAAAGGAAATCATCGGCAACTGATCACAGGGCTGTTTACATAAAAAATCCGTAACTATTCGGCCACAGATTCACACAGATGAACGCAAATAGGTTTAAATATAAAGAAATCACAGAACATTAAGAATTATAGTAACTACTCAGGCTAATAACCTGAGCAATTACGAATTATATCATAATCTTTGTAACTTTGTAGCTGAATAGTTACTATTTTTCTTTCTACTCGAGTCTATTTACCTTAATTCGTGGCAAGATTTTTCTTGACACATTTTTTTTGCATGGTATGTTCTAAAATAGAACGTTAAAACATTGTGTAATCCCAGCTAAATAAAAATATTGTTTCATATTTAACTATTGAAACAAGAGGGCGAGACCTTTGAAAAATGTTCAGTTTTTTCAAGTTCAAGGTCTCAGGACATGGGTCATTGTGGACAAACAAAACATTGCAGAACTAAATATTCTTCAGGAAATCGATTCCGATGGTAAGTGTACCCAGCGTGAGCTTTCACAGCGATCCGGACTAACACTCTCTTATGTAAATATCTACCTGAAAGGACTGGTTCGTAAAGGCTATGTCTCAGTCAGGGATATGCCCGGACGGCGCCTATGGTATAATCTAACCCCTGTTGGAATTGCCGAAAAGGCAAAAATGACCCTGGAATACATGAAATGGTCGCTGGCAAATTACCAGGATATTAGAAAGAGGGTCAGGGGTGTATGCCAGAAATTAAAAAAAGAGGAAAACTTAAATATTGTCATTTGTGGAGTTTCAGACGCCGCCGAAATCTTTTATCTCGCGACCATTGAGTCCGGCCTTACCGTGGTAGGGGTTGTTGACGACTCAAAAGCCGGTAAAAAGTGGCTTAATTTTCCTGTAATGAAGGTCAGCTCGCTCAAGAATCAAATCTCTTACAATTCTATAATAATCGGCGACATTGAGAATTGCTACGAGCTGGCTAAGCAACTGTCAGATTTATCCATTTCAGACGAGAAGTACCAGGTTTGTACCGGTCAACGTATTAAGGCTATAACTGTTGTACAGGTTGTTGAATAACCCACAGATACACCTTATCAGTGAAATAGAAATTGTTCTTGAGTTTATCAGAAAGCATATTGACCAGAAAACCAGGACACGTGATAAGATCCTTGAAATACTGCATACAAAGCCAAGCATGACACGCGAAGAGCTTGCAGACAAACTTGGGAAAAGCCCCACGCCTGGAGCGAATCGGAAGCGATCGGGATGAGATTTGTTGCATGATTTAGCTTAACTTTTTAAAAAAGATAATTTGACAAGCCAATAGTTAATATTTAAGATGTGACCCCGTTGTTTTGCTATAAGTGAAATTATAGAGATGAAAAATGCCTGTAACAAAATTTAATCAGCGGCAAGAATCAATTTATCAACGAAATCAATACGCAAAAGGCGGTATTGGCCGTTGGCATTGGGATAAAAGGGATCAACTGGCCTTGAACCTTGTGTGTCCTGCTCACCGAACGCTTGTGGATATCGGCTGCGGAGAGGGTATTACTTTGGGAAAAATGCACCAGCTATTCCCGGACAGAAAAGTTATAGGAATCGATATCCTACCCGAAAATATCGCTATTTGCAAACACCATGGTTGCAAAGTTGAACAAGGTGACGTGTACAATCTACCATTGCCTTCAAAAAGTGTAGACTTTGTGCTGTTCATGGAGGTAATTGAACATTTGGAGTATCCTGAAACCGCTATTCAAGAAATCCACAGGGTTTTAGTTCCTGGCGGAAGATTGGTGATCGTATTTCCTAATGACAGAATTTTCAAGGTATCAAGAATTCTTACTTTACGTTTTCGTGAGGCGGCGTATGATCCGGGCCATGTCCGACAATGGACTCCAGGTGATATGCGAGATTTTTTGAATGGGCAAGGCTTCACTTCTGCTTTTTCTCGAAATATTCCGTTTTATCTCTGGCCGATCTCTCTGCATTGCATAATGGCGACCGACAAAAAATGATCAAAATATTATTCATTAATGCAATTAATCCGGAAAGTGAAATCGAAACCCGATATACACCACTGGGAATTCTTTACCTGAGTGCTTCGTTAAAAAAGGCGCTTCCTGCAGGTACGTTCGAGGTCAAACTTGTTAACAAAGATATCGAAAAAAACCTCCAATCCTTCAAGCCCGACATTGTTGGCATCACCGTTGTATCACAGAACTTCAATCACGCGATAAGGCATGCAAAGCTAGTGCGTAAGGAAGGATTGCCTACGATAATAGGAGGAGTTCATATTTCAATGATTCCGGAATGTATCACAGAAGATATGGATGTCGGCTGTATCGGCGAAGGAGAACTAACGATCGTAGAGTTGATGAAAGTTTTTCTGGAACATAAAAGTTTTCCTCCCGATGAACTGAAAAAAATAGACGGTATCGTATTCTGGAAAAACGGCAAACGAATAAAAAGCCCTCATAAGACGGCCATTAAGGAGATGGATCAAATCATACCCCATCCTGACCGAACGCTGGAAGGCCCCGTAAAACATGCGTATGTCTTTTCATCGCGAGGCTGTCCGTACCGTTGCGTTTTTTGTGCGTCCAGCCGGTATTGGAATCAAGTACGCTTCTTTTCTCCCGAATATGTTTTCGCGGAAGTAGAAAATCTCGTCAATAAATCTGGCGCAAAAATGATCAGCTTTTACGATGACTTATTTGTGGCCAACAAAAAACGTTTACACGATATTGCGATATTAATGGAGCAGAGTGGTTTGTCCAAGAAAATTAAGTTCACGTGCTCTTGCCGCTCAAACATGGTAAATGAGGATATCGTTGCTGATTTGCAAAGAATGGGAGTTGTATCAGTGGGATTGGGATTGGAATCTGGCAACCCTCGCATTTTGAATTATCTTAAGGGCAAAACGGTTACTATTGAAAATAATCGACATGCTGTTAAACTCTTGACATCTGCCGGCATCAAGGCCAACGCCTCGTTTATAATTGGATCTCCGGATGAAACCGAAACAGAGATGATGGACACTTATAATTTTATCCGTAAAAACAAATTATCCTTTGTGGACATCTACGTTTTAACTCCCTACCCGGGAACACCAGTGTGGGATTTTGCCAAATCCTGCGGTCTGGTTTCGGATCATATGGATTGGGACAGATTAAACGTCAATTTCGAGGTTAATCACCCCAATGCAATTATTCTATCGAAAACCGTGAGCAGAAAAAGACTTTATCAGATATATAAGAAGTTCCGACGACAACGACTGATTCGGAATATTCGTTCGTTGACAACCCACCCAATGTTGCTTGATTTACCTAAGGTTGCCTTTGGAATAGCAAAAGAAAATCTCGTACGGTTTTTCTCGACAAAAAGAAATCGGTGAGGCTATATAGTAGTAAAGAATCTTAACTCAACAAAATAGTAAAGAGAAATAAATCAATGCTAACGAATATTATTTTCATATCTATTATAGCTTTTGGCACTATTACCGCACAAATAATACTCAAAAAAGGTCTTCTATTATTGGGCGGAGTGCAGTTCTCATCCGGCGTCATGGTTGAAATCTTCAGAATAATCCATTCCCCCTATGTTGTGGGTGCATTTGTTCTTCAAGGAATAATGGCTTTGTTTTGGATTTATGTTCTTTCAAGAACTCAACTCGTATATTTGTTCACAATGTCCGGTGCATTCTTTTACATATTACTTGCACTGGCAAGCTGGATAATTTTGGGTGAAAGATTATCTCTTATTCAATGGCTGGGCCTTTTTATGATAAGTTTTGGGATGGTTTGTTTTAACTATCGTTCTTGGTAATCAATCAGTTCCGTAATGAAATAGAAAAGCGAACTTTTGGTAATATCCATAAAAATCCGTTCCATCCGATAATTCAGATGAATTTGCAGAAAAAGTTTTGCTCCTTTTGCGAAATCCCCAAAAATGAGAGGAGATAACACAAAATGGCAGGGTATTTGCCTTGAAAAACTTTGGATTGGAATCTGTTGTCAAGAAAATCGAGGATAGTTATAAGGATCTATTGTGAGGCTGTTAACTATATCGTAAAAGAGAAAAAACTCAAAAGAAAATATCTGTTCACCAGAGAACAAATATTACAAGAAAATTAAATGAAAAAAGCAATAATTATTATTCCTGCCTACAATGAAGAAAAAAATATTGCGGACGTGATAAATGGAATAAAAAATGTTATTCCTGATGCCGATATCCTGGTCATAAATGACGGGGGAGAGGATCAAACAGAAGAGATCGTCCGGGAATTGGGAGCACACGTAATTAGCCTTCCTTATAATATGGGTTATGGCGCTGCGCTTCAAACTGGTTTCAAATTCGCTTTAAAGAAAGGATACGAATACGCGGTACAAATAGATGCAGACGGACAGCATGATCCTGAAGATATTCCAAAGTTGTTGGATGAGGTGTTCAATAATAGAGCTGATGTAATTATAGGCTCTCGGTTTTTAGGCAAAGGAAACTATAGGGCTTCTTTCATAAGAAAGATCGGAATGCTTTTTTTTGCCAGACTAACTTCACTTATAATTGGTAAAAAGATTACCGATCCTACTTCAGGGTATCAGGGTATCAACAAACATGGACTTCAATTTTATGCGGGAGACTATTATCCGGTTGATTTCCCGGACGCTGATGTAATAATAATGTTGGACAGGGCGGGATTAAAAATTAAGGAAATTCCAGTAACCATGTATCCAGGCGTGCAGGGGAAATCAATGCATTCCGGCTTGAAACCTGTATATTATATCTTTAAAATGTTTCTTTCTATTTTTGTTGTATTACTGAGGAAAGCGGAGATCTGAAATTATGCCTATAAGACAAAAGATATTTGCGTTAATCGCGGCTATCGCTTTATGCATTTTCATAGTGGAGATGGTTCGCAGAAAAAAATTGCGAGAGGAATATTCCTGGCTGTGGCTCCTTACCAGCTTTGGCGTTATAGTGCTTGCTGTCTGGTACGATCTTCTCGTCTTTATTACCGAAATAATCGGCGCGACTCTACCCACAACCACCCTCTTTGTTTTCGCGCTTCTTTTTCTTCTTTTGATTGCGCTCCATTATTCGGTCAAGATATCATCCTTAACTGATCAGGTTCGGAAGCTAGCTCAAAAAATTGCTATTTTGCAATCAGAATTAGATGAGCAGAAAGAAAAATCACGAAATCACGAAAGTACAAAGTAACTATTTAGCCACCAAGACACAAAAACGCAAAAAAGAAATATGAATTTTAAACCTTTATTAAAAAGAGAATAATCTATTAAAAACGGCATCAAGAGAATTATATTATAATCTTGGCGTCTTCGTACTTTTGTAGCTGAATAGTTACAATATAAAGGAGATTTCATATATGGCCGGTTTGTCAAACACCAAAAAAAATCTTTTCGCAATCTTTTTGATCACTGCAATAGCCGCTGTTATTTATTCTAACAGCTTTGACTGTTCGTTTCACTTTGATGATCAGCATGCTATTGTTGAAAACTATGCCATCCACAGATTTGACGTCAAACAGATATTCTCCTCAAGCCGCCCGATATTAAACCTTACATTGGCGGTTAATTACTACTTCGGCAAACTCGATGTCTTTGGCTACCACCTCGTTAACTTGCTTCTACACATCTCAAACGGTATTATGCTCTACTTCATCCTCCTGTGGACCGCCAACCTTCCATCTATGAAAGAAAAGTACGGAGAACGTGCTTACAGAATTGCCATTTATGCCTCTTTAATTTTTATTGCACATCCTATACAAACACAGGCCGTCACATACATTATCAGCAGGTCCTCAGTTTTGGCCACGACTTTTTATTTGCTTTCACTATTTCTTTTTATCAAAGCCTTCCCAAAAAGCTCAAAGGTTGAAAAGCCGAAATCAAAAACCCGTAATTCAAAATTTTACTTAGCCGCTGCGTTTCTCGCCTCCTGCCTTGGTATGGGAACAAAACAGATAGCGGTCACCCTTCCTCTGATCCTCCTGGTCTATGATTTTTACTTTATATCGGACGGAAACTGGAAAGCGCTGAAAAATCAGTATAAAATCCATATTGCCATGTTCTGCACCATAGGTATTGCTGTTCATCTAAGTATATCCGGGCTGCAAAAGTTTGTTTCATTTGATTATGCCAAAGGGGTACAAATGCCCTTTGGTGAACCTGTCACCTCCTTTCAGTATTTTATGACACAACTGCATGTTATTCCATACTATATCAAGTTGTTATTCATCCCTACAAATCTCAACCTGGACTATGACTGGCCGATTACCCGAAGCATTGACCTCCCAACCGTTCTGTTCTTCTTCCTCCTTGCCGCCATTGCAGGATTTGGCATCTGGGCATACCGAAGGGCAAAACTTTTTTCTTTCGGCATTATCTGGTTTTTTGTAACTCTTTCAGTTACTTCAAGCTTTGTTGTAATCTACGACGTTATCTTTGAGCATCGGCTCTATCTTCCGTCTATAGGATTTGCCATTTTTGCGGCGCTGCTCGTTAGTAAGATATCCAGCTTGAAATGGCATAAGAGCTAACTTAAGTTGCAAGATAACTATTCAGCCATAGATTTCCCAGCGAGACCTTTGAAAAACGTCCCCTTTTGCCCGATTACTGCGTCAGATTTAAATATAATTTTGAGTTTTGAGTTTTTAATTATAAATCCAGAAGAAAAAAAGTCCGATTTTAATTCAACATTTAAAATTAATAATTCTCAATATATTCCTCCGGATGAAATTTTTGCCTTCCTTGTACTTGAACAAAATTTAACATTGTTCAAAGGTCTCTAATAATGATCAGCGTAGATCTATAACTGAACAATTGAAACTTTTAAGGTGTATTTTTAGAATGATAATGACTGCTTAATAAGGCTTTTTGCTTGATTTGTCTGAAACATTCAGATAAAGTAGTAAGGATTATTTCTAAATTAGTTGCGGTTAATTAAGGCAAAACAAGTGGGTTATTTCCAATTAAGCGGGTGTGACCCCAGAGGGTACAAGAGAGCAAGGGTTCGAGTGGCACGAAGTGCATTTTTTCAAGCCGTAAGGCACAACCGGAAGTGCTCAATACTAAAGAATTACAAAGAGTTAAAAGTCTGGCAAAAGTCATACAAACTCTGTTTAAAAATATATAGCATAACAGCAAAATTCCAAAAAAGCTAAAAATGATATTCACGGCTAAATCGGTATGGTTTGTGCAGAGATACTTATTAATAAACTCGTAAAAAGTCCAACATACCCTTTAACCGTCATTCCGGCAAAAGCCGGAATATTGAAAATGGATTCTTTGTGATATGAAAAAAAATTCGATCAGACCTGCCTGGTTAAGCCAGATCGCAGTATGTATCACAAAACTCAACTTGGGTGTAGCAAGCATCCCCCGCCTCGCAAGCAAGAGCGTTGCGGGCAGGCTTTCAATTGTAATGATAACCATCGCACTTGTGGTTGGTTTTTCTACGAAGGCAATAGCAGGACTCATGACAGAATGTTGTGTTGATTGCCACGTTGTTCATATATGGCAGGATCAAACAGAAAGAAAAAAAGCTTCGATCGAAGCTTATGTCAGCGCTATTAGAGGCGCAGAGAGAACTTACACTGATGACTCAGAAAAGCACTTAGGGAAGGCACTGCAAAAAGAAGCCTGTGAAGGGTGCCATTCAGATTCAAACAGCCATGCTTTTGCTAAGTCCGGGCTAAACGCGGTTCCAATTGTAAAAAATGCGGAAGAACCTGAAAACCCTTTGGCCGGCGGCAATTTTTACTACAATTCAGGTCAGTCGCACTTTAAGAAAGCAGGCGGCTCCTGCACCTCGTGTCACAGAGACGTCAGGCATCATGGCGCCGATCACGGATATCGTTTTCTCGGACCGGATATCAAAGGGATTGGAGATCCCCTGTATGAACATGGTGAGGGTCATAACATATACCAAAGCGGCAATCAGTACTGTATTGCGTGTCACGCCGACTTTTGCGGTTCTGAAAATCAAAGATCCAGTATTGGATGGGTTCGCCATCCCACGAATACGCTACTTCCAATGAATGGCGAATATGCAGGATATGAAGTTTACAGAAAAGATGTCCCTGTATCTTATCCTGATCCGAAAAAACCTGAAAGATCCACTGCCAGGGTCATGTGTATGTCCTGTCACCGCCCTCACGGCACACCCCATCCCTATCTTCTCAGGTGGGACTATAGCAAGATAATCGCAAGTGGCGGCGACAACACCACTGGCTGCTTTGCATGCCATACAAAGAAGGATACAGATGTATAGGTAACAGTTCACGGTTCAAGATTTCTCATTGCTACACAGGAGCCTTGGAACGAGGAAAAAACATGGCTTCAAAATGCGCTTTTTCCTAACAGTTTTCAGCCTTTACCCTATCCACCTAAGTAGTTACAACCACTCGACCACTTAACGAGGTCTCAATATAATGATCAATGTTTTTGTTGTCTGCAATTGCCAAATCTTTTTAAAACTGTTAGGCCAACATCTCTCATCCTTTGATGACATCAACGTCATTGAAACGTTTTCCTGTAACGAAATCGAACAAAGGAATCTCCTGAAAAGGACAGGCCCGGACTTACCCCGGAAACCGGATATAATCCTTTTTGCAAGCGGGACTCTGTATCCAAAACTCAAGAAGAAACTCCGGTGCATAAGAAAGTGTTTTCCAGACCCCACGATCATCTTTCTTTCTTTAGAGTCAGAACAGGAAAGCATGGAGTTTAATCTGATCAAATGGGGAGCCAGGGGATTTTTGAGTTCTACAGTACCCACAAAAATTCTGATTGATGCTATAAGAAGATGTTATGCGGGTGAGATATGGGCGAGCAGAAAGTTTACCAGCAGGATGATGAATGATCTGGAGGAAGAAAAACAGTTTGTCGGCACCCATATATCAAAGCAGGAAATACCGGGCCAATTGACCAGGCAGGAAATCAAGGTAATCATGTTGATAGCTTCAGGTTTAAGCAATGCCGAAATTGGCAAAAAGCTGTTCATCAGTGAAAACACGGTAAAAACTCACATAAACAGGATATTTAAGAAAATCAACGTAAAAAACCGCCTTCAGGCCGCCCTGTGGGCATCCAAACACCTCTAAAGGCAAGCTCTCAGCTTCCTGCTCTTCGACCTCCGCCTCTGTTTTTTCATTCAGCATTCGATGTTCATTCTAATCTTCTCACCCTCTAATTTTTTCACTTTCTAACCTTCTGACCTTCTGACCTCCGATCTCCGACTTCTGACCTCTGATTTTTGCGCCCGGCTCTGCTATATAACTAAAGTATTATTTATTCAAAAAAATAGTACCTGAAATATACAACCCAAAATACATCATTGAGGTAATTGACTATCTGTTTGTATTAATGTAGTTTTTTACGAAACTTTTGAAAGATGATGCTCTCGTAAAAAGTCGAAAAATCACTTTTTGCAAACCGTGTTAAGGGCATGATTAAACAGGTAATTGCTTTAACTTAACACTTAACACCTAATGAATTCCTTTTTTTACGAATTTATCAAAATGAGATGGAATAAAATGAAAAAAACAGTGATAAGTGTAGCTGTTGCTCTATCAGCCGCAGCCCTGATTGCTGTTTTTTACAGCCCGGCCATGGCAAAGGTGCAGGGGGTTTGCAGTAACTGCCACACAATGCACGACTCGCAGGGCGGCACTGCTATGGCAAGCGGGGGACCTCATGCTACTCTTTTGATGAATAGCTGTGTAGGATGTCATTCCAGCAGCTTGTCAACCACGACTTATTCTCTGGACGGATGTACTGTTCCTGTTGTGTACAATACATCCGAGCCGATCTATGAAGACACCTTGGCTGGCGGCAATTTCTACTGGGTTGCCGATAGCGGTGGCAATGAGGATGCCAAGGGGCATAATGTGCTTGGCATATCAGGCCAGGATGCAAATATTAGTGCTGATGAAGGAGCTCCTGGGAGAGATTCCGGCTGTAGTAATAGTTGCCACCGAACACTTGCTGAGGAACAAGATAAGATTTCTGATTTGGGTAGTGGTTGCCAGGGTTGCCATCTTTATGTCAGGCACCATGCAGATGATTCTGATGTTGTTGTTGGCTTTACAGGAGGCTGGTACCGTTTTCTTTCAGGACATGATGGGAATGATTCTACTGACGTTGACGGTGTCATAGGTATCGAGGATGATAACTGGGAGGCAACAAAATCCAGCGCTGATCATAATGAGTATCTCGGCAATATTGATGGATATAACAATTCAGGTTCAGGTTTAAATAAAAATAATACTACTACCGCATACTGCTGCGGTTGTCATGGTAATTTCCATATACAACAAGAGCCAGGTGCATGGATCAGGCATCCGTCGGATGCGGTGATACCAGCTACAGGCGAATATCAATATGCCTTTGGATCAGCAGGTGATGGAGCTGACGGCAGCTATGACCCGCTTGTGCCCGTTGCCAGGCCGAGCCTGACCACGGTAAGTAGTGAGGTTAACCTTGGCACAGATATGGTCATGTGTTTATCCTGCCACAGGCCGCATGGAAGCCCGTATGACGATCTGTTGAGATGGGATTATGGCGGGATGATTGCAGGTGGCGGCGACAATGCCACAGGCTGCTTTGCCTGCCATACAACAAAAGATACAGGTGGATAGAACCAGTTCACGGTTTACGGTTGGCTGACTTCTGATATAGACCTTGGAAAGAATTAAACTGTCAAAATTTGTCAAAAATAGTTACAATTTTTGTAACTATTCAGACACAGATTCACACAGATGAACGCAGATAGGTTTAAATACAAAGAAATCACAGATATTATTCTTGATGCATTCGTAAAAAGTCCAAAAATTACTATTTGCGAAATGTATCAAATATTAGATACTAAGTGTTAACTACTTGATATTACAGTTAAACATTTTATCTTAACACCTAACACTTAATGAATTCGACTTTTTACGAATTCATCATAGATTAACTGCCCGGGTAAACAGGCTGAAGGCTGAACCGTGAACCCTTTTGGCACATACTTTGCGTACTATATCTGATAGAGAAAGGAGAAAGAGCTGGGTTTCAATGAAAAAAGTTGATTTAGAACTGAATAGATTAAGCTGAGTTGTCAAGAAAACTTTCTTAAACTAACATTTTTTGCTTGATTTATTCGAAACATTAGAATAATATTATTTATAATAAAAATTAAAGAATGTTTTAAATGACCGTTTCTTTTTTAAGGTCTCAAGGGGAGGTGTGAGAAATGAAGAAAAAAATATCAACTCTAACAATTATGATAGCGTGTATCGCAATGGTTGCTCTCTTTTGCGGACCGGCGATGGCATCGGTAAGCGGTCCCTGCGTGGACTGTCACACCATGCACAACAGCCAGGGTGATGCTACTATGGTTACAGGCATAGCTGACGGAGATCCTGGTTACGGTTCGTTGACCCGCGGCACATGCGGGGGGTGCCATAGTGCAACAGATACTGATCCATTACAAGGAAGCTTCCCTCGTGTAAAGCTTGCCAGTGGTTCCAGCGACACCAACCAGCTTGCCGGTGGGTACTTTACCGCTATCAGCGGCGAAAGCGATGACCACGGCAACACCGAACACAGCATAGGCAGTATAGTAGAACCGGCAGGGTATGATACTGCTGGCTATGGAGGAGGAGGAGGAGATTGGTACAAAGAAGCCAACGGCTTGAAATGTGCGGGTAATAGCGGCTGTCACGGAAACGAGACTGACACGGACCCGGCAAAGGCGATTGCCGGCGGCCATCACGCAAATACCCTTAAAGGCGGCAACACTGGCTATCGTATGCTTCAAGTAGGTTCTGACGCAATCATTGGGACAGGAGCTTCCGATTATGAAAAGGCGTTGAATGCTACGGCAGACGGTTCCCTTGCGGCTTTTTCTGGAGAACGCAACTATTACAGCGCCACTGCTGATGCTACCGGCGGTTCTATCAGCAGGTTCTGCGGCAAGTGCCATGGAGATTTTCATGGCAATGAGGGTTCCAGTAATACCGGTGTATATGATAGCGCATGGGTAAGGCATCCATCGGATGAGACCATTCCTACTGACTGGTTAATTTCATCCCTTGCGAATTACAATGGGCTAGATTATAAATATAATCCGGTCGGCACAGTGGACGCTGTAGCGCCGGCTGATAACAACATGTATGCTACCTGTCTTTCCTGCCACCGAGCTCATGGTTCGGCGAATGCTGACATTCTTAGATTTGCTTACGCTGACCAGTGTGCCGACGGCACCTCTACTAACGGTTGCCTCGGATGTCACGATAGGCAACGCTAACTGATTGTCCATGATCATGATGCTCAAACGGTCTCTTGATCGCTTGACAGAAAACTTGATAAAAGGCATTCTCCTCTTGGGGAGGATGCCTTTTTTTGTGCATGATCTGTCGCTTGTATGAATAAGATATTACAAAAACTAATTTTTTTCTTTCTTTTTGCCGTGGTCGCCGCTTATTCGGCGCACGACATTTCAAACCTTGATGTCTGGTACCATTTAAGGTGCGGCCAGCTCATTCTTGAAGATTTCAAAATACCACAGACCAATACCTTTTCCTACATTGCCGCCGACCAGCCGAGTTTTGATCCCTACTGGCTATTTCAGACCCTCATCTATCTCATATCCCGGCTTTCCGGGATCAGCGGGCTTGTTGCGTTCAAAATGTTGGTCCTGATCGCCGCATTTTTCTTGTTGTTTAACGTGAGAAAAAAAGAGGACGGGTACATCCTGCCGGCGTTTTGTCTTGTTTTGGGCGCCATGGCGGCAAACGCACGGTTTATTGTCCGCCCGGAGCTTGCAAGCTACCTGTTTCTCTGTCTCTATTTTTTCATCCTTCACCAATACCACAACCGCAAGGGCAGGAGCAGGAACATTTATCTCCTGATCCCCCTTCAGATCCTCTGGGCAAATATGCACGGGTTCTGGGTGCTTGGTCTTTTCCTGGTATGGGCATTCCTTTTGGGTGAAGCAATCTTGTGGAAAACGCCCCTGCCGTTTGACTGGAGGGACGAGATCGCTGTGCAGGGGCGGAACTATACCCGACTGTTGCTCGTAGGACTCGTTTTGACTGCAACCACGCTAATCACACCATATCCTCATGAGATTCTGCGACTTCCATTTGAAATGTTCGCCGGATTAGAGGGCGCCACCGGCAGGGGCGGCCCTCTAATCGTAAACGAGCTGATATCACCATTTTCCGCGGATACGCTCTTTTCCTGGCAAGCAATATTTTATTATAAAGTATTGGTGGCGGTATCTGCCGCGTCTTTTTTATTAAACTTCAGGCGAATCAACATAATCCACCTTTTGATCTATGCCGGGTTCCTCTATATTTCTGTCCAGGCAAGACGAAATATATGCGCCTTTGCACTGATGGCCGCTCCGATCACGTTCCTGAATCTTGGCTCTTTCTACAAATTTTCCATTGAAGAATTCGTACAAACCAGAAAACTGCCGATGAATCGTGTGCGGGCCGTCTTGTCCGTGGGTCTGGGTCTGGTGATGATCCTTTTCATTTATGACGCGGCCTCTGACAGATATTATATCCGGGACAGAAGCAATACGAGATTCGGATTAGGGATTTCCAATATCTCTTATCCCAAAAAAGCGATTGATTTTATACAGGAAAACAACATCACGGGAAACATATTCAACAACCCGGCCATAGGCCATTATTTCACATGGCGTTGTTTCCCTGAGCGCATGGTCTTTTTAGACGGAAGATTCGATTTGCCCGATCGATTCTTGTCTCATTATTATGTTCCTCAACTGTGGCCAAAAATTTCGGAAAAATATCAAATAAATTATCTATTGCTCGGCCATGGCAGGTCTCCAAATATTGCCCCTTTGACCAGAATGCTCTATTTCAACAAGGACTGGATTCTGATCTACTATGATGAAATGGCTGTTGTCTTTGTTAAAAATGCCGAGGAAAACCGGGAGATCATTGAAAAATTTCAGGTCAGGTTTGACGCGACACAAGACGAGGACACAGCAGGCATACCACGAAAGAACCTGTTTGGCGTAACAGATCTTCCTGTGGCGCAATTTCAGTTGGCAAACCTGTACGCCACGCTTGGCTTAAACAAACGGGCAATCAAAAAGTACGAGGAATGCGCTGACATATTCCCGAGCTTCTGGGAGGCACAGAGCAACCTCGGAGATATGTATCGAAAGGACGGCAGAGTCAAAAATGCGTTAAGACAGTACAGGATGGCCGTTGAAACAAGGCCGAATTTTGTAGCAGGACATGTAAGGCTTGGGGACGCCTATGCTGCCATGGGAATGCTCCCACAGGCCGTCCAGGCATACAAGGAGGCGATCAAAAGAAAACCTGAGCTGATCGCAGCTCATAATGGGCTGGGTTTTGCCTGTATGCAGATGAAAAAATATAAAGAGGCGACACAGTGCTTTGAGGCCGTGTTGAGATTAGATCACGATAATTCGATGGCCGGCCGGATGCTTGCTTACTGCCGCCGCATGATCTCCCAGGACAAATCACACTGATGAAACCGGTTCAATCAATACGACTACCACGCATTGAATTCATCCTTTTTTTATCCTTGCTTGTGGCGTATGGTCTTGCCACGTTTGAGCGCAATTTCGTCTGGAAGAACGGACTGACGTTGTGGTCCGATGTGGTCAAGAAATCTTTAGAAAAAGCCAAGCCCCATTATAATCTGGGGCGTTCTTATAAAGATAATAGAGACTATGATCGGGCTATTGCGGAATATAAGACAGCGATAAGTCTATCTCCGAATTTTGTGGACGCGCATAACAGCCTTGGAGTTGCCTATTACAACAAGGGATTGCATGTAAAGGCGATACAGAAATATAAGGACGCTCTTAAAATAAACAAGAACTGTTTCAGAGCTTACTATAACCTTGGTATTATATATCTAAGGCAGGGTTTGATTGACAAGGCTATTTCAGAAAATCGAAAGGCTCTCAAGCTCAGGCCTTCCTATGCGGAAGCCAGATTTAATCTTGCAACCGCATTCGGGAGGAAGGGGCTGACAGGCCAAGCAATTGCCGAATATCAAAAAACGCTTGAGTTCTCTCCTGACAATGCGGATATTTACTACAATCTCGGTATAGCGTTCAGGGAAAAGAAGATATATGGTCAAGCCGTGAGAATGTTAGAAAAAGCGCTACAACTAAAACCCAAAGATGTAGAAGCCCATCTTGAATTGGCGAATCTGTATTTGCATAAGATGAAGGATCACAAGAAAGCCCTTTTTCATTATCGAAGAGTATTGACAATGAACCCCGCTCATCAGGACAATCAAAAGATAAGAAAGACCATCACAATGTTAGCCATATCTCAATAGTCACGCTGTGCTCTACTATCCTTGTTTATGCCTTTTTCTCAAGGCTTTCCCGAGTCCTATCTCTTTGTTAGCCAGTTCGTGCAGCCCCTTTTTCCAATAGGCAATTCCCAGGTTAACGTGCCACATGCCATTGAGTGGCTTGGTCCTTATTGCCAGCTTGAACTCCTCTATCGCTTGATCTATCTGACCCCTTGCCAGAAAACAAAGTCCGAGATTGTTGTGGCCGATTCCATACTCGGGCCACAGAAAAAGACTTTGCTGAAAAAAGGGGATTGCCTTATCAGGTTTCTGCCTTTTATAGTAATACATGCCGATTGCGTTATGCGTCCTTGCTTTATTCGGGGATTTTTCGACCACATCTTCCCATAATGTAAGATCATCTTGCCAGATAAAATTACGCTGAAAAGCAGCAAGACCGCATACCACCACCAGGCCTGCTATAACCAGAAATTCAATATATAGATTTAGTCTCATCCCAGTTTTTTTCTTTCAACTCTCAGCTCCCTGCTCTCAGCTTACGGAGCCTCTCCCCGGCTTGAACATTCCGGGGATCAACTTTGAGAACCTTTTCGTACGTCCGAACAGCCTTAACTCTCAGCTCTTTGCCCTCAGCTCTTTGCTCTTTCTTCTTTGCCAACTGTTCGTATGCCAACGCCAGGTTAAACATGGTTGTCGGATCACGAGGATTAATATCCAAAGACATGTGCAACTGTTGAATTGACTGGTCCAGTAATCCCATTTTGCCGTATATGATGCCTATATTGGACAAAGCCTCAGGATATTCAGGTTTAATATCGATAGCCTTTTGGTATTGGATAATGGCCTTTTTTAATTGTCTCGTTTCGTCATAAGCAATACCGAGATTATAATGAACCGAGGCATTGTCAGGGTCAATCTGCAAGATTGCTATATACTCTTTCACACCCAAGTTTATGAGTCTTTTATTCAAGTATGCATTCCCAATGGCTTTTCGAGCATTAATGTAAAGCGGATTTATCTTTATTGCCTGCTTGTACATACTAACCGCCATATCTACAAACCCCTTCTTATTATATATCTTTCCCAAGCCGGTATATGCCTTGTAATCATAGGGGTCGATTTCCAGTGCTTTTTTGTACTTGGCTATGGCCAATTCATTTTGTCCCATCTTTTCATGGACACGGCCAATGTTCACATGGGTCTTGGACGAGGCAGGCATAACCCTCAGCGCCTCCCCATATTCCTCCAGTGCAAGATCGTATTGTTCTGCCCGAGAATAGACCAATCCCAGGTTGTGGCGAGGTCTGTACTTGTCAGGAGATTTTATGACCGCATCCGACCAGAAGCTAAAATCATCTTTCCAGGCAAAATTTCGCTGATGGGTAATGAAGCCGAAAATTATTACCAAGCTTGCAACTACAAGTAATTCAACATGTAACTTCAATTTCGTTGCTTTCATATATTGCATTTGTTCGATTGGTTTAAAACCAATTGAACCGCTCTCTCCTCTTCGCTTTCCCCTCTCTGCTCTACGGATGAGCAGGAACTGATCCTTTTTCTCCCTTTATCCCCCATCTTTTTTTATTGTTGGCCTGAATTAAGCCTCCTGGCGATCCTCATCTCTTTGAAAGCCATATCATATTTTCCTTTTGACCCATATGCAACTCCAAGGTTGTAATGAGCATCTGCATGATTGGAATTAATTTTTATGGCATGTTGAAACTGGGAAATGGCTTTGTCTATCCTTCCTTTGTCAAAATAGCAAACACCCAGATTGTTATGAGCATCGACAAAGTATGGATTTACCTCTAATGCTTGTTTGTATTGCACAATGGCCATGCCCTTTTGTCCCTGCCTGGAATAGGCCAATCCCAGGTTAGAGTGGGCACAGGCGAGATTCGGATTAATCCTGATGGCGTGTTTAAATTCAAGGGCTGCCTTATCTGCCCATTTCTTGTCAAGATAGCAAAGCCCCAGGTTGTTATGAGGCTCGGCTATATTAGGGTTCAACGCAATACTTTTTTTGGCAAGGAGAATAGCCTGATCAATTAAGCCTCTTTTTTCACAGATATTGGCAAGATTATTATAGGGTCTGGCCTTATTAGGAGACTTTATAACTACATCTTGCCATAGAGAAAAATCGGTTCTCCACACAAGATTCCGCTGATATGCGGCAGTACCTGATGCCAAAACAATGCTCACAACCATCAGAAATTCAATATATAGATTTAGTCTCATTTCCGCTATTTTCTCTCCGCTCTTAAAGGATTAGAAAAACAACAGGGTCACATCTTAAATATTAACTATTGGCTTGTCAAACTATCTTTTTTTAAAAAAGGGATAATTCTTATATCGGTGTCATTAGCTTGAATAGTGAATAAATCCAGTTTGTTTTTGTCCAAGATGGATAAAAACTGAAGAAACATCTACGTTCGTGCAAAATGTGCGTAATTTAAATTCTTATTATCTTGCTTGCATTTTAATTCTCACCAAAAAGTTTTTTTTACAAAGCCGTCAAACATTTTCCTTGCAATTATATAATAGTACCATATATTATCTGCACAAAACATAACGAGAGGAAAATAATACATGGGTAAGATATTTCGGGCAGGCACCCGCGAAGCGACCATCTTGTCAAAAATTGAGTCTTCAAAGGAATATGCGCGTAGAAAAGCAATAGCAGGCATAAAAGACTGTATAGAACCACTATCCAATGCCATTGCCACAAAGCTTATCGAACACAACCTTGTGGAAACCACCAGCAAAAACACCCTGGAAGAACAAATAATGCGGTGTCTTAACGAGCTGACACGTGCTGAAGAATTTGATGTTGACTTTCAAATCGCGCCGGTTAGGCACATTGTGACCAATCCGCACATTGTGAGCATTTACACCACCTCTTTTGTTGTTGAAAAACTTCTTAACCACAAAGATATTATCGATATTTTCGGTTCTGATGAAGATATATATCTCTGTATTAACAATCAGGTTGTTAAGTTTCTCCCTTGAATAATGCGCCCCTCATTTCACCCACGACTAACCAACAGCCCTTTTGATGATCCAGGGCTGTTTATTCCATTTTTATTTGAAAATCGTGCTGTAATTTTCGACTTAGGCAATATATCTTCACTTTCTTCCAGAGACATTCTTAAAATCAGCCATGCATTTATAACCCACACCCACATGGATCATTTCATAGGTTTTGACAACCTGTTGCGCCTGTTCCTCGGCCGTGAAAGAAACCTTTATATATACGGCCCTAAGGGCTTTTTGGAAAATGTTGAAGGAAAACTTGCAGGATATACATGGAACCTTGTACAGAATTTTAACAACCGGTTCATCCTGCACGTTACTGAAGTTCGTCCTGAACGCCTTATTACTAAGCAGTATGTGTGTGAAAACAAATTTATCCCTGCAAAAGAAACACTTGAACAACCTTTTAACGGCATCTTATTAAATGAGCCGGCCATATCCTTTTCTTCACTTATTCTGGATCACAGCATCCCGTGCTTAGGATTTTCCCTCAAGGAAAGATTCCATGTAAATATTATAAAAGACAGGGTTGTTGAGCTTGGACTGGGAATAGGCCCCTGGCTTAGAGAGTTTAAACAGGCGTTGTTCAACCATAATGATCCTGATTCGGAATTTAAGGTAAGATGGAGGGAAGGTATCAAAACAAAGAGCTTTATCCTGGGCGATCTTGCCAGGCGAATTGCCATTATAACTCCGGGACAGAAGATTACTTATATAGCAGATGTAGGATATAACGAATCAAATGTGAAAAAAATTGTGGGGTTTGCAAAGGATTCAGACCAGCTTTTTATTGAAGCCGCTTTTCTTGAAAAAGACACAAATATTGCAAAAAATAAATATCATCTCACCGCGAGGCAAGCTGGAAGTATTGCAGGGATGGCCGGTGTAAAACAATTTACACTTTTTCATTTTTCACCGAGGTATGCCGGACAGGAAGGGTTTTTCTATAAAGAAGCAATGGCTGCGTATAAAGAATTAAAAAGGGATAAGAATTAATCCTCTAATCCTTACCCCTTAATCCTCTATTTCTTAATCCTCTATTTTTGTTGTAGAAGCCTTCTTTGCCTTCTTCTTTTCAGGCTTATCCTCTTTTTTATCAACAGCCGCTTTATCTTCCGCGGCCTTTTTCTTTGCTGCAGGAGCCTTCTTTGCTTTCTTTTGTTCAGACTTATCTTCTTTTTTAGCAACTACCGCTTTATCTTCCGCAACCTTTTTCTTTGCTGCAGGAGCCTTTTTTGCTTTCTTCTTTTTACTCTTTTCAGTGGTTATAAGCTCAATCATTGAAATCGGAGCAGAATCTCCGGGACGCCTTCCTATCTTGATAATCCTTGTATAGCCTCCGGAAACAGCTCCAAAACGCTCGGCAGCCTCATCAAACAGTTTGTACACAACAGCTTTTTCTCTGACTATTGAAAGCGCCTGGCGCCTGGCATGCAAATCACCCCGTTTGGCCAGAGTGATCAAATGATCGGCCCAGCGCCTCAACCCTTTCGCTTTGGTGTCTGTAGTGCGTATACGCTCGTGTTTAAACAGCGAGGTAACCATATTTCTAAACATGGCTTCCCTGTGACTGCTGGTTCTATTCAATTTTAAACCGGCTTTTTGATGTCTCATAGAATCGTTTACTCTCCTTCTTCTACATCATCCTCAAGAGGCTTAAACCCTTCAAGCTTCATCCCAAGAGAAAGACCCATCTCATTTAATACTTCTTTTATCTCATTTAAAGACTTTCTTCCAAAATTTTTGGTTTTCAGCATCTCTGCTTCTGTCTTATTTACCAATTGATAAATCTTGATTATATTTGCATTCTTAAGGCAATTTGCACTCCGAACAGAAAGCTCAAGCTCTTCAACACTTCTGTAAAGATTCTCGTTAAACTGGCTCTTCTGCTGTTCATCAGCTTCTTTATCCGGCTCCGGTTCAAGCTCTTCATCAAAATTTATAAAAGAATTCATCTGCTCTTTTAATATCTTGGCAGAATATGCAACAGCATCTTCCGGAAGAATAGTTCCATCGGTCCAGACCTCCAAAGTAAGCTTGTCGTAATCGGTCTTCTGACCAACACGGGCATTTCCGACCACATAATTTACACGTTTGATCGGTGAAAAAACTGCATCTACAGGTATTGTTCCTAAAGGAGCATCTTTATCCTTATTTGATTCGGACAGTAAATACCCCTTTCCTATCTTGACAGTCATAGTCATTTTCAGCTCAGCATCATCCGACAGCGTAACAATATGCAAATCCGGATTTAGAGATTCACATTTCCCGTCATCGCTGATTATATCACCAGCAGTAATTTTGGCTGGCCCTTTTGCATCAATACGCACTGTCCTCGGCTGAGTATCGAAAAGCTTAAAACGCGCCTCTTTCAGATTAAGAATAATTTCAGAAACATCTTCAAGCACACCCTCTATAACGCTGAATTCATGCATAACGGCATCGAACTTAACTGATACTATTGCCGCCCCATACAGAGAGGAAAGTATAATACGTCTTAATGAATTGCCGATTGTTATCCCAAATCCTCTCTCAAGAGGTTCACAAACGAACTTGCCATATGAGTTCGTGCCTGTTACCTGAACCTTTTCCGGCTTTATCATTTCCCGCCAGTTAATATACATAAGTTCATTTGATGACATTTTTTATCTCCAGATTTTATTAGGTAAAAGTCTAAGTAGAATATATGATTATTGGAATACTGGAATTTTGAAATAATAACTATAAGTTTTACCTCGTTTAAAAGCTCCGCTATTTACGACAGGGATGAAATAAAAATTTAATCCCTTATAGAAAGAACGGGGTATAAAGACACGTCCTTTCTAACGAGGTTTACTTGGAATAAAGTTCAACTATAAGCTGCTCCTGAATAGGCATCGTAATATCTTCTCGAACCGGAAAGCTTTTTACTATTCCTTTGAACTTCTCTTTTTCCAGATCAATCCATTGCGGAACCCCTCTTCTCACAACAGCGCCCAGCGAATCATCTATTGCCTGGATTTTACGACTTTTTTCCCTGACCTCAACAACATCGCCAACCTTTAACATATATGACGGGATATTAACCTTCTTCCCATTTACAAGGAAATGATTGTGTTTTACAAGCTGACGTCCCTGTGAACGTGAATTAACGAAACCAAGACGATAAACAACATTATCGAGCCGTCGTTCAAGCAATACAAGAAGGTTTGTTCCTGTTATCCCTTTTTGATGTTCCGCCCTTTCAAAAAACAGATAAAACTGTTTTTCAGAAAGACCGTACATACGTTTAACCCTTTGTTTTTCACGAAGCTGAATACCGTAATCAGAACTTTTTCTTCCGCGACGCTGACCATGCTGGCCAGGCGGATAACCGCGTCGATCAAAAGCACACTTATCAGAATAACAACGGTCTCCCTTAAGAAACAATTTTAAATTTTCACGCCGGCATAACCGACAAACAGAACCTGTGTATCGTGACAATTTTCCTCCTTTTCTATACCCTGCGTCTTTTTGGCGGCCGGCATCCATTATGCGGAATTGGAGTTACATCCTTAATCACCATAATGTTGAAACCTGCGGCCTGCAACGAGCGGAGCGCCGACTCTCTGCCGGCTCCGGGCCCCTTAACATACACTTCGACATTTTTCATACCGTGTGTCATTGCCTTTTTTGCGGCATCTTCTGCTGCAATTTGAGCAGCAAAGGGAGTGCTCTTCCTGGAACCTTTAAATCCCTGAACACCGGAACTTGACCATGCAATAACATTGCCTGCCTGATCAGTTATAGTAATTATTGTATTGTTAAAAGTAGATTGGATATGTACTACTCCGTTTGGTATATTCTTTTTTTCTCTCTTTTTGGTACGAGTTTTCTTTGCCATGAATAAAATTCCTATCTCCTGTGATATTGCAATAAATACTTACAGCTAATGGATTAGTTACTAATTATTTCTTTGGAACTCCACCTCTCTTCTTAACCGCGGATCTTCTTGGTCCTTTTCGTGTACGTGCGTTTGTGCTTGTTCTCTGCCCTCGCACCGGAAGCGATTTTCGATGACGAAGGCCCCGATATGCTCCAAGATCCATCAATCTCTTAATGTTCATTGAAACTACTGTGCGAAGTTCTCCTTCAACTTTGAGTTCGCTGTCAATAATTTTGCGGATGTTGTTTATCTCTGACTCTGTCAGCACATCTGTTTTGGTGCTGGGATCAATGTTGAGCTTTGAGAGTATCCGATTTGATGTGGTTTTGCCAATACCATAAATATATGTCAACCCAATCTCAACCCGCTTATTTTTAGGCAAATCTACGCCTGCAATTCGTGCCAAAGCAAATCCTCCTCTATCCTTGCCTCTGTTTATGCCGCTTGTTTTCGCAAATAACTCTTACGACCCGTTTTCTACGTATTATTTTACACTTGTTGCACATTTTTTTTACAGATGCCCTGACTTTCATAAAAAACTCCCTTATCAATTAGCAATTGTCAATTAACTGATCATTGCTTTCTATTTCGATCTGTACGTAATCCTACCGCGCGAAAGATCATAGGGTGACAGTTCAACCGTAACCGTGTCTCCCGGCAGGATTTTAATAAAATGCATACGCATCTTACCGGAAATATGCGCAAGCACCTGATGTTTATTTTCCAGTTCGACTTTAAACATCGCATTGGGCAGCGTCTCAAGCACTTTCCCCTCTACTTTTATTGCCTCTTCCTTTGGCATATTTTAATCCTTGTCAATTTTACTTAATATAACCGAACCATTTTCAGTTATTGCAATTGTATGTTCAAAATGAGCAGATAAACAACCATCCTTTGTTACAGTTGTCCACCCATCATCAAGTACTTTTACATCATATCCTTTTTCGTTCACCATAGGTTCTATTGCCAAAGTCATACCCGGTTTTAAGCGAACCCCGTTACCGGGCTCTCCAAAATTAGGTATTTGAGGCTCTTCGTGTAATTTGCTACCGATACCATGGCCAACAAATTTACGAACAACAGAAAAACCGGCTGCCTCCACATATGATTGAATTGCATGTGAAATATCTGAAAGCCTGCCATTGGGAACCGCCTTTTCAATCCCTTTGAATAAAGCCTCTTGTGTTACTCTGGACAGCCGCTCGGCGACCTCTGATATTTCCCCAACAGCTACTGTAATAGCTGAATCACCATAATACCCTTCCTTAAGAATTCCAAAATCCAAGCTTAATATGTCCCCTTCAACAAGAGGTTTTTCAGAAGGAAATCCATGCACAACCACATTGTTCGGCGAAGCGCATAACGCATACGGGAAACCCCTATATCCTTTGAAGGCCGGAGTTACTCCTTTTTCCCTCGCTAATCTTTCCGAAAGATCGTTTAAATAAAAAGTATTTATTCCGGGCTTAATCTCTGATTCAAGTATAGTAAGTATTTCAGCAACAATTTGATTGCTTTTTCGAATCTTTTCGATTTCCTGTGGTGATTTTAAAATCACCATATTAGAATCGCCCCTTTGCTTTTGCCCCGCCCTTTTTCAAAAAACCCTCGTAATGACGAGTCAACATATGAGATTCCATTTGTGAAATAGTGTCAATAGCGACTCCAACAACTATGAGAAGAGCTGTGCCTCCAAAATAAAAAGGAACATTGAACTTTGATATCAAAATTGATGGAAGCACACACACGGCAGAAACATATATCGCGCCACCAAGGGTAATGCGTGTCAAAACCTTATCAATATAATCTGCTGTTCGTTTGCCTGGACGGATACCCGGAATATAACCCCCGTTTTTTTTCATATTGTCTGCCACATCAACGGGATTAAATGTAACAGCGGTATAAAAATAACAGAAAAAGAAAATAAAACTCACAAACAACATTTCATATACAAGATTGCCGGGTCTCATTGAAGAAGCAATGCTCTGCATCCATGAAACCGTAATAAAACTGGCTATTGTCGCGGGAAACATAATAATTGATGAAGCAAAAATAGGAGGAATAACACCTGAAGTATTGATTTTCAGAGGAAGATGTGTGCTCTGCCCTCCATACATCTTCCGGCCTACCACCCTTTTGGCATATTGTACAGGTATCCGACGCTGTCCCTGCTCAACAAATATAATGAATCCAACAACAGCTATCATAAGAACGGCAAGTATTAATATGACAAATATTCCCATCTCTCCTGTAGTAAGAAGACGGAATGAATTGCCTATTGCGCTCGGTATATTGGCTACAATGCCGGCAAATATTATAAGAGAAATACCATTGCCGATACCCCGCTCGGTAATCTGCTCTCCCAGCCACATAATAAAAGCAGTACCCGCGGTTAGAGTGATTACGGTTATAAGCTTGAATCCCCATCCAGGATGTATTACTATCGGAGCGCCACCCGGTGAAGTCATGCTTTCAAGACCGACACTTATGCCGAACCCCTGAATAATACTTAATACTACAGTGCCGTATCGAGTATATTGTGTGATTTTTTTACGTCCCTGCTCGCCTTCCTTTTTCAAACGTTCAAGATGCGGTATTGCTACTGTCAAAAGTTGTAGTATAATGGATGCGCTGATATAAGGCATTATCCCAAGAGCAAAAACAGACAATCTCTCCAGAGCGCCTCCTGAAAACATATTAAAAATCCCAAATATAGTGCCTTCCATTTTTGCAAAAAATGAAGCAAGCGCAATGCCATCTATGCCGGGCGTTGGTATATGCACTCCAACCCGATACACAATAAGAAGAGCTAATGTGTATATAATCCTTTTCTTCAGTTCTGGTATTTTGAAGACATTCTGGAACCCGCCACCAACCATTATTGTGAGACCTCTACATTTCCACCAGCAACTTCGATCTTTTTCCTGGCGCTTTTACTTATTCTATCAATCTTAATCGTAAGCGGATATTTGATATCACCCTGACCAAGAAGTTTTATACCATCATTTTTACCTTTGACGAGTCCATTACGAATAAGCGCTGCCTCATCCACCATGGTATTGGTTTCAAATTTTGACAAATCATGTATATTTATTGTCGCTATATTTTTTCTAAAAATATTTGCAAAGCCACGTTTAGGCAAACGGCGATGAATAGGCATTTGACCACCTTCAAACCCCGGTCTGACACCACCACCCGAACGACTATTCTGCCCTTTTGTTCCTCTTCCGGCTGTCTTGCCCCTTCCCGATCCCGGACCACGTCCTAAACGTCTCCGAAGCTTTCGCGAACCCTTTGGCGGTGATAATTCATTCAGTAGCATCGATCTTCTCCTCAGCCTTCACCAGATGTAATACTTTGTTAATCATTCCCTGAACAGAAGGTGTGTTTTTAAGTTCGACCGTTTTGTTGAGCTTTGTAAGCCCCATGCCGCATAATACCCTGCGGTGTTTTTCCGGTCTTCCAATCATACTTTTAATTAGAGTTACTTTCAATAATCCGGCCATTTATCATCCCTTTTCATAATTTATATAGACTTTCAGATAATTCATTTCACAAGAATAGAAGAAAGCCGCAGTAGGGGCGTACAAATTAGTACGCTGTAAAAAGCCTTACAGACCTGCCTGTACCTGCCTACACGTAGACAGGTAACGCAGTGAAATTATTTATCTGAAAGCCTATAGGTCTTCAACACGAATGCCTCGTCTATTTGCCACCTGTTCACGGCTCTGAAGTTGTTGAAGCCCGGCAATAGTAGCCTTGACCAAATTGTGGGGATTATGCGATCCCAAGCACTTTGTAAGAATATTCTGAACTCCTACAGCCTCGAGTACAGCTCTTACAGCGCCGCCCGCAATAACACCGGTGCCTTTGCTTGCAGGCTTTAACAAAACCCGTCCTGCACCGAATCTTCCTATAATTTGATATGGTATTGTCTTGTCAACCAATGAAATTCTAACCATATTCTTTTTAGCTTTTTCAACACCTTTGCTGATAGCTCCAGGCACTTCTCCTGCTTTTCCTAATCCAAAACCCACGCTGCCTTTTCCATCGCCAACTACAACTATAGCGCTAAAGCTGAATCTGCGGCCACCCTTAACAACTTTTGCCACCCGGTTAATGTGAACCACCTTGTCTATTAACTGGTTTTCGCCCGCTTCCTGTTTATACAAAAAACTGCCTCCTTCTTAAAATAATAATTGGCTAAAAAACCAAACCGGCTTTACGCGCCCCATCAGAAACAGCTTTGACACGACCGTGATATAAAAAACCGTTTCTATCAAACACTACCTGCTTTACACCCTTTTCAGCGGCGCGTTCAGCCACAAGTTTTCCGACATAAACCGCAGCTACAACCTTCCCTTTATTTAAATCTGAAGCATTGTTTAAAGACTGCGCAAAATTCTCTTTCACAGCCTTTTCTACTGTTGATGCCGCAGCAATTGTGTGTCCGCTCGTATCATCAATCACCTGTGCGTAAATATGCTTTGCGCTTCTAAAGACACTCAGCCTTGGCCTCTGCGTTGTGCCGACCAAAGTCTTTCTGATCCTTTTCTTTCTTTTTATACGTGCCTTAGGTTTAAAAGCTAATGAACCCATATTCTATTTCCTTCAAAAATGACGGCTTATTAACAGCCCGACTTCATCGTTTATCTATTTAGTTCCAGTCTTTCCTGCTTTCCTCTGAATACGTTCCTCTGCATATTTTATTCCTTTGCCCTTATAAGGCTCCGGAGGTCTTAGCCGCCTGATTGACGCAGACACCATCCCCAGCTTCTCTTTATCGATTCCGGAAAGTTTTATAATATTATTTTTTTCAATGACCGCTGAAATACCATCCGGAAGATCAAAATTAATAGGATGCGAATATCCGAGGTTGAATACTATCGTATTCCCCTTAAGAGCAGCACGATAACCAATACCGTTTATTTGCAGAACCCGTTCAAACCCACTTGTCACTCCGATAACCATGTTGGCCACAAGACTACGTGTCAGGCCTTGCAAAGAACTGCCTTTTCTGTCATCATTATTAATAATATTTACACTAATAAACCCATCTTCCATCTTCAGATCAACAGCAGGATGTATAGATCTGACAAGTGTACCCTTTTCACCATTTACGGTAATCACCCTGTCTTTATATGATATTTTAGTCTTGTCAGATATCGGAATCGGTTTTTTACCTACTCGAGACATTAAAACACTCCCCCTTTTGCAACCTACAAGCTGCGTTAAAAGAAATATAATCCGTAATTCGTACCCGGTAGTTCATATAGCTACCATACATTGCAGATTACTTCTCCTCCAACATTACTATTTCTGGCTGTCTTATCTGTCATGACTCCCTTTGATGTAGACAAAACCGAAATACCCATTCCGTTCAAAACAGGCTTAATATCCTTGCCCTTAACATAAACCCGTCTACTTGGTTTGCTGACACGTTCAATATTCAGAATAACACTTGAATATCCAGGACCATATTTTAGATAAACACGCAAAACACCCTGCCTGGAATCCTTGATAAACTTATAATTCTTGATAAACCCCTCATCCTTCAATACTTTTGCCAGCTCAATTTTTAGCTTTGCCCCCGGTATATCAACGCTATTTAACCTGGCCTTTTCAGCATTCCTGATTCTGGTCAACATGTCCGCAATTGGGTCACTCATTGCCATTGCATTTCTCCGTTATAATATATCTATTTCATCAAGTGTCAGGTGTTAGGTGTTAGGTTAAAGCAATTATCTGTTTTATCAGATCGTTAACACTTAGCACTTAACACATTTCATAAAAAGTGTCTGTTAGACTTTTTACGTAACCATTATTATTAATAAACTAGTAAAAAATCGAAATCATCAGGAGTTAGTTGTTAATAACATCTCGCTGCTTACCAGCTGGATTTGACAACTCCCGGAAGCTTGCCATTGGAAGCTAAACTTCGAAAACAGATACGACATATCCCAAATTTCCTTAAAAAGCCTCTTGGCCTGCCGCAAATCGGACATCTGTTATACGCGCTTACTTTGAACTTGGGTGTTCTTATTACCTTCATTCTAAGAGCCTTTTTCGCCAAATCACCCTCCTTGAACTCAAACAAAATTGTACATTTTCCAAGGGTTTCTATCTATAACCCCTGTATCTCAAAAATATAATTGAATTCTTCTATCACCGAACAATTAATAAAAAATCAATTCCTAAATGGCATTCCCAAAAGTTTAAGCAGTTTCTTTCCTTCATCATCAGTCTGTGCAGTAGTAACAATAGATATATTAAGCCCTCTAATCTTATCTATTCTATCATAATCGATCTCAGGAAAAATAATTTGCTCCTTTATTCCAAGCGAATAATTTCCATGCCCATCAAGAGCTTTTCCTGAAAGACCTCTGAAGTCGCGGACACGAGGAAGAGCCGCATTCACCAGTTTATAATAAAAATCGTACATCCGTTTTCGTCTAAGCGTTACCATGCAACCGATCGGCATCCCAGCCCTAAGTTTAAAAGCCGCAATAGATTTTCTGGCACGTGTAACAACAGGCTTCTGTCCCGCAATAATTTTAAGTTCTTCAACGGCCGCGTCAAGCAATTTAACATTATGAATCGCTTCACCTAAGCCGATATTTAATACAATCTTATTGAGTTTCGGAACCTGCATCACGCTTTTATATTTAAAGGTTTCCATCAATTTGGAAATGACCTCTTTTTCATAATAAAGTTTTAGCTGTGACATTACAATCCTCCGACACGACCTTATGCATCAATAACTTCGCTGCATTTTATACAAACACGCATTTTTTTTCCATCATCGAGATTCTTCATTCTAATACGCGTAGGAGTCATGCACTTGTTGCACATTAACATAACGCTGGACCAACTGATGGGAGCTTCATTCTCAATAATTCCACCCTGTCTGTTTTGAGCGCTGGGTTTTGCATGCTTTTTAACAATGTTTATATTCTCTATAATAAGACGCTTATCTTTTCTGATTATCTTAAGCACCTTTCCGATCTTGCCGCTATCCTTGCCGGCAAGAACCTTTACCTTGTCATCTTTTTTTATAAAACATCTATTTTTCATTATATATCACTTCTCATATATAATTAATCGCTTTCGATTAATTTATAAATTAACCCTATAATACCTCTGGAGCCAGAGAAATAATTTTCATAAACTTCTTAGCTCTTAGTTCCCTAGCTACAGGACCAAAAATACGAGTTCCAATAGGTTCCATGTTCGGATTAATTAATACTGCCGAATTATCGTCAAACCTTATGTAGGATCCATCAGGCCTTCTAATCTCTTTTGTTGTACGAACTACAACAGCCTTCAAGACATCTCCTTTTTTAACCTTGGCATTAGGTATTGCTTCTTTGACACTTACAACAATTATGTCTCCAATACTGGCATACCGTCGCCTGGAGCCTCCAAGAACCTTTATGCAATACAATATTTTAGCTCCTGAATTATCCGCCGCTGTCAATCTTGTCTCTGCCTGAATCATCTTCTTGACTTTCCTTCTATAATCAAACGGCTTTCTCGATTATCTCTTTTACCCGCCATTTTTTTGTTTTGCTAATAGGGCTGGACTCAACAATCAACACCTTATCTCCAACACTGCAGGCATTATTTTCATCATGTATTGAAAATTTGGAACATCTTCTAATATATTTATGATAAAATTGATGTTTAACCATCCTCTCAACCTGGACAACAACTGTCTTATCCATCTTGTCACTGACAACTGTCCCCGCCACTATTCTTTTATTTCCTCGTTTTTTCATATTAACAACTATTCTTTATCCATCTTATTATTTATAGCCAACTCTCTTATGACAGTCTTTACCCTTGCGATATTGCGTCTACTTTGTTTCATTGTTTGGGGATTCTCTAACTGACCGATCTCGTGCTGAAAGCGTAGATTAAACAGCCCCTCTCTAAGATCATTTTCTTTGCGCTGTCTTTCTTCAAAACTCAACTCTCTAATCTCACTTGCTTTCATTACAGATCACTCCTCTCAACAAACTTTGTTCTTACCGAAAGTTTGTGTGCAGCCAGCCGAAGCGCCTCCACGGCCAATTCTCTGGAGACACCTTCCATTTCATAAAGAATTCTTCCTGGTCGAACTATTGCAACCCATCCTTCAGGCGCCCCTTTTCCTTTACCCATTCTGACCTCGGCAGGCTTCTTGGTAAACGGCTTATCAGGGAATATCCTTATCCACATCTTCCCCCCTCTTTTTACATGCCGGGTCATAGCAATACGAGCAGCCTCAATCTCTTTTACATTTATTGCGCCGCATTCCGTTGCCTGCAATCCAAATTCACCAAAATTCAAATTGCACCCCCGCTGGGCCAGGCCTCTCATTCTACCTTTTTGTTGCTTTCGAAATTTCACCTTCTTTGGGCTCAGCATGTTTTTTTTCTCCGTTTACAATCGAAACCTTTTTCAAAAACGTCCCCTTTTGCCCAATTACCGCGTCAGGCTCAAATAAAATTGAACATTTTTCAAAGACCTCTAATCATCAATCTAGATGTTGTTGGCAACATCTTTCTCGATTTGATCCTTTTTTAAAATCTCACCTTTAAAAATAAATACCTTAACACCAATTAATCCGTATGTTGTATTAGCCTCTATAAAACCATAATCTATATCAGCCCTTAAAGTATGGAGTGGCACACGTCCCTCTCTATACCATTCCCTTCTGGCCATTTCAGCTCCGCCAAGACGCCCTGAACAGATAATTTTTACCCCCTTAGCGCCAAATCTCATTGCCGAAGATACACAACGCTTCATGGCACGCCTGAAGGCAACTCTTCGCACTATTTGTAAAGCGACATTCTCAGCAACAAGCTGGGCGTTAATCTCAGGTTTTCTGACCTCTTGGATATCTATGAGAACTTCATACAATTTTTTATTGCCGAGCAACTTCTCAACATCTTTCTTGAGAAGAGATATTTCAGCGCCCCTTTTCCCAATAACAATTCCCGGTCTGGATGTAAAAATTCTGAGCTTGATACGCTTGGATGACCTTTCGATTTCAATTCTGGCAATGCCTGCATGATAGAGCCTTTTTTTAATAAATTCTCTGATTTTATAATCTTCCAGAATATATTCAGAATAATTCTTTCCGGCATACCATCTTGACTCCCAAGTCTTAACAATTCCCAACCTCAAACTGATCGGATTTACTTTCTGGCCCAAACTTTTACCTCCTTAATATTCCACATATAAAAAAGCGTCATTCCTTTGCTAAAATAACCGTGATATGGCTGGATCTTTTCAATATTCGGGTACCCCTGCCTCGTGCTCTTGCCTTAAAACGCTTCAACGTGGGGCCCTGGTCGGCGGTTATATTACGTATAACCAGCGAATCTATATCAATATCAGAACGCTGGTCAGCATTAGCAACAGCACTCCGAATAATTTTTTCAATAATATTAGCCCCTTTTTGTGGCATATATTTAAGGATATCAAGACCGGTCTGAACCGGCTTTCCTTTGATAGCGCCAATCAATCTTCGAACTTTCTGAGAAGAAATACGCACATGTTTTAATACAGCTTTTGCTTCTATTGCAGACATTCCCTTTTCTCCACAATTTTCTATAAATCAGGCGACTTAACCTGAGTTAAGCGATTTGTTGCGAAAATATGTGCTGAGATCTTGATGCATAAGGATTTTTGCGAAGCCTTTATGGGGTAAGATATCGGCGCAAATCGAGTTGAAAATCGCTCAATTTAGATTTACTTTAATTTAGACTTTTTATCTCCCGAATGCCCATAAAAAGTCCGCGTTGGTGAAAATTCACCCAACTTATTACCTACCATATTCTCTGTAATAAAAACTGGAATAAATTTTCTCCCATTATGAACTGCCAGCGTAATGCCTACCATCTCAGGAATAATTGTCGATCGTCTTGACCATGTTTTAATTACCCTGCTACTGTGAGTTCCCTGTGCATTTTCTATTTTTTTTAATAGTTTTGGCTCAATATATGGACCTTTTTTTAACGACCGCGGCATAACTTCTCCTGATATGGTATCTCTTTATCTTTTTGAACGTTTCTTAACTATATAACGGTTACTTTTCCTTGTTTTACGAGTCTTATAACCTTTTGAAGGAATGCCCCATGGACTGCACGGATGCCGCCCTCCTGAAGATCTTCCCTCACCACCCCCCATTGGATGGTCAACCGGATTCATAGCAACGCCTCTTACCTTTGGACGTCTACCAAGCCAACGTTTGCGGCCGGCTTTACCCAAAGCAATATTCTCATGAATCACATTACCGAGTCGTCCTATAGTGGCTTTACATTTCAATAAAACCATTCTTACTTCGCTGGAAGGAAGTTTTATCTGCGCATATTTATCCTCTTTTGCCATTAACTGAGCAAAAGTACCGGCGCTCCTGACAATCTGACCGCCCTTTCCTAAACGCAACTCAATGTTATGGATATGTGTGCCAAGCGGTATATTGCTTAAAGGAAGCGTGTTGCCCGGCTTAATATCCGCTTCAGGACTCGATATAATGGTGTCGCCAACCACGACTTCAAGCGGCGCTAAAATATACCGTTTTTCCCCATCAGAATAGTTTAAAAGAGCTATCCTGGCACTACGGTTAGGGTCATACTCAATCGATGCCACCTTTGCAGGAATTCCGATTTTGTCACGTTTAAAATCAATAATCCTGTAGTACCGTTTGTGACCTCCGCCGCGATGTCTGCAGGTAATACGTCCGTTTACATTACGTCCGCCTTTCTTTTTGATAATCTTAAGCAGACTCTTTTCAGGCTTTGTCCTGGTAATCTCCTCAAATGTGGAATATATTTGAGCTCGCCGGCCAGGAGATGTTGGTTTTACTTTTCTGACAGCCATTTATACTCCCTCAAAAAATTCAATACGTTCACCAGGCATCAACTTCACAACGGCCTTCTTCCAATCCCTGCGTTTTCCCGTAATCCGGCCTCGTTGTTTTGTTTTACCTTTGACTTGCATTGTTCGAACGCTATCTACCCTGACATTAAAAATGTTCTCTATAGCTTTTTTAATTTCAATTCTGTTCGCCCTTCGGTCAACTTCGAATGATACCTTGCCCATAGTTTCTTTTTGAATATTAGTTTTCTCGGTATCCATAGGGCGTTTAATAATTTCTTGCTGAATCATGCCAACAGCCTCCTTTCAATACCCTTTATTGAAGACTCAAGCAGGATCAAATTCTTATATTTAAGAATATCGTATACGTTCAACCCCTCAATCCTCTGCACTTTGATATAAGGGACATTCCTTGATGAAAGTTCCAGGTTCTCATTTTTCTGATCAGATATAATCAGCACATTTTTCACATTTAAGACATTAAGAACTTCAATGAATTGCTTGGTTTTAATTGTCTCAAGTTCAAACTGATCAAGCACAATAATAGTATTTTTTTGGAGCTTGGCGCTTAACGCCATTTTAAGAGCCAGCTTTCTTACCTTTTTCGGAACTTTATAGGAATATGACCTGGTTACCGGCCCAAAAACAACTCCACCACCTCTAAGCAAAGGCGATTTTATATTGCCACGACGCGCCTTGCCGGTCCCTTTCTGGCGAAAAAGCTTTTTTTGACTGCCCCTGATATCACTGCGATTTTTTACAGATGCGGAGCCTGAACGTCTGCCTGCCAGCTGCATAGTTACAACTTCATGCAAAACACTCTTTTTCGGAGACACATTAAATATGTTATCCGAAAGATCAATCTGTGAAACTTTTTCACCCTTAATATTTTGAACATCAACAACAGCCATTATTTTCCCCATTCATGATACAAGATCTTTTTTGTAACTTTTTAGTTTTATGAAACAAGCTGGCCGCAGCAAGCTTCAGGTATGATTAAAATTAAAACATTACAAGTTTTTTTGTTTTTTTACTTCGATCAATCCTGACCTAAAACCCGGCACAGCTCCCTTTAACATAATAAGATCTTCTTCAGGTCTTATATCAACAATTTCCAGATTTTTAACTGTCTTTTGTTCATTGCCGTAATGACCCGGCATTTTCTTCCCCTTAATAACCTTTGCAGGCCATGCGCTACAGCCAATTGATCCTGGAATTCTATGACTATGACTGCCATGAGTTTTCTTTCCGCCATGAAATCCATGTCTCTTAATTACACCTGCAAAACCCCGTCCTTTTGTTATACCGGTAACATTAACCCGTTCACCGACCTTAAATATTTCCAGATTTACCGTCTGTCCAAGATCATATTCATCCGGATTGTCCACAGGAATTTCCCGCAGCAATGCGAAACAACCCCCTCCACTCTTTTTTAGATGGCCTTCTATAGGCTTGTTTGTACGAGATTTTTTTCTCTCACCAAAACCTAGCTGAAGAGCATTGTATCCATCACCGGCAACCGCCTTTATCTGAGTAATAACACACGGACCAAGCTTCAGCACCGTCACAGGCATGTATTTGCCTTCAGGGGAAAAAATACTCATCATCCCTAATTTTCTTCCTATTAATCCACTACACATGATTTTTATATTTTCCTATGGGACATCATAGTATTGGTCGAGTAGTCGAGTGGTTAACAACTCGACCAAATTTCCTGCTCGACTAAAGTTTTATCTCCACATCAACTCCTGGAGAAAGATCCAGTTTCATTAAAGCATCAACCGTTTGCTGGGTAGGCTCCAGAATGTCTAAAAGCCGTTTGTGCGTTCTGATTTCAAACTGTTCTCTTGACTTCTTATCAACATGAGGAGATCGAAGAACACAATATTTATTTATCCTTGTTGGAAGCGGTATGGGGCCGACCACTTTTGCTCCTGTCTTTTGGGCTGTATCAACAATATCTAACGCCGACTGATCCAGAAGCTTATGATCATATGCCTTTAATCTGATCCTGATTTTTGTGTTCATTATCATTATTTTAATCTTTCCAAACTATTCAATTATTTCGCTTACCACGCCGGCTCCAACTGTCCGACCACCTTCCCTTATCGCAAACCTTAATTCCGTCTCCATTGCTATCGGGGTTATCAACGCAGCATCAATACTTATATTGTCTCCGGGCATTACCATCTC